>SSFP01000080.1 GCA_008015455.1 Polynucleobacter sp. | reverse complement strand
TTTGTGGATTGCGAAATTTCCAGCCAAGGATGATGATCGGGACATCGGCGCTTGGGAAATGCTGGCTTATCAATTGGCTTGCAAAGCAAAGATAGATATGCCACCTGCAAAATTACTGAAGTTGGGTAATCAGTACAGAACTTTTGCTGTGAAGCGATTTGATCGTCGTGATGGTCAGCGCATTCACTATGCTTCTGCCATGACCCTCCTCAAAAAAGAAAATAGTAATGACACAAGCTACCTTGATATCGCAGAGTTCATCTTGAAAAATGCGTCTAAGGGAAACCGGAAGTCAGATCTAGCTCAGTTATTCCGAAGAGCTGTATTCAATGTGGCAATCAGTAATCGAGACGATCATTTGCGTAATCATGGATTTATCTTGGGTAAAACAGGTTGGCAACTTTCCCCAGCTTTCGATTTAAACCCCAATATTGATAAAGCTGATCATGTACTCAACTTAGACATCAATGATAATCGCCCTTTATTCAATAGCTTGATTACCACGGCCGAATACTATGAATTAGGCAATGAAGAGGCCAAAGAAATTATGAAAGAGGTTCTAGAGGTTACTCAGGGGTGGGAGGCTATGGCAAATAAACTTCAGATTACAAATGCTGAGATTGAGCTCATGAGAGCAGCTTTCATGAAGCCAGAGTGCTGAGAGGTTTATAAAGCTGAAATTACATCCTCGACTCAATAAAAAATACATTAAATCGATAAGAACAGACTAAAATACCACTCCAAGATGACTAAAACTCCAAGCCAACTTCAGATCAATGACCAAGGTGAACTTACCCATTTATTGACTTTAGAAGGTTTATCGAAAGAGCATATTCTTCACATCCTCGATACTGCCCAGCAGTTTGTAGCTGTGAGCGAGTCAGACCGAGAAGTTAAAAAAGTACCACTTTTAAGAGGCAAAAACGTTTTTAACCTCTTCTTTGAAAACTCCACCAGAACCAGAACCACATTTGAGATTGCTGCTAAGCGCTTATCTGCGGATGTGATTAATTTAGACATTCAGACATCATCAACAGCTAAAGGTGAAACACTTTTAGACACGATTGATAACTTAGTCGCCATGCAAGCGGATATCTTTGTGGTGAGACATAAAACTACGGGGGCTCCTGTAGAGGTTGCCGCACATTTGCCACCACATGTGCATGTGATTAATGCGGGTGATGGTACTAATCAGCACCCAACGCAAGGTCTACTCGATATGTACACCATGCGCCATTACAAGCAAGACTTCACGAAGATCAAAGTGGCTATCATTGGTGATATTATTCACAGTCGAGTGGCTAAATCCAATATTGCGGCGCTTAAAACTTTAGGTTGTCCAGAAGTCAGAGCAATAGGTCCAGCAAGTCTTTTGCCTAAAGATCTGAATATGATGGGTGTCAATATTTACAACAACATTGAAGAAGGGCTCAAAGATGTTGATGTAGTAATGACTCTCAGAATTCAAAAAGAGCGTATGGAGTCTCATCAAATACCGCAAGGTGATGAATTCTTTAAGAAGTGGGGTTTAACTAAAGAACGACTTCAGCTAGCTAAACCCGATGCCATCGTCATGCACCCAGGTCCCATGAACCGCGAGGTAGAGATCGCTAGTGATGTAGCAGATGGTAAGCAAGCAGTTATCCTAAAGCAAGTTACCTTTGGCATTGCTGTCCGTATGGCAGTTATGTCGATCGTGGCAGGTAGTTCATAATTTCTAGCAAGGTTTTTGAAAAACTGGAAAACCTGACAAAGAGCTGATGCCATTATGGATGTATGGTCTTTTGGGTGCCCCATCGCAATATCAACAGCAAGATGTGAGTGTTGCTTCAATGGAAAGATTGAGGTTGGGCGCTAGATTAGCAAAAGCAACTCGGCTACCCATCTTGGTGACTGGTGGAGCACCTGATAGGGTGAATGAAAAAGATATTCCAGAAGCCATACTGATGAGCAATGTACTTCAGTATGAGTTAGGAGTGGGTTCTACTTGGATTGAATCTAATTCAAATACCACCCAAGTAAACGCCCAAGAAAGTGCCAAAATTCTTAGGAAAGTTGGGATTCAAACTATCTATTTAGTGACTCACTTTTGGCATATGCCAAGAGCAAAAGCCATCTTTGAAAAAGAAGGGTTTGCGGTTGTAGAGGCTCCTATGGGGTATTATCAAAAGAACCAATTCACCCCCGTAGATTTTTACCCTAGTAGCGTGGGATTTCAGCGCACCCGATGGATTTTTTATGAAATCCTAGGCCAGATCTGGTACAGGTTAAAATTCTAATAATTAGAAATAAATAGACCCAATTTATTGGCTTACTTTTACAAACAAGGTATTGAATCGAGCACAGTATGTCAGAGCAATCATTTCAACCAATCGCTGACGATGAAATTTCTATAAAAGACATTGTTGATTTCCTGGTGGAATCTTGGAAGGCAATCATTGCTGCCGGACTGCTTGGTGTGGCTGCTGCTCTTACCTTTGTGATGGTGACTCCAAGTCAGTATGAAGCCACTGCACAAATACAGATGGCGCAGATTAGTATCAACAACAACAACACTAATCCTCTGGGATCCAATGTTGAGTTACCTAGCTTATTGATTGCTCGCCATCAGGTTCCCAGCACTTACACAGAAGATGAGATCAAGGCATGTGGCTTAGAAGGTAAAAAGATGCCTCAGGAGGCTCTATCAAAGTTGGCAAAATTTACCCCTGTTAAGGGCGTTGATTCAATCGTTGAGTTAAAAATCAGACTGGAATCAAAAGAGGGTGCTTTGGCTTGCGCACAAGCTTTATTTGAAAACGTGAAAGAGTCTCAAAGCTTAATTATCAAGCCATACATTGAAGAGGCTAAATCTTTGTTGGCCAAATATCAAGTCCGTTTACAAGAAACTCAATCTCTGGTGGCTAAAGCCGATAAATCTGGTTCCGCACTATCAGCGGCATATTTGGCTAATAGGGATGAGGTCAAGTTTTTAACCGATGAAAGCATTCGCTTGAACGCACTGATTACTTCGGGAGACGCTCGTCAAACGAAATTGGTAGCCCCTGTTTACGTCTCTGATTTGCCAGTGTTTCCTAAGAAGCGTATTAGCTTGGTCTTGGGCTTATTGGCTGGCTTGTTGGTAGGTCTTTTGTTGGTCTTGTTGCGTAAAGCTTGGAATAGTTACAAAGCCGGCACCAAGTGATATTGATTGATCCTAGGTATCTGATCGTATCATGAAGTGGCACCTCATTCAGACCAAAGTTCGAGAAGAGTTTCGGGCCCTAGAGAATCTTCAGAAACAAGGGTTTGAAGTTTTTTTACCTACTTGTCAGGTTGAAAAAAAACGGCAACATGCCATTAAGCTTGCTACTGAGCCGCTCTTCTCGCGCTACCTCTTCATTCGTTTGTCCGACGTGACCAGCAATTGGTTTCCTATTCGCTCGACCAGAGGTGTTGCTCAGCTCCTTAAATTTGGTCGATCTGCCGATCCGGTGGTGATCCCTGATGCGATTGTGGATTGTCTCAAGCAGCGTTGTGCCAAAGAAGACCCTTTGCATCAATTGTTCAATCAAGGTGACTTATTAGAAATCACCCAGGGTCCATTCAAAGGTTTAACAGGATTTTTTGAAAAACTTCAAACCATGCCTGATGGTTTAGCTAGGGCCTTGCTCCTGGTGGAAGTCTTGGGTTCTGTACAAAAAATACATGTGTACTTACCTCAACTAAAAAAGGTCGGGATTTGATTCTTCGTGAAAAATGTCGTGCTAGCGATTCTATCTCAGTATTTTAAAGATACTAGCGGTCTTAAACTTTACAATAACATTATAAACCCAGACGTAAGATAGACTCATACACAGCCTGAATAGATCTTGCTACATCTTTATGATATTGAGTTAATTGCTCATCAACATGCCTGGGATTTCCAAGCAACTCAACAAGCGCAGGAGTGTATAGAGTTCCAATTTTAGGCTCGCCATCAACCCATTCAAACTTAACATTTCCGTTGTGATGTGTAAAATATTTTAGATTTAATTCAAAGGTTCCATCATCCTTGAGTGCTACTATTTTTTGAAGAAGATCTTTATACTTTGGCTCCCCATATGGAGCCAATCCCATCACCTTATATTCATCGCCATAATTAGCAAAACCAAGCCACTGTGTTAAAGCCTGATAAAAAATACCCATAGAATGTGGAAATAGAACTTTATTAGATACAGCGATATTTTGACCGCTTCCAATTGCAGTGACAGTGCTCGCAAAATCTCCGAATCCATCAATTGATAAAATCGCTGCTTTGTTGAATCCTGAGACAGAATATGCTGATGCTAGATGCGACATATGGTGATCAATATGATGCAATTTAAAATTAACAGCATCATTACACAACTTACTAAGGTCTACTTTGATGTTATGTCTTTGTTTTTTATTTTTAAATCTATCTTGCAGAAAATTGATATTCGGGTTGTTTTTTGCCAAAAAAAGAATTTTATGCATTAGATTTGACGAAGAATTTTGATTAATGGCAACATGATCAATATCTGTCATGCTAATACCTGCATCACGAAGACACCATGCAATAGATTCACTTGGAAATCCAGCCCAGTGTTTAATCCTTCGAAATCTCTCCTCTTCAGCTGCGGACAACAATACTCCATCCCTTAGCAGACATGCCGATGAATCACCGTGATAGGCATTAATTCCAAGAATATACATAAAGACTTTCTTATTTTTGACACACAAAATATAAACTTGCAGGGGCAAATTTACTTAACAAATTTGTTCTATGGTATTTTGAGTTAAATGAAAATAATCTAGATAAGAAGTAATCTAGGGTGACAATTGCTCTATTTAAGTAGGGCTTTATTTTAAATAAAGTAAATATTTTTTGAAGCGGCGGGAAAACGCAATAGCTCACCTTTACATTTATGAAATTTCTATTTATCAGATCAATAATTATTTTTTCAGGAATTCCCCGCTCCCTAAGAGTAACATTCTGCCTTTTAATGCGCCAATCTCCCATCGATGTAATAGGCTCCCTGATTAATATGTGACCGCCTGGCTTCAAAACGCGCCTTAACTCAGACATCACATAAGATACATTGGGTATATTCGTTAAACCTCTTATCAGATGTTGCCAATATATAGGCATCGGCACTTACATCAGTAAATTTATGGATTGTATCCGCTATTAATGTTGAATCAAGACCGGCAGACAAAGCAATAGCAATTTTATTCTGGTCTTTTACTCTTATTCTAACGGCATCAATTAGAAGGTCCTCATATTGTTTAACTGCATCTTCAAATGAAATTTTAGAAAGGTCTAACTTCTGAGGTCGATACCAATTAAGTTCAGATAAATTACCATCTTCGAAAACAACACAACATCCAGGATTAACTTGCTTAATATTGCCATAGGGAAAAAGTTCATCCACTAAAATCCCACCGCCAGATAGCTCTGAAACCTCTTTCATGTCGGATGGATCATCGAGACTAACAAGCGGAAGAATTGAACTTGAAAAATATATTTGATTATTTTTATGAAGATAGTACAAGGGTTTTTCCCCAAATCTATCTCTAATTAGATATATTTTATTTGTTTTGGGACAAACCAAAGCAATAGCAAAAAAACCATTTAAGTCGTTAAGAGAGTCAAGTTGTATAGCCTTGATTGATGGGCACACGAACCGTGCGACAGTGAGGGTATTTTGGTAATAGTGCCTGCAAGACCACAGGACTATTATCGGTCGAGCCGTTATCTACCAAGATCACTTCAATATCAGCTAAATCACCCAGAGTAGCGCAGCGATCTAGCAAGAGTGGCAGATTGGCCGCTTCGTTATAACAAGGAATGATGAGGGAGAGTTTCACGAAAAATAAAAAAGAAGAGGTTTTTTAAGAATGAATGCCCTTGCGATCAGTGAAGACGAAAAATTTCATGCCAATAAAATTGAGCGTAGCTGAAACTCCGGTAGCTAAGACAAAAGCAATCAACGGAATGTATTCAGGGATGATAATCGCATCGCTCAGCCAGGAAATAGTCAGATGGTTAATGGCAATATTTGCACTTAAGCCTAGGATATAAATCAAGATAAATCTAGTAACACTTCCAGAGTTGGTGGTTTGTTGCTGAAAAGTCCAAAAGCGATTGGCAAAATAGGCGAAGATTGTTCCACCGATAAAACCGATTCCCTTGGCGATGTCGACACTATTAAATCCGAATGTGTTGAAATGTATCGGGGCGCGGTATATTAAAAAATCAATCAGTACTGTTAACAAACCCACGATTAAAAAAATGGCTAGCTCAAGTTTCATGGGCTGATTCATCAGACTGACTTTGGAAGATCTGGGGTGAGTGGGGCATAGCGCTCAAGCAGGGCTGCCAAAGCAGATTGATCTATTCGGTAATCATGCTCCAGACGATAGGGGTGATGAGCCCATTTATGAAAGCAGGACTGCCAATACTCAAAGGTTTTGAGATCATTTGGGGTGCCCCAAGAGATAAAGCTGTCGACTTCTAGTAGATAACAACGCAGACCTAACGCAATCGCATCGTTGATACAGGAATCTAAGTAGAACTCGCCATTAATGCGTCCATTACGCGCAATCAGCGAATCAATCGCGCGCCGTGCATCACCAGCGTCTTTAGAGGTAAAAGTGCCAATCACGATCGGGTCTGTTGCTGGTGAGGCTAAAGGGGTTTTGACAGAGATGTTCGCAATCAAGCCATGGGCATCTGCATCAATCCAACCAAACATCTGCGGCTTACGTACGGCATTGGCATGACCTCGTGCACCCCAGACAATCACATCAACTTCAGGATTGTCAATCAGTGCTTGGTAGGTCATGTGATTAAAGAGGACTCCGTTATCACAAGCACCAAAAGTGATTGGAGATAAATCATCTTCTGCATTACCTGAGTTCAATTTTTCAAGCTCATCTAAGCCAATGAGGGCGGTACAAGCTTGTCCCTCAGTAACGTCGGGGACAAAGTTGATGATAGCATTGGGAAAGCATTCCTTAATAGAGGCCTCAATGTTCTCCAAGCGAGACATATCTGCACGCAGCACTAGCGACTGGTGTTTTGATCTAGGCAAGTCCTCAATAGCTTGAATCGCCATCGCCTTGCCAAAAACAGGAATAAGAGGTTTAGTCAGTGTGTACCCCTCATCAGCAAAGCGCTGACCCATACCCGCCATGGGAATGACGAGAGAGCCTAAGGTATGGCAATATTGTTACTCGTACTCATGCAGAGTTAGATCTATGTAATCAGAAGGCAGTTGCTAATTTTTTCAAACAAGAACAACCAGATCAAGTTTATTTGGCAGCAGCTAAGGTGGGGGGTATTCATGCAAATAATACTTATCCAGCTGAGTTCATTTATCAAAATTTGATGATAGAAGCCAATGTGATTCATCAGGCTTTTGAGAGCGGGGTAAAAAAACTTCTCTTTTTGGGTTCAAGTTGTATTTATCCAAAAATGGCACCACAACCGATGGCTGAAGATGCGCTTTTAATCGGTAAGTTAGAGTCTACGAATGAGCCTTATGCCATTGCGAAAATTGCAGGAATTAAATTGTGTGAGAGTTATAACCGTCAATATGGTCAATCACATGGTATTGATTACCGAGCGGTGATGCCAACAAATCTATATGGACCAGGCGATAATTATCACCCTGAAAATAGCCATGTTATTCCTGCACTCATTAGGCGTTTTCACGAAGCCAAAGAGCAAAACTCACCAGAAGTTGTAATTTGGGGAACGGGTACTCCAATGCGTGAATTCTTGTACGTGGATGATATGGCTGCCGCTTCTGTATTTGTTATGGAATTAGATAAATTTATCTATGATAAATATACGGAGCCGATGCAAAGTCATATCAATGTGGGGTTTGGAACAGATCTCACTATTAAAGACTTGGCTGAAATGATTGGCCAAGTTGTTGGGTATCAAGGGAAGATAGCATTCGATAAAAGTAAACCTGACGGAACTCCCAAAAAAATAATGAATAGTGATCGACTCAAGCAAATGGGCTGGTGTGCAAGAGTTAGTTTGGTTGATGGCTTAACAATTGCTTATCAAGATTTTTTGAAGCAGCCCA
>SSFP01000105.1 GCA_008015455.1 Polynucleobacter sp. | reverse complement strand
TGGTACTAATTAGGCACGCTTGTCGAACCAGGCTCGAATGAGAAAAGCTCAATACCTGAGGGATAAGGCAAGAAAAGATTTAGGGTGACTCTTAGTAAGTTGCTTCATTCCTTGTAGTTTGCGTTGCATGCTTGTGCGTTCCGCACCGCACGCATCACAACCAACAGTAACAAATCTACTCACTGAGTCTTTGGTGGGCTTGATGAAGAGCTTGGTGATGATTGTTGGGTGACTGGCTGGGCTCGATGATGAGAGTATGGGGAGAATGGGGTCTGAAACCTGTGAATCTCAGAGTTTAAACCTATCGGCTTGTACTTCCCTAAAAGGTTTGATATGTGGTTCTACTTGGTAGTCTTTCACACTTTCCTGCTTACACCGTTGGTTGGTCGGATGGAAGAGACCGGATTATTTGTAGATCCGGCAGGAAAATACAGTGTTCAAATTTATTCTAACGTAGGTACCAAGAGGAAACTCCAGATAAACCTATATAGGACGTTTCGTACCACGGACGCAACGCAACGCGATACGCAACAACCAGTCTCGCTCTTGCTTGATAAACATATATACGACCATCTAAACATATATACTCCAATCTAAACCTATATGAACCTGGCGTTATATGAGAAGACAGAAGATGAGAGCAAGCTACCACTGGCCGCTGGATGCCAACTCTTAGTTGCTTAAGAGAGCTTGATGTGATACTTGGAGCTACTTGGAGCTACTTGGAGCTACTTGGAGCTACTTGGAGCTACTTGGAGCTACTTGGTGGGGAGAGGCAACAACTGGCCGGTGGATTCTAACTACGAGTTGCTTGAGTTGCCTGGGTGTTATATATTTATATTAATAAATAATGCCTCGACGAAAGGAACGACCATGAGCATTACCAGGACCCTCCAAAACTACGCCAAGGAAGCTCTTGACTACTTCGCTGACGTTACGCCTCAGCTAGTTGCCGACAGCGACTTCTCCGACCGCCCAGCTGCCATTGCTGCTGACATCCGCGACCTCTACAAAAACGGCAACCTCGACGAGGTCTTCTCACTAGAGACCTTCGACAACGAGGATGACTACCAGCTTGAACTCCTAATGATCAATGACTTCCGCGAGGACCTGGCCACACGGATCGACGCACTACTGACCGAAAAGGGGATCTAACAATGGCTATCTTCAGGAAGCTTTTCCAAAAGAAACAGCAGCCCACACCGATGCAGCTTCTCAGGGAACGCCAGCAACGAGAGCTGCTGACCATGAGGCTGAACAGCCATCGGGCACGACTTCGCAACTGGTAAAGGAGGCTACAATGGCAATCTTCCGCAGGAAAAACAAACTGCAGCTCATTCACCTACGATCGGTAGTGACTAAGGCTGTCTACGCTCAGAACGATTTCCCCACGATCGATCTCACGATCACCGTGAAGGACGACGACAGTGCCAAGGTGAGGTCTGATCTTACCGAGGTAACTGTCTCAATGAATCTCTTTGAGGCTACTCAGCTTCTCAGAGAACTCCAGCTGAAGGTGACGAACGCTACTCGGCTATACACCCCACACAACGCGATTAACATTCCATGGGGTGAGAACCAATGATTACCTACACGCTTGCTGCGAGCGCAGCGGAAACCGCAACACACACTGACAAAGGCCTACCCGCTTGGGTTGCCGTCCCAGTCTTTCTGGGGCTGATGATAGCTCTCTGGTTCCAGTGGGCAAATAAGAAGGAGAAGTAAGATGATTGAGCCAAAGTACCTGCCGACGGAAAACCTTGAGACAATCTTGGCTGACCGGATAGGCGACCAGAAACGCATTAACAGCGTCTTTGCTGAGTACCTCCGCCGGGATGACCACACGCCTGACATCTACGGCCACCTCCAGCTTGATGCTATCCAGCGACATGAGCTTCGCTTGCTCGGCAAGACTGTACCAGAGAAACTAACCCCCGCAGAGATGATAGATCGGGCTGCAGGTAAGACCAAGCTCTCGGCTGCAGAGAGGACTGAGCTAGGTTGGGCTCTTGGGACAATAGTCAACACGGGCCAATTCACCACTCTGCCTGATATGCCCGGCCACGTCTACCTGAAGCGGATCGGGATAGCTGAAGTCGAAGCAGGCTCGGCTGGTGTGGAAATGACTGTAACTTTCCGGTTGGAGAGGCCCTAAAAGGTTCCAGTGGTTCTAACCAAGCAGTTGCGCATCAGCTCATGGGTGTCATATAATTATATTAATCAAATAAAAGGAGATGATTCCAATGCCAACCGAAGCTTTCACTCAACAGCACCGCCGCTCGGAACAGGAGCTTGCTGACCTGCTCGAGGATGAGACCTTGAGGATGCTCGACAACATGTACCATGACTCTCTGGATATGGACGATTACTTCCGCATCCAGGCTCAAGCTATCTACACGCTGATCTTGAAGTCCGTTACTGCTTTCGATGCTATGATTCTTCTCTCCAGGGACGACGATGGGGATATCATAGGTGAGGAAGCTCGAGACTGGCTTCTTGACTTTGCTC
The DNA here is from genome assembly GCA_008015455.1 of Polynucleobacter sp. GTDB lineage: Bacteria > Pseudomonadota > Gammaproteobacteria > Burkholderiales > Burkholderiaceae > Polynucleobacter. The sequence continues at coordinate 6,025 of SSFP01000105.1, read as the reverse complement.
TAGGCAATCCCGACTATGGTGACTACTTCATCGAACGGGTTATCTCTCGAATCCAGCTCCAGGACTACCAACTCAAGGAGGGCTAAGGATCTGACCCCGACAAGGGGTCTTTTCCCAGAGCGGGCAACAACCGGCCAGTGGATTCTTCTTGAGAAAAATCAACAAAAGGCTTCGTAGATCCGGAGTGAAAAATGGAAAGTTGAAATTATTCTCAACCGCCGCTCCAGAAGCTCTTTTGGCCGTCCGCGGAGTCTTCAGGCGTTCCAGAGACACCCGACTATTCTATCACACTGTCAACCCCGTGTCAAGGAGAAAAAAGCTCCAATATGCGCAAACTTCTGGCCGGTGGTCGCCAGCTCTCCATTCTATACAGTAATGCCCAGGGTGTCAAGGCAAAACGCCGAGAAGACGCAAATTGCCTGAGTCGGGCAAAAGTGCCGAAAAACTGCCCTACCGGGGAAGAATCCTGGGCTGCCTGAGCGAGCAATGCCGAGTGATTGCCCTTGCTGCGCGATTGGGGCGATTAAAAGCGCTTCCCTGGCCGATTGGGCATTGCTCTCGCTGCGATTGCGCGCGATTGCGTGAAGCAACTCAGCTGACCGCGATTCTAAGGGGAGAAAGCCTAGATGGGGCATGCTAGCATGGGATACTCGCCCTAACTCCCCATATACGCCGGGGGGCGCCCTTTTAACCCCCCATATAGGCGAGGTATGGGGCCGGGGGCAGGGTATAAGTAGGGCTGGGTGTAGGACTCATATGCTCGGGGGCGCATATATGGGGAGTCTTGGGCATAGGCTAAAGGGGCGGGCTTCCGCTGGCCGGTGGTGGGTAATGGCCTTGGCATACCGAGTAAATAGCTCCGGGGGGCGAGTATATAAGGACTCTTGAGCGCAGTCAGCGGGCATATATAGTATGATATGGGTGAGGTGATTTGGGATGCTGGGGGGTAGCTCATAATACCCCATATACACCACCAATGCGCCCTATGCATGTTTAGTGCATAGAGCGATTGGCGATTGGCGATTGGCGATTAGCTAATCATGTCGGCTGTAAGCGTAACAGCTCGCCCCGATTGGCGCGATTCGAGACGTTTGCGAATCACGTCGATCATGTCGGCGCTAACAGCCCATGATCCGCCTCGCCCCGGCTTTGCAATTTGCGCGGCCTCATTGTCTGCATGCTTTGCATTGTGCAGATCAACAATCGTTCGCAAGTGGCGTCGAACAGCTTTTGTATCGATGTTCAATTCGGCCGCGATAGCCTCAGGGCTAACAAGCTTTGCGTTGTTGTTTTTGGTGTTTGACATTTGAATCACTCCTTGGGTGTTTGTTGTGTGTGTATCGCTTTGTTGCGATATATATATAGTAACACACACGGGGCGATTCATTCAACATTAGGCTATCTTTTTTCACAATGTTTTGTCCTTATGTTTGTTGAACCCCCCTATTGCATAATGCCGAATTATATGATAGGTGTGCTAGACCATACTTCGTGCTGACTACTGTAGCTCTGAGGAGCTTTCCCATAAAGGTTTATAGTGCTTCCACTGTCAAGATACTCACTGTATAAACATGTATTAGTACTTCAACTCGTAGTAGGCCAACCACGAGGTAAACCCAAACACAAAACAAGCAACTAACTACTCATATATATGTATGAACAATACACAAACTTACTCATAAACATATATGTATGCTCCATTCTACAGTATAGATACAACCGAGATAAACATATATTAACCTCAATATAAACTTATACTCAGATATACATAAACTTATACCAAATACTTAATAAACTTGTATGAGTACGCTTTCTTACTACTTGGTTGCTTTCTACCTTTCTTGCAACCCCGTTAAAGAGACGCATATCTCAACCACCCTCGTAATACTCACCCAGTAAACTTATATAACAAATGGACCAAATTAGTCATATACATATACTAACTTTCCTATAAACTTGTATGAGCTGTCTAACTCACACCTTGGTACCTCACATACACCCCAAGCAAAGTACTTTATCCAGTAAACTTATATACACACTTACATAAACTTATACTTTGCTGATTATAAACTCGTATGAGTGCTCTTTGCTATTTCCAACGCATACCTAGTAGATACCAAGGCTCGTATATGCTCGTGCGATATAAAGTTATTGCAGAGTCTTTTCCCCAGAACCTCTTATCAGTTTAAACCACCAGAACTATTGTGTTGACAGGTCAATACCCCTTATATATAGTAGAAATATGCCAGGAGGTGGTACAAATGACTACTGCAGAAGAACACAAGCTGATTGCTAAGGATGACCCAGTCCTACTAATCGACCCATTCAGCGACAACCAAGCACTAAATACAGATACTCAGCAGCTTCTCACGGCAATCCGTATGCTGCCAAGTGATTCGCCCCATATAATCGAGCATCGTGCGCCTACAGTCGCTGAGATTAAAGCTGCGCCGGTGATTGGTTATGCTCCGCCCAAGGTGTTTACAATGACTCAAACAGAAGAAGAGACAAACTGATGGCTAGTGTGGAAGAATTTCCAGACACTGAGTTGGGAGTCCACACCCTACACAAGAACAGTGAGCTGGGTTGCTCTTGGGGAGGCGAGTAAGTAGTGACAATCGATCGTTGGCGGAACATTACTGATGAAGAAGCTTGGTTAGTAGAGAATGCGTTAAGTGATTGCTACCCCATGCCCGACTTTATGGCCAAGGTACCAATTCCCCTCTTCCCGAGTGAGGACTTTTTGCCGGCTGAGGTCAAAGATCAGCACAAGGTACCTGATGAGCTCTATGCTTTATGGGTTGCTGCAATCGCTCGAGAACAATCACTTGACCAATTCATCAAAGCACGATCGCCTGGCGATTTAATGCGCTTCTGGCACTTGATGGAGAAGGCGCATAAACGGGTGCATTATTCATTGCGAGCAGCGAGCGAGGACGCGGGTGAGGTGGTGACCGGTACATATCTTACTCTGGCCATCTACCATATGGGTCTTGAGTTAGTGATGAGTAAGCTAGAGCCTTACCTCCTGAAAAATAGGGGTTGACGGGGCTTATACCCTCGTATATATTTATATTAATGCCACAAGGGCATGACACAAGGAGAAACAATGTCAACTGGTACATCAATCGCCCCGGCCATGGACATGGTTAGGACCCAGGATCTACTTCAATTTCACGACGTAAGCCGGGATCTTGGTTTTGGCAACATGGTCATGGTCAGTCGAACCGAACTGATTGAGCTACTGAAGCTCAACCGGGAAGTTCTCAAGGAGAGTGACCGCCGAAGCAAGCAGAGTAACCTCCGAGACCACATGGTCCGAGAACTCGAGATCATGGATCGACTCCAGGGTGAGGACATTATCGACGGTGATGATCCTCTTCACGACTACGCCAATGCTATCACGAACAGCATCCGAGACCTCATGGAGGTCTTTATTAGCCAGGGCCACTCGGGCATGAGTGCTGAACTCACCCTGAGATACTTCGAGATGCTTGCTAGGTTCCAGGCAATAACGCCCCTGGATGACAACCCCGACGATTGGGTCGAGGTAAGCCGAGAGTATAACAGCGGTACTAAGTTCGCAACATACCAGAGTAAGCGACACTCTTCGGTATTCTCGGAAGACCACCTGAGAACTTGGTATGACATCGACCGACCCAACTGGACTAAGCACTTGCCGTTCAAGATTCGTCGATTCCTACCCAAAAAGTGGAAGTTTGCCAGCGGTAAGCTTGACGCAGCCCCACCGATGCGCCGTAAGGGTAACTAACCGTGGCATATGCAATCCTGAACTTCGCAGACCATCGTGGTAGGCCCCTTATCGCCAAGATCCCCATAGATATGTATGAGGAACTCCTCCTAAGGGCCAGAATTACGGAGAATGATCGGTTTAATAGACCAACATACCAAGAGCCAAGCCTCCCCGGAGGGCCTCAGTATATCTACCGTATAGACGACGGGGGCAAGATTCGCCGTACTATAGATAACAGTGGACGAGGAGGGTACTTTAACGGGGAACAGAGGTTTACCTACTCGATGAACTTCAACTCCAAAGATGGGGAAGAGGCTTTCAACAGGATCTACGAGGAGTTTTTCGGAAGTCACTCACCAAAACCCCAGCAGCGAAGGACTACTAGCCCGAGCCACCAAAAACTCTGCGACATCCTTGGTGTGGAACCGATTGACAATCCCCCATCTGCTGGGCTACTTCGCAGAGCAAAGAGGAAATGCCACCCTGACACTGGAGGGGGTAAAGAACAATGGCTGGAACTCGAGAGGATAGCAAAGAATCTGGGCCTGGCTTGGTAGGACGGGAACCCCTCGGTAATCTTCCCCGTTATGCTATATTTAGGGGTAAGAGGGTTAAGATACTAGGGTATGATAAAGATGCCCGTCGACCTTTTGACATCCTCTTGCCTAACGATGATCGTTACCAAGCAAGCCGAGAACAGCTTACATTCATTAAACAACCAAAGGTGAAACCCCGTGCCAAAGTCAGAGAAATATCAAATCTGGTATCAAGACAAATGGACCCTGTCGATGCCGGTGTCCAAGACACTAGCCTTACGCTATGGTAAGCGACTCGCTAAAGCTTATGGTAAGGGTGTTATCAAGGTGAGAAAGGTAGTTATCTAATGGCCGATAAGTTTGAGGTTTTTGTTACCCACTTTGGTCCAGAAAAAGTACCAGACCCTGACCACACTACCTATATTGAGATTAGGAGATATGGTCAGACTCATGGTCAGTTGGCAGTAGAAAGCCCCGACGAACTAAAGCAGTTAATTGGGGCCCTAGTAGAGGCTATTGCCCAAGGTGATGGCATAATGATCGATGAATCAATCAATCAGATCATTTGCCCAAATGACTCTGGAAGCATATTAAATCGCCCTAATAGTGCTGATGCATCAATCAATCAAGCATGATAATATCGGCGCGCCTTGACGATCCAGAGTCATTAGTGATAAGGTAAAAAACATGGACCTAGTAATAGTGATAGCATTGGCTTCTGTAGTAGTGAATACTATTACAATGTTGGCGGTTATTGCAGCCATGGTAATCCTCAGAGCTATACACGGAGAAACTAAGGTCCACACCAAGCAAGGAGCCAAGCTTAATTGGTTACTAATGAGGGGCAATAGAGCGAGACAGAGTACCATTAAAACGGTAGTCTCTAGTGAAAGCCCTCCGAAACAGTACCGACTTACTGACCGGAGACGAGATGGATGAGTCCAAGAGTGGTTTAGCCGCACTTAGGCAAGACCTTAAGATACTACAGGACCCTGAGTATACCTTTAATAAACAGGCAACACCGTTTGACCTGGACTTTACTCATGTGTATGATACTCCAGATGAACCTACCGGGCATCAGCCATTTCCCGTTAAATACCGGCTTGATCCTGATGGCAGAGTGATCTCTCGTACTCAGATTAACGCAAGAATCAAGCGCAGACGACGTCGTCAAGGCGAGAAGACTACATACCAAGAGTACGAGCTTGCTGAGAAGTATGCTCATAGGAAGCCTCTTGAAGAGTGGGATGCTGAGGAGTTGGCTCGAGGTCGCCCTCGTAATAAAAACGGGAGCTTTAGTGGGCCAAAGCCCGCTTTTGTTACTATGGCTGTCCATGAAGAGGCTGTAGAAAAGTTTGCCCAAGTAATTAAGACTGAGATGAGTGTTGCTACCATCTCAGCAGTGGAGCAGTTAAATAGCATTCTACAGAACGAAGAGACAGACTATCGTGGTAAGCCCATTGTTAGTGCTTCAACTAAGTTGGATGCTGCTAAGTTCCTGATCGAGCACTTGGTTGGTAAGCCCAAGCAGCGAATTGAGAGTGATGTCTCGATTAAGCTTCAGAACATCTTGGGTTCTGTTATTGTTAACCCAGAAGATGAGACGAAAGAACGGGATGTTCTTATGGGGTACTCTCCGGCACACTTCCCAGGAGTAACCATGGAACTTGCTACTATGGAGGATGCAAATGACACAGAATCTTGACGGGGTATTTTCGGGTACTAATGCTCTAGA
>SSFP01000062.1 GCA_008015455.1 Polynucleobacter sp. | reverse complement strand
CATAAATACTAATAAAAATAGACCCAGAAATTGCTAAAGCAGCCAAGTCCTCAGTTGAGTATCTGGCAACCATCGCTGTATCAATCACTCCGAAAGCAATCACGGCAAGCTGCCCCACTAAGAGGGGGCCAGCTAATGATAGTAATTGGGGTATATCTCTTCTCAGATTACTGAGCATGGTTTAATACTTTGTACATGCGTAATCGTTCAGTTCGATCGCTGTCGCGACGATCTTCCCAAATTAATTCCAATGCTTGGTTGGTTTGATTGGCTGCCTTACGTGCCTCGCCTGGTTTATTGCTAATCCATAGCGAACACTTCGGATCATCTTTTAGATTTAACTTGGTGAAATAGATGAAAGATGCTAATTGGCTACCACCTAAGTGTGTAGTATTAATACAGTTGTAATCTGCAGGTACGGCTTTGACTAGCCTATCGGCAACCACTTGATAGGTTCTGGCGTAGTTGATGGTTGGTAACCATAGGGTCATTAATAACACCCAGGTGAGGGTGGTGCCTGCAGCTGAAATAACCACTGCTCGCCAAATTGCCTTAGGTGCGCGAGAGGTTCTCCAGCGAATCACGCTAATCCATAGAATGGAGACAATGATCGCTGCTAGCAAACCAAACCAATTCATTTCATGAATAAATCCAGGGACTTTTTTGGCTACATTTCTGGCTAAACCAGCAGGGTAGTTGGTGCTCATCGCAAACCACATAACCCAAATAAATAAGCTCAAGATAGTAAAGGTCAGCATCGCTAACCAATCAATAAAGCTAATCACACTTCGTTTAATAATCGGTAAGCTAAAGCATGCCCAAATCACTAATGGTGGAATGATCAGAATTAATGATTGTTCACTCAGAATTGTTTGATGCAGTTGGTAGATCAATATGGCTAGGATTAAGCCTAGAGGCAAAGCCATATTAGGATTGCGTATACCGCCTAGTGGATAGTTCGCCCCCTTACGCCAATACCAAATACTCCAGAGTGCTAATGGCCAAATAGGCCATGCATATAAGGTTAAGTTTCTGGCTAAGAATCCTAAAGATTTCGATGATGGTAGAGCTTGAATTAAATCATTTCTCCACCAAGCTTGCCATGCTGCTTGGCTCAGATCTGCGGGAAGGTCAGATAACCACCACAAAATGGGCCAAAGCAAAATGCCTGCAATACTCATAGCCCAAGTGGTTCCCAACCATTGAGGCTTAGGTTTAACTTCGCAGATGCTTAAAGATATCAGTAAGCCAGCAAAGATAAATATAAACAGCCAAAGTGATGCTGATAAAGCGATCACAGCAAGACCAACCCCTGTCCAAAAACCACCTTGTATAGGCTTATCTAAACCACGAACTAGACCATAGAGAACAGTTGATATACCGAGAAGGTGGGCTAAGGCTGGTGTTGTTTCATGTGCACGCGTGGCTAAACCAATACAAGCCAAGAAGATCATTAGCGCGCTATCAGCTAGCGTGCGCCCATAGTCACGAGCTTCTGGTTGACCACCTAGAGCAAAAGCAGTCGGCTGAACTTCTGGTCTGCGACCTAGAAGATAAGAGGCATGCCAAATGGCGGCGCAACTTAAGAAAAAACAAGTTGCTGAATACAAGCCCGCAGCGTTACTAGCCCCTAATAGAGGTGAGAATAGTTTAATGAGTGTGGCGCCCATCCAATAAGGCAGGGGACCCGCAAAAATATCTTCGCGACCTTGTAGATGGGGCAATAGCCAGTCTTGCCACTGGCCATGGGCTAGCGTCCACATCACGCCAAAACCTACAGCATCATCACCTTTCCAAGGATCTCTACCAAAGATACCAACCAAACCATAAATAGCTGTGATCATGACCAAGACCATGCGAGGCATGGTCGAAGTCGCTGCAGCAGTTAATTTGATGGATCTCATGGGGTTTTATTATCGGGCTTTTAGATGAAGCTGACCATTGATAAAGAATCAATAAAAAAGGCAGCGATAGCTGCCTTTTGAATGTCCAAGATGGAAGTCTTGAGCTGAGGAAAACTTAAGCAGCTGTTTTGCCTGTCGCTTTTGAACCAAACTTTTGACGGAATTTCTCGACACGACCTGCTGTGTCCATAATCTTTTGAGTACCTGTGTAGAAAGGGTGTGACTCAGAAGAAGTTTCAATTTTTGCCAATGGGTACTCGTTACCATCTTCCCACTTGATAGTTTCTTTAGTGGAGATTGTTGAGCGTGTCTTAAAGCTGAAGTTGTTAGATACATCAACAAAAACAACTTCTTTGTAATCTGGGTGAATGCCTGGTTTCATTTAAATAGTCCTTTAGCCTGGTAGCCGCCATTCTCTGTGAGAAAGGTACTTGCCTGAATTAAAACGAGAATTGTAGCAAAAAATACTAGATATGGGCTTATTTTAAGAAAAATGGGCTAGAAATCAGAGATTTAGCCCATTTATGACCGGTTTTTAGCCACCGCGACGCATTAATTCGAAGAATTCAGCGTTATTTTTGGTGGATTTAAGCTTATCGACAATAAAGTTCATCGCCTCAATGTCGTCCATATCAGAGATGAGCTTGCGTAAGACCCAAATCTTCTGAAGAAGCTCAGGTTTGATGAGAAGCTCTTCACGGCGTGTGCCTGATTTATTCAGGTTGATCGCTGGGTAGACGCGACGTTCAGCTAAACGACGTTCTAAGTGAACTTCCATATTGCCTGTGCCTTTGAATTCCTCATAGATGAGGTCATCCATACGGCTACCAGTTTCAATCAATGCTGTAGCGATAATCGTGAGAGAGCCGCCTTCCTCAATATTTCTAGCTGCACCAAAGAAACGCTTAGGTCTTTGCAGCGCATTGGCATCCACGCCACCCGATAAAACCTTACCTGATGAGGGAACCACTGTGTTGTAGGCACGTGCTAGTCGAGTAATAGAGTCTAGAAGAATGATCACGTCACGCTTCATTTCAACTAGGCGCTTGGCTTTTTCAATCACCATTTCTGCAACTTGGACGTGACGAACTGCTGGCTCATCAAATGTTGAGGCAACGACTTCACCGCGAACTGAACGTTGCATTTCTGTAACTTCTTCAGGGCGTTCATCAACTAGTAGAACAATCAATACAGCATCAGGGTGATTAGCTGAGATAGCATGAGCAATATGCTGCATCATGACCGTTTTACCGGATTTAGGTGAGGCAACTAAAAGAGCGCGTTGACCAAAGCCAATCGGTGAAATCATGTCTATGATTCGACCTGTTAAATTTTCTTCAGCCTTGATGTCGCGTTCGAGATGCATCGGGCGATCTGGGTGAAGAGGCGTCAAGTTCTCAAACATGATGCGGTTTTTAAGCGCTTCAGGCGCTAAACCATTGATCTTGTCGACTTTAACAAGAGCAAAATAACGTTCACCTTCTTTAGGTGTTCTCACTTCACCTTCAATCGCATCTCCCGTATGGAGATTAAAGCGACGAATCTGAGCTGGCGAGATATAGATGTCATCTGTTGAGGCCATGTAAGAGGCTTCAGGAGATCTTAAGAAACCGAATCCATCAGGCAGTACTTCTAAAACGCCATCACCAAAAATGGTTTCACCACCTTTAGCGCGTTTTTTGAGAATGGCAAACATGAGTTCCTGTTTGCGCATACGCTGAGTGTTTTCAATCTCGAGGCTAGCAGCCATTTCGAGCAATGCAGATACGTGGAGTGCTTTAAGTTCTGTGAGATGCATGTGTAGGGATTAGGCAGAAGCCTTTAAGAAAGAACAAGAGTTTTGGAATTAGTAACTGAACAGGACGTTTAGTTATTGGTTGGTGTGATTCTACACCTTAAATTAAAAAAGGGGAAATTGGGCTCTTTAAGACTTGGGAACATTGAAAAAAACAAAAGGCTCAGTATTTGAGCCTTTTGTTTTCTAAGATTAGATATGACTATCTAAAAATGCTGTTAATTGTGATTTAGATAGCGCGCCAACCTTTTGCGCTGCAACAGTACCATTTTTAAACAAGATCAAAGTTGGAATACCACGAATACCAAATTGAGCAGGAACACCTTGATTTTCATCAACGTTCATTTTGGCGATTTAAACTTTGTCACCATATTCTTTAGCAACTTCTTCAAGGATAGGACCAATCATTTTGCAAGGACCACACCATTCAGCCCAAAAGTCCAAAAGAACTGGCTTGTCAGATTTCAAAACATCTTGTTCAAAAGATGCATCACTTACATATTTAATGGCGTCGCTCATATAGTTCCTTTGGTGGTAATTCTCTAAATATTATTAATTGCGATTATTTTTTAATCTGCTACAAGCAATATATTATCAATAAGCGCTTATTTGTGCATACTCTTAGTTCAATGTCTTATTGCCAACAACACTTCCTGATACCTAATAGCCAATCTATTGATGAGTTAGCTCGCCTTATTTGGTCAATTACCCAAAAAGAGCAAGTGACCCCCATCGTTGTATTGAGTACCTCTGGTCCTGCATTAGGTTTGAGGAAGGCATTGAATCAATTGCGCCCGAATCATATAGAGCCTCATTTGGTATTTTTGCCAAGGGTCTTGGGTTTAAAACAATGGTTAAGCGAAACTCCAGAACTTCAACATCATGGGGTTCCAAAGACGGATTTGGCGCGCTGGATGGAGGTATATCAAGCCTTAAGTGCTCGACCACAGCTCAGATCTCTTTTGAGTGATGCCACTGAAGGCTCTAAATGGGCGCTTTCTAAAAACTTAATTAATGCCTGCGATTTAATCGCTGAAGCTAGCCTGGGTATTAAAGAGCAGGATGCAGAAAAAGCTTTAGCGGATGCCATTGATGAGGTTTACCAGGGTGCTGCTAAGCTGGCTATCGATGTTGAAACAAAGATTTTGCTAACTTTTTGGGAAAATCTTTCAACTATCCGTGATCCTGTGGCAAGGCAACGTCATGCGATGGCTTTGCGTGCCAAGCAAGCCCAACAGTACAAACAGACACCTTTGATTTATGTAGAAACAGCAGAGGGTTCCCCAGGCTTTGAATCATCTCTGGCTGATTTTTTAGAGGCTTATGCTACCCATACGCCTGTTCATCATTGCGTAATGGACTTTAGTTCTATTGGTTTGTGGCCGGAATGCTTGGGTGATGCTGGCCACACCACCTCAATTAACCAAGAAAAATATTTAAATGAATTAGCAGCTGTTGATCGTCAGATTATCAAGTCTCAATCCTTTGAAGATGCAGCTTGGGCTGGAGCTCTAGCTATTCAAGATCTGATGAAAGCAGGAAAGTCTCAACTAGCATTGATCTCTCAGGATCGATTGGTGGCTAGAAGAATACGAGCACTATTAGCGCGCTTCGGTCCAGAGCTCTCAGTTCATGACGAAACTGGATGGAAGCTATCAACAACTAGAGCTGCTTCGGCATTGATGTCCTGGGTGGATATCTTAAGAGAAGGTGGCCTGGGGCCTTCTGCGGTGACTTTATTGGAGTTCTTAAAAAATCCATACATTAAGTGGTCTGATTGGGGTCTGGAAGGTTCTAAAGCGCTTAGCTTGATTCAAAGTATTGAAAATCGTTTCATTCAGTCTGGTGCGCAAGGTGGTTGGTTGGCGATGTTGCTAGCGCTTAATCAAACCCAGCATGACCAAGAGTTAGATGGCGCTATTAACTGTTTAACAAAACTACGTCAGTTAACCAATCAATGGCAACGCAAGCCTCAATCATGTGGTGCATGGTTGAATCTATTGATGTCTGATCTTGATTCTTTGGGAATGGCTGAGCAACTTAGCTTAGACATTGCTGGTCAGCAATTATTAGATGCACTGAAGCCAATGCATAGTGTCGAAGGTGATTCACTTCATTTAACAGAGTGGTTATCTTTGTTGGGATCTGTGATTGAAGATTCTAGTTATATTGAGTCTTGCCCAAGAGAGTCGGCTAGTGTGACGATCTTGCCACTAAGCGCCACTCGCCTAAGACATTTTGATGCTTGGGTGATGGTGGGGTGTGACGATGGTCAACTACCATCATTATCAGATAGCCCCATGTTCTTATCTTCCAGTTTAAAGAAGATCATTGGCTGTAAGTCGGTAGAAGCAGAATTTGCTCAGCAGGCGATGGACTTATCTCAATTGATGATGTCTCATTCATCATGGCGGATGATTTGGCAGTCTCGTGGGAGCACGGGTGAGCCAAGGCAGCCATCGGCTTGGTTGCAGCGTTTGTATGCCAGCGCCCCTGAGTTATTAAATCAAACATACGCCGTACCTGATGTCTCATTTGATCTAAAGCCAGTGAATCCGCCAGCAGTTTCTTTGCCTAGTGATTTTGTTAAACCTAGCAACATTAGCCCCAGTGGTTATAAAGCGCTTCGCGAGTGCCCCTATCGTTATTACGCTTCACGCCTCTTAGGATTAAGAGAGCAGACTTCGCTGGATGCTGAGGTTGATCTTAGTTTGGTGGGGCAAACATTGCATGCCGCATTAAAGAGCTTTCATCATGGTTTGAAATCAAACCCCATTAAGGGGGATCAACCGTCCAGACGAAAGCAATTAGAAATCTTGTTAAAAGATGTCTCATTGAAACAATTCCAAGCTTTATTGAATGCTGATGGACGGTGGTTGGCTGCTTGGGTTCAATGGGAATCCCAAATTCCTGACTGGATTGATTGGCAGCTAAAGCGTGAGGAGGATGGTTGGGTTTTTCAAGATGGGGAAATCGCTGTAGGTTTTGATCTTCCAACTGATCATGGCTCAATCAGAGTGTCTGGCAAT
>SSFP01000100.1 GCA_008015455.1 Polynucleobacter sp. | reverse complement strand
TATTTTTTTCAAAATATTTTCGGTTATATACAGTTACAAAAAATACTCAATAACCAATTGGATGGGATTTGGTCAAAGTAAAGAGGAAATCAAATTTAATTAAAATGAAAAAATCAATAAGTATATCTGTTATTACCATTTCGTATAATTCAGGTAATACGATAGAAATAACAATGCAATCAATCTTAAATCAAGATTATCAGCATATAGAGTATATTATAGTAGACGGAGGTTCCACGGATAATACTTTAGAGTTAATTAAAAGGTATGAGCAAAAATTTGTAGAAAAGGGGTTGAAATTCAAATATATCAGTGAACCTGACAAAGGGATCTCGGATGCTTTTAATAAAGGAGCAAAAATGGCGACAGGTGACCTGGTGGGTATCATTAATTCTGATGACTGGCTAGAGCCGGGTGCTCTTCAGTTGGTTGCGAAAAACGATGATCCCGTTTATTCCTTATATTGTGGAGACTTGAAGTTATGGAAAAAAGGAAGGTTGATCGCCACAAGAAAAAGTCGCCCCTATTTGTTATGGTTGGGAATGTATGTGATGCACCCAACCGTATTTGTAAAGCGAGCCATTTATGATGATTTTCAATTTGACCTCAATCATAAAATTGCAATGGATTATGATTTTTTGACGCGGGTTACAAGAAGCGGGAAATTCAAAGTTAAATATTTGCCTACTGTATTAGCCCACATGGAAATGGGCGGAGCCAGTTCAGATCTTGCTCAAATGCGAAAAGAAGAAATGATGGTTATTAAAAGGAATGCATCAATGCCCCTCTATCTATTGGTTAAATTATTAAAAAAGACAGAAAGATTATTGCTTTCCAATCATTAACCCATCCATATTAATGATTTTAAAAAAAACTATTTACCTAAAGGATTTTCGCTTAAGTTATCTTATTCTGATACTCTTGCCGGCATTGCCATTTTTGGTTAATGCAAAAATCCAATGGCTATTGCATGTATTTCTGATATGGGCTATTATATTGGAAAGCGGAAAGGTGCAGTTGTCTAAATTGAGTAAGTGGAATCTTTTGTTATTGTTGCCTGTTTTTTGGTCTTTTTTGTATTCTCTAGATTCAGAATATCACAACATCATCCAATCTTTATTTTATTTGCTTACTCCGTTTCTTATGTTGACCTTGGGCATACAGATGGGAAGTGTATTTAAAAAAAAGGAGGAAATTTACCTATACATCATCTATCACGGCTCCGTAGGCTCAGCATTGTTTTTGGGTATTGGCTTGTTTACAGTAGGTGCCAACAGTGTAGGAAACATCTATGTGTTTAGGAATATGATGCTCTGGGGGAGCATCACCAATGTACTGGCGGTTATTTTGTTATTGTTTCATTCTAAGGCGGGTAGTCCATTGGCAGAAAAGGCGGGTTTAAGAAGTATTTTATTGATTCTGAACGCTCTAGCTTTGGTTCTCACGGTGTCGCGTACCTATTATTTGTTGTTTTTTGTCTTTTTAGCGCTTATTCTTTTCCAGTATCAAAAGAAAATATTTATGGTACTGCTTTCCTTTCTTGTTTTTGGGCTCATTTCCATTATGTCTATTCAAACGGATAACCTTTTTATCTATAAGATTCAAAATTCAATAAGTGAGATTTCCAATACCAGAGAATTTTCAGGCTATGATGATGTCGGTGCCTTCTATAGGGCTTATGAAACCCAGCAGGCCATGAAAACCTTTAAAGACGGTCAAGATTTTGAACTCATGTTTGGTCATGGCCTACAAAAGATGGTGGATTTAGGGGCTTATGTAGAATTGGCAGGCACCGAATATCGATTTATACCGGTACTGCATAATGGTTATGCCTATCTCCTGCTTAGAGCCGGTTATATCGGTTTAATTTTCTATTTTGTGTTTTTTTTAAGAGTTGGTTTTATTAAAAAAACGCTTCCTCTTCATCGTTTTTATTATTTAATTTATTTGGGGTGTTTGCTCTCCTTGCTTATTTCAAACTATGTTATCAACTCATTTTTTTCTTTTGAAATGTTAATGGGTTGGGTGATCATGGGTATTTATTTTAATCATTGGTCAAAATCAGAAAACATATGAACGCATTACTATCAAAACTCATATCAAGAATTAAAGGTGGAGATTGGCATCTTGATTCAAATCTTTCCCAGGCGGAACAGGTTCATCTTGTTTTGAAAAAAGGGATGATGTATTTTCGTGGAATAATGAGCTTTCAAAGAATAAATCCCGTTATCCTTCTAGGAAAAAATACGACCATTATCGCAAAAAATAAAATCGTGGTAAAGGGAGTTCTTTCTATTGAAAGAAACAGCCATATCGATGCTACATCATTGAATGGAATCGTTTTTGGGAATAATGTTTCATTGGGGAAATATACCCATATCGAGTGCTCCGGCTCACTTACCAATCTGGGTGTTGGTCTAACGGTAGGTGATAATGTGGGCTTGGGTGCCAATTGTTTTTATGGATGTGCAGGCGGAATAACAATAGGCGACGATACCATTTTTGGAAATTTCATTTCCTTGCATTCAGAAAACCACAATTATGAACGGAAAGATATCCCGATACGTTTACAGGGAGTAAACCGCCAAGGAATAACGATAGGAAAGGACTGTTGGATCGGGGCAAAAGCCACAATATTGGATGGTGTTGAGATTGGAAATGGGTGTATAGTGGCGGCAGGAGCGGTCGTTACCAAAGGAAAATATCCGGATTATAGCATATTGGGAGGGATTCCTGCAAAAATTATTTCAACAAGGGCATGATGAAAAATATATTGGTTTTGGCTTATGCGGTATCTCCAACACGTGGCTCTGAATTTTCGGTGGCTTGGAATTATATAGTTCATATGTCAAAAAATAATCACTTGGTTGTACTGTATGGTGTTTCGGATGAACACCTAGGGGAAATGAGTGAGATGCAGGAATACTTAAAAAGGAATACCATTAGAAATGTAAAGTTTGTTGGTGTTGAAACAAATAAAAAAATTGAGATATTCAACTTTTTAAATCGAAAGGGAATATTTAATTATACCTTTTATTTAGCCTTTAACGAATGGCAAAAGTTGGCTTTTAAAAAGGCAAAGAAGATTATAAAGGAAGAACATATAGATTTAATTCATTGCTTAGGTCCCATAGGTTATCGGGAACCGGGATATTTATGGAAATTAGATAAGCCTTATATATGGGGTCCTATTAGTGGTTTTAATAATGTACCCATAAATATGCTTGATGTTCTTCCTATTATGGATAAAATCAAATTAGGATTCAGATATTTAGTGAATAGTTTTCAAATGTATTTCAATAGAAGGGTGCGAAAAGCGATTAAAAGAACAGACGTCTTATTGGCTGCAACTTCAGAAAATGGAGCTATAATAAAAAAGATTTTTGAAAAAGACACTCCTATAATTACCGAAAATGCGATCCATACAAAAATTGAATTTGTCAATATTGATAAGTTTTCTTCAAATACAATTAATCTCATTTGGATAGGCCGTATAGATGGAGGTAAATCACTTATTATCGCATTAAAAGCTTTAACTAAGATTCATAAAAGAGATATAATTCTTAATGTTGTTGGAGATGGTCCACTTAAAGAAAAAATGCAAGAATTTTCAAAAAAGATGGGTATTGATGATTTGATCAAATGGCATGGTAAAGTCCCACGATCCAAAGTATATGAACTACTCACAAAATCACACTTACATTTAATTACTAGTGTAAGTGAAGGGAATCCTACTACAATTTGGGAAGCAATGAGTGTTGGGGTTCCTACCCTAAGTTTGGATCATTGTGGTATGCATGATGTGCTATGTGATAGATGCGGAATAAAAATCCCTATCGCATCTTTAGACAAAATTGTTGCTGATCTCACATTTGAAATAGATAGAATTCAGGATGATAAAAATTCTCTCTACGAATTAGCATTAGGAACCATTGATTGTGCACAAAAATACCGCTGGTCTGAAAGGATCAAGTTTTGGGAGGATATGTATGACCTTGCTATTGAAAATCATGCTGGTAAAAATAAACATTCATAAATGCATTGATGGAGAAAAATAAACCCATAACCTTTATCCATCTGATGAATAATTTCAGTGGAAGCCCAAATGTTCTTGCTACCGTAGCAAGAGAGATGCACGCGCGGGGTATTCATACAACGTTGCTTTCTTCATTCAATAACCGGGGATTTCTTTCAGGTGTTCCTTCAGACAAAAGAATTAATATTGGTTATACTTTTCATAAAAATAGACTGATGAGAGCTTTAGCCCTTCTAAAGTTTCAGGTGTTGGGTGCTCTGAAAGTTGTACAACTTCAAAAAAATGAAATCGTTTATATCAACACCATTCTTCCCTTTCTTCCAGCATTAGCAGCATATATGAGAGGGATAAAGGTGGTGTATCACATCCACGAGGCTTATGCCAGCATGGGTGTTTTTCAAAAAATTTGCTTCTGGGCGGCAGAGAAGTCTTCTTCAAAAATAATCTGTGTGTCCCAATATGTGAAAGATCATTTAAACGAGAATGCTGCTAAGAAAGCCGTTGTGGTTTATAATGCACTGGATGCTTCATTTACAGATAAGATAAGGAAAAAGGTGGAACAGACTGCCAAAACGGTTCTTATGGTGTCTTCCGCTAGGGAATATAAAGGGATATTTGAGTTTTGTAAACTGG
The DNA here is from genome assembly GCA_008015455.1 of Polynucleobacter sp. Taxonomy (GTDB): domain Bacteria; phylum Pseudomonadota; class Gammaproteobacteria; order Burkholderiales; family Burkholderiaceae; genus Polynucleobacter. The sequence goes on along the minus strand of SSFP01000100.1, from coordinate 3,123 downwards.
CTTCAGCTTTGTCTCAATACCGGTTTGTATTGGTTTGCGATGCCGGCGAAGCAGAAATTAGAAGTATTTTCCCACAGGAGTTAAGGGATATTCCGAATTTGGTCATTCACCCTGCCCAGATAGACCTGCACCCTTTCTATGCACAGTCCGACTTGATTTTGAACCTGAGCAATCCCAAACTTATTGTAGAAACCTTTGGGCTTACCATTTTGGAGGGGATGTATTATGCTTTGCCTGCAATTGTTCCGCCGGTAGGTGGAATTACAGAGCTTGTAGATGAAGGGGAGAACGGTCTTAAGATTGACGTCAATGATTTTGAAAAATTAAAAAACGGGGTCTTTTTTATTCTTGAAAATTCTGAAAATTACAGGAGGATGTCAGAGAGTGCCCTGAGTAAAACAGCAAAATTTAACCGCGAAGTTCAGCTTCAAAAAATAATCAATGAAATATTTTAAAATTTTTGAATACAAATTAAACATCACATTATAAAATGAAACGTAAAGTAATAGGTATAATAGGAACAAATGGATTACCCGGCAAATATGGAGGATGGGATCAATTGGTCATTCATCTTACAAAAAAACTGCAATCTGATTTCGATTTTATTGTATATACCAGTTATACCAATTATAACCCTGAAAATACGGTCATTAATAATGCTAAGATCAAAAAAATTAAGTTTAAGGCCAATGGGATGCAAAGTATCCCTTATGATATTATGTCTCTATTTCATGCTGCAAGGCATTGCGATGTGTTGTTTTTATGTGGAACATCAGGATGTATTGCTTTGCCACTCATTAAATTATTTCGAAAGAAAATTGTTCTTAATCCAGATGGACAAGAATGGAAACGGGATAAGTGGAGCAAACCGGTTCAGTGGTTTTTGAAAGCATCTGAAAGGGTAGGCGTGAAGAACAGTGATGTTGTAGTAGCAGACAATAAGGTCATCAAAAACTATTTGCTTGCAGAATATGGAACCCAAAGTGTAGAAATCCAATATGGGGGAGATCATGTGCTTAGGGTTGAGATGAGTACTCAAACAGAAAAAAGATATGGCATTAAAAAAGGAGAATATGCATTTAAAGTTTGCAGGATCGTTCCTGAGAATAATATAGAAATGATTTTGGAAGCTTTTAAAGAATCTCCTGAGATGGTTTTGGTTCTTGTTGGAAATTGGGAGTTTAGTGAATATGGAAAGGAGTTAAAAGAGAAATATTCTAAATATTTAAACTTAAAACTGTTACTTCCAATATATGAGCAAAATCTTTTGGATGAATTGAGAAGCAATTGTGATATTTATGTTCATGGGCATAGTGTAGGAGGAACCAATCCTTCTTTAGTAGAAGCAATGAATTTAGGCCTTTGTATTTTTTCATACGATGTGTCCTATAATAGAGAGACCACAGAAAATAAAGCTTATTATTTTAGTACTAAAAATGAATTAAAAGATCTATTGGTTCATTACACCACATTAAACCATAAAAATGAATGTGCAGCGAATATGTTGGAAGTAGCTAAAAGGAGATATAGCTGGGACATTATTACCACCAAATATAAAGAAGTATTCACCTAAAATATAAGAAAAATGAAGTATTTACATGTGTACCTTTTGTTTTTATTAGCATTTACTACGGTTAAAGCACAGAATCGTATTCATGCTAATATGCCCCTTTTACCCATTGGTATTGTGAATGTGGCTTATGAGAAACCTTTAAGTGAGAAATATAGTATACAAGGTGAAATAACGGTGTCTCCTTGGAAATCTTTCTTTGATAGGAATCTTCAAATTTATATGATTAGTTTTGAGGGCAAAAGGTATTTTTTGAATCATTCGAAAGGATTTCATGTGGGGACTTATTTATCCGGTGCCAAATTTAATTTACAAAAAGGAAGCGTGACTCCCAATGCAGGAATTGAATATCACAAAGGGTATGCCTATGTGATTGGTCTCAGTTTTGGCTATTATATGCCAATAAATGATAAGTTGGGTATAGATTTCTTTGGAGGTGTTGGTACTGCGCAAACTTTCTACAAAGCTTATTATAAAAGAAATGATGTAAGGGCGGATTCTGCGAAAGATTGGAATAAGAGTGGAGAAATTTTTCCTACTCGAGGTGGAATAAGTCTGGTTTATAAGTTATAAATTGTACATGAAAATTATCATTACCGGCGCAACAGGCTTTGTAGGTTCCAATCTTTCAGCATATTTGGAAGAAAAAAAATATGCTGTTGAAAAATTATCCCTAAAAAAATCCCATTGGGATTTTAATAGAAATGCGGATGTGATCATTCATCTCGCGGGGATCGCTCATGATATAATGAATGTTACCACTATTGATGAGTATTTCAGAGTCCATAGGGATTTAACGATATTGCTTTTCAAAGAATTTTTAAATTCTAATGTCAGAGATTTTATTTATTTCAGCAGCGTAAAGGCAACCGCCGATTCGGTAGATGGGTTTTTAGACGAAAACCACTATTCTAATCCCAAAACCCCTTACGGAAAATCGAAATTAGAAGCTGAAAACTATTTGCTCTCTCAGCAATTGTCTGAAAATAAAAGACTTTTCATTATCCGACCTTGCATGATTCACGGTCCTGGAAACAAGGGAAATCTCAACTTGCTCTACAAAGTGGTAGAAAAAGGCATTCCTTGGCCTTTAGCAGATTTTGATAACCAACGTTCTTTTTTAAGTATTGATAACCTCAATTTTTTGATAGAGCGCATTATTTCTGATCAAAATATGGCATCAGGAGTTTATAATTTTTCAGATGATAAAGCTTTATCGACCAATGATTTGGTGAAAATTATTGCTAACACTTCTGGAAAAAAGGAAAGATTGTTGAAGATTCCTAAACATTTGATTTCGTTTGTGGCAAAAACGGGTGATTATTTGAAACTTCCCCTCAATTCTGAAAGACTCAAAAAACTCACTGAGAATTATATCGTTTCCAACCAGAAAATAAAGACCGCTTTAAATATCGATTCCTTACCCATAACTGCTGAAGAAGGAATGAAAAAGACGATCGAATCGTTTATATTGGATAAAAAGTGATCATTATTAAAACTTAATGCTCACGTAAAATAATTCTTGCAAAAAAGAAGATAAAATTTGCATATTT
>SSFP01000126.1 GCA_008015455.1 Polynucleobacter sp. | reverse complement strand
CTGCTCCACCCCGCGTCTGAAGAATGAAACTATATCAGGTATAACCCTAAATAGCAAGGTGGAATCCTTTTTAAATCAATAAAAAGGCTATTTTTTTCGGGTGTCTGGGGATGGAATCTCAATGCCGGCTTGATCAAAAGCTGTTTTGATTCTGCCTAATAATTCTCTTCTAACTGGATTCTGCTCTTGAGCAACGACCTTGATTCTTGTTTTGATCACAACAGCGAAGTCACCCAATTGATCCACGCCAGCAATTTCAAGATCTTCTAGTATTTTTGATTGCCAGTTGGGGTCGCTTCTAAGCTGAGCGCCAACATCTTGAATCACTTGGTATACGTGAGCGAGTGATTCTTTATAAGCAACGCCAATATCCATCACAGCATAGGCAAATACGCGACTCTTATTAGTTACTAAGTTAATTTGACTGTTGGGGATGTAATGAACGGCGCCTTCATAGTCTCTGAGTCGGACATAGCGAAGAGTGACTTCCTCAACTAAGCCCGATTTGCCACCCAATTCAACAGCATCCCCCTCACGAATTTGATTTTCAATCAGCATCACAAATCCAGTGAAATAATCTTTCACCAAGCTTTGAGCGCCAAAACCAACTGCTATGCCAGCAACGCCAGCAGTAGCTAGGATGGGGGCAATCGAAAAGCCTAAAGCTGATAGTGCCAACATGATGGCAATCACCCAAATAACCAGGGTGGTGATGTAGTTAGCAACTCTTGCTAAGGTTTTAACTCGTTTTTTTTCTTCGATACTGTTGGAGTTTGATTTAAGGTGAGACTCTAATGCTTTAAGTAATTTGTTTAAAATTCCCTTAATAATCATTGCAATAAGGATAATCAGAAGAACCTGAACCCCCATCACAATGATTTCTATCCAATTTTCTAGATAAGATAGGTTGAAGTGCTGAAATAGTTGGTGAAGTGCTTTATTCATGTGAGAAAGTATAGGACTTCTTGAAATTTGAAGAAAAGATAACTTTATATTGCAATGCAATATGCAAGGCATATAATCAAAACCATGTATTTATAGGGAGTACCTAGTGACGATTAGCGACCCGATTTACTCGCAATCCAAGCTTTTAAAACCTGTTGAGCTTCATGCTCAGGTGGAACACAAAAGGGGCAGTATGGCAGCTTTGGTTTTAGCTGCTATTGGTGTTGTCTTCGGTGACATTGGTACAAGTCCCCTTTACGCTTTAAAAGAGTGTTTTAGTCCAGAGCATGGCATTCCATTTAGTCAGGCAGCTGTGTTTGGCATTATTTCAATGATGTTCTGGGCTATCTTATTGGTCGTGACATTCAAATATGTCTTATTTGTGATGCGAGCTGACAATAAGGGTGAGGGTGGCGTTCTATCCCTCATGGCTTTAGCTCTGAGATCACTCCCCAATGGCAGTAAATCTTATTTAACTGTGATGATGTTGGGTATGTTCGGCGCTTGCATGCTTTATGGTGAGTCTGTGATTACCCCAGCCATTTCTGTTTTATCGGCGGTGGAAGGTCTTGAAATTGCCACACCTGAAATGAAGCGTTTTGTGATTCCCATCACATTAACCATTTTGATTGCTTTATTTGTTATTCAAAAATTCGGTACTGCAGCAGTGGGTAAATTCTTTGGACCGATCACTTTAGTGTGGTTCCTATCTTTGGCTATTTTGGGTGTGATGAATGTGATTCAAAACCCTGAAATCTTTGCTGCGATTAATCCTATATACGCCATTAATTTCATTTCTGAACATACCTTGATGGCTTATATCGTCATGGGTTCGGTTGTATTGGTGGTGACTGGGGTTGAAGCTTTATATCTTGATATGGGGCACTTTGGTAAAAAGCCGGTACGTTTTGCTTGGTTATTCTGTGTGTTGCCTAGCTTGTTGTTAAATTATTTTGGTCAAGGTGCGTTGCTATTAGCCAACCCAGAAGCGATTAAGAACCCCTTTTATTTGATGGTGCCTGAGTGGGCTCTATGGCCTATGGTTGCATTAGCAACCGCAGCAACAGTGATTGCCTCGCAAGCAGTTATTTCTGGTGCTTATTCATTAGCTAACCAAGCAATTCTATTAGGCTTCTTGCCACGCATGGGTATTCGTCACACGTCTGATGATGAGCGAGGTCAAATTTATATCCCTGTTGTGAATTGGTCATTATTGGTGATGGTGATTTTCACGGTGATTGAATTTAGAGAATCTGGCAATTTAGCTGCTGCCTACGGTATTTCTGTCACAACTACGATGCTGATCACCACCATCTTATTAAGTATCGTTATGCGACGTGAGTGGCATCTCAATCCTGTGATCATTGTTGGCTTGATATTGTCATTCTTGGTTTTAGATCTTTCGTTCTGGACAGCCAACCTGATTAAGGTGAAGGATGGTGGTTGGTACCCGTTGATGCTTGGACTCTTTTGTTTCCTTTGCCTGATGACTTGGTATCAAGGTCGTAAATTGCTTCGTGAGCGCATTGTCAAAGACTCAATTCCTTTAGAGCCATTTGTTCAAGGTTTATTGGCTCATCCCCCGCATCGCGTAGAAGGTACTGGTATCTTTTTGACCGCTCATGTTGATTACGTGCCTGTTGCGATGCTTCACAACTTGAAGCACAACCGTGTTCTTCATAACCGAGTGTTCTTCTTAAAGCTAAGCACTTGGGATGTTCCATATGTGAACGATAGTGAACGTCTGACACTTAAAGATTTTGGTGGTGAGATTTATCTCGTCCGCGCGGTTCATGGATTTAAAGAAACACCAGACATTAATAAGGTACTTGCGTTGATTGAATCTCAATATGAGATCAAGTTTGACCTGATGGAAACTTCTTTCTTCTTAGCTCGCGATACCGTGGTGCCATCGAAGTTGCCAGGCATGGCACTTTGGCGTGAACGTTTATTTGCTTGGATGTTCCAAAATGCTGCTAAGCCCTCTGACTTCTTCCAAATTCCAACGAATAGAGTGGTTGAATTAGGCGCAAAGATTGAGATTTAAGAAATAGCTTATCCTAGAGTCTATGAGCTTTATTCGCTACTTCATTTATCTACTCACGGCGGCCTCGGCTTCGGCTTGGGCGGGTCCAGCCGAGCAAGCTGAGCTGGATGATATTGCTAAGCGCCAAGAGCAATTAGATCTCAAGCGAGATTGGGCTAAATATCGTTTAGAAAAGAGCCAGCATGAGTGCTACGACAAGTTCTTCACCAGCCGCTGTCTAGAAAAGGCACGCCTTGCACATCGCCAAGAAATTCGAGAGATTAGGGCTCAAGAAGTTCCAATGCATGATCGTGAAAGAGTCTTAAAAGCCATCTTGAAGGATGAGCGTGATGCTCAGAGAATTCAAGATAAGCAAGATCCTGCTAAGGCTCAAAAGCGTGAAGAAAATGTGAAAGCTTTTGAGCAAAAGCAGATGGATAAAGTTAAGCGTGAAGAAGACCTTCAAAAGCGACGCGCTGACAGTGAAAATCGCGCTAAAGAAAATAAAAAGGCCACTCCGTTCTAATGGCAAAAGTCAGGTCAGTTTATGTCTGCCAGTCATGTGGTGGACTATCAGCTAAATGGCAAGGCCAATGCCCCAATTGTGATGCTTGGAACTCTCTTGAAGAGTCTGTTGAAGAGAAGTCTTCTACTAATCGTTTCCAAAGTCTAGCAAAAGCCACACCTAAGCAACGCTTAGCGGTGATTGAAGCAGAAGATCTACCAAGGTTAAGCACCGGTATCGATGAGTTTGATCGAGTTCTAGGTGGTGGCTTAGTGACAGGTGGTGTTGCGTTGATCGGTGGTGACCCTGGTATTGGTAAGTCTACCTTGCTACTTCAGGCCCTTGCTGCAATGAGTAGTCGTGGAGATTCTGTTCTTTATGTCAGTGGTGAGGAGTCAGGCTCTCAAATTGCTCTAAGAGCAAAGCGATTGGGTATCCAAGCCCCAGATCTTGAAGTTCTTGCTGAGATTCAACTAGAAAAACTATTGGTCACTATCGAGTCCACTCGACCAACCGTAGTCGTTGTGGACTCTATACAAACGATTTATTCAGAGGCTTTGAGCTCAGCCCCAGGTTCTGTGGCTCAAGTGAAAGAATGCGCTGCGCAGTTAACACGTTTAGCAAAATCGACTGGTGTATGCATGATCATGGTGGGGCATGTCACCAAAGAGGGTCACTTAGCGGGTCCCCGTGTCTTAGAGCATATTGTTGATACTGTTTTGTATTTTGAAGGCGATACCCATTCTTCCTTCAGACTAGTTCGTGCCTTTAAGAATCGTTTTGGTGCTGTGAACGAGCTAGGTGTTTTTGCTATGACAGACAAGGGCTTAAAGGGAGTTGCAAACCCTTCGGCATTATTTTTGTCTCAGCAAGAACAAACTGTTCCCGGTTCATGTGTTCTTGTAACGCAAGAAGGCAGCCGCCCATTGCTTGTGGAAATTCAGGCGCTCGTGGATACAGCCCATGTGCCTAATCCAAGGCGTTTAGCCGTGGGTCTAGAACAACATCGCTTGGCAATGCTGTTGGCTGTCTTGCATCGTCATGCAGGCATTGCTTGCTTTGATCAAGATGTCTTTTTAAATGCCGTGGGTGGAGTCAAAATTAGCGAACCTGCCGCTGACTTAGCGATTTTGTTGGCTATTCAGTCTTCGCTGAAAAATAAATCTTTACCTAAAACTTTGATTGTTTTTGGTGAAGTAGGTTTGGCTGGAGAGATTAGACCTTGCCCTAGAGGGCAAGAAAGATTGAAAGAAGCAGCTAAATTAGGTTTTACACAAGCCATTGTTCCAAAGGCAAATGCGCCCAAAACAAAGATTCCTGGAATGAGTATTGTGGCAGTTGATCGTATTGATCAAGCTATTCAAGCTGCAAGAGACTTAGAGTAATTAAAGTAATTAAAGATCTTCAGCTTGGATCAGTAGCACTTGGTCATCACCAGCAGAAACTTCTAGCCAGTTCACTGGAATTTCAGGGAAGGCTGCCAAAAAATGTTTAGCTTCATTGCCAATTTCTAAGACGATAGCGCCTTCTGGTTTTAGATAATCCTTTGCCTGACTCAAAATTTTGCGTATTAAGTCCATGCCGTCATTACCGCCCGCCAAAGATATTTCTGGTTCGGCATGATATTCAGGTGGTAAATCAGCCATCGATTGAGCATTCACATAGGGCGGGTTACAAAGGATGAGGTCAAATTTCTCATCATCGTTAGGTAATGGAATAGCCTCTAGTAAATCACCTTGGAAGACTTCAATTTGTTCTGTTAAGTGATGACGATCAAAATTTTTGGCAGCAAGCGCCAAAGCCTGCATGCTGATGTCGGTGGCGCTCACTTGAACGTCAGGGCAGGATAGCGCCATGAGGATGGCTAGAGATCCATTACCAGTGCATAAATCTAGTACCTTAGCGTTAGGAGGTAACCAAGGTTCTAAATGTCCATCAACGATTAATTCTGCAATGAATGAGCGGGGAACAATACTGCGTTCATCAGAGTAAAAGGGTACCCCCATTAACCAAGCCTCACCAAGAATGTACGCCAGAGGTTTTCTGGTAGTCACTCGTTCTTGTAGCCATTCTTGAGTTTTTACTTGAATATCTAAAGGGATAGGCGTATCCAGTGCTTCAAGCGCATCCTCAGGAGGAAATCCTAGTGCTGTGGCAATCATCCAAAGCGCTTCGCTTTGGGCATCAATTGCACCATGCCCATAACTTAAGCCAGCTTGTTCAAGTTGTTCTGATAGCTTTTGCCAAAATTGCTCAAGTGATATTTCTTGGTTCATATCTGTTAGAAATTTAATTGGCAATTAAGCAATCAACTTTTCCAAAACACCTTTATAAATATTTTTAAGAGGCTCAATGTCAGCGAGCTCAATACATTCATCAATTTGATGAATAGTGGCATTTCTAGGACCAAATTCAACAACTTGAGGGCAGATTTTGGCGATGAAGCGTGCATCGCTTGTGCCACCTGTTGTAGATAGTTCTGCATCCATTGCAGTGTTCTCTTTAATGGATTCCTGCATAGCTTTAGAAAGTTCGCCAGGAGCCGTTAAGAAGGGCTCTCCGCTAAGGCTCCATTGAATGGAGTAATCCAATTGATGTTTTTTAAGAACGTCTTCTAAGCGGTTTTTTAATTGTTCTGCAGTGTTTTCAGTTGAAAACCTGAAATTAAAATCAATGGTGATCTCACCTGGAATAACATTGGTTGCTCCAGTGCCTGAGTGAATATTAGATACTTGCCAGCTTGTCGGTGGGAAGTATTGATTGCCTTGATCCCAAACAATTTGAGTAAGCTCTGTTAATGCTGGCGCAACCAAATGAATCGGGTTTTTAGCTAGGTGAGGATAGGCAATATGTCCTTGAACGCCTTTGACTTGAAGGTTTCCAGAGAGTGAGCCGCGTCGACCATTTTTAATGGTGTCACCTAAACGATCAACGGAAGTGGGTTCTCCCACAACGCAATAATCTAGTTTTTCACCACGCTTTTGAAGTTCATTGCAAACAATGACTGTGCCATCATGAGCAGGACCTTCTTCATCGCTGGTCAATAAAAATGCAATGGAGCCCTGATGGTCAGGGTGCTGATTTATAAATTCTTCAGTGGCCACCACAAAAGCAGCGAGTGAAGTTTTCATATCCGCAGCACCACGCCCAAATAAAAATCCATCTTTTTGAGTGGGTAGGAATGGATGTGTTGACCACTGTTCAACAGGACCAGTCGGTACTACATCTGTGTGACCAGCAAAAGCAAGAAGCGGCTTATTAGCTGACCCGCGCTTCACTGCCCAAAGATTAGTGACTCGGAAGTGATCGGGACCACTCATCATTGTTTCACATTCAAACCCTAGCACTTTGAGGCGCTTGGCAATTAATTCTTGGCATCCGCCATCTGCGGGTGTGACAGAATTTTGAGAGATCAGCTCTTCTGTGAGATCTAGGGTTGGATGTGTTGACACTGAGTTTTTTCTTAGAGGATGATGTTAATCACGTAATAAATCGTTAATGGCTGTTTTAGCGCGAGTCTGAGCGTCTACCTTTTTAACAATCACCGCTGCATATAAGCTGTATTTGCCACATGGTGAGGGTAATGAGCCAGGAACTACAACAGATCCTGCAGGAACTCTGCCGTAATGGATTTCACCGGTTTCACGGTCGTAAATTTTGGTACTTTGACCAATATAAACACCCATTGATAAAACAGCATTTTCTTCAATGACAACGCCTTCAACAACCTCAGAGCGAGCGCCAATGAAGCAGTTATCTTCGATAATCACGGGACCTGCTTGGACAGGCTCAAGAACGCCACCAATACCAACGCCGCCAGATAAGTGAACATTTTTACCAATTTGGGCACATGAACCAACCGTTGCCCATGTATCAACCATCGTACCTTCATCGACATAAGCACCAATATTGACGTAAGAAGGCATCAAAACCACATTTTTGCCAATAAAAGAGCCACGACGAGCTGTCGCTGGCGGAACTACACGAAAACCACCTTTTGCAAAGTCTGCCGCTGTGTAGTTAGCAAACTTGGTTGGAACCTTGTCATAGAACTGGGGAAAGCCACCTTGACCGTTAGCAGACATCACTTGGTTATCTTCAAGTCTGAAGGAGATAAGGACAGCCTTTTTAACCCATTGATTTACATGCCATTTTCCTACTGATTCGCGTTCAGCAACTCTAATGGAGCCATCGTTAAGACCAGCTAAAACGGAAGCAACAGCCTCGCGAACCTCTGGCGTCCATGCGAGGTTGGCGTTGGCCAGAATATAGTCTCGATCATAGTCCGGCATACGCCCGAACCCCTGCCGCTCAAGATCGGCGTTGACGCGATCGAGCAGGTCGTCAAGATCGG
>SSFP01000097.1 GCA_008015455.1 Polynucleobacter sp. | reverse complement strand
TAAGTCCGCTGTGTCTACCGTTCCACCATGACGGCGAAAGTATCAAGTATCCTTTTGCACAGGATATTTTGGTTTCAACTCTGAATCTCGCTTAACTCGCACAGGCAGCATTCCTTTTTCAAGTGCCCGGGAAGTGAATGCAGCCCACTCTTGTGGCTTTGCTTCTTTAAGCGAGACGTTCATCCATTCTTTGTTTCTATACACACGGATGAAAATACAATCTTCGTACTCACGAAGTCTCCATAACCATTCAAATAGGTCTTCTGGATTCTCAGGAGGCATTCCTATCGGAAGGCATGCCATATCCAGTTCCCGCTTACGCGGTTCTTCAGCTTCTGGTGATGTGTCTGCCATAAAAAGAATTGGCGGCGTGTGAGTCACCCCACACGCCGCACATCATCCTCTAATTTGTCATCACTTACTCTTCGTCTTTCCAGGTGGAGAGACGCTTCATCATGCTATTGAAATTAGCATCATTAGCGTTGTAGCTGAGATCTGGATCGTAAGAGCGACCGTATTTACGGACCATTGCCTCAACCTTAGTCCAGTCAGGAGCATTGCCCTGATGGAATTTGGCTTCGACGGCTTTGTATTTACGACCTCTAATAAAGGCGTAGGCCAGGTTGGTAGCTCTAGCTTCACGCCTTACCACAGCAATCCTGTGGCAGCGAAGTTCATTGGTAAGGAACTTGAACTGTTCAGGACGGCTCTTTCTCTCTGCAGACCGAATGACTCGGGTCTCAGCTGCAAGGGACTTGAGTTTTACTTTTAAAAAAACTCGACGGTCCCAAGAACGATTTTCAATTTTGACGGGTTTGCTTTTCTCATTTGTAGCGTTCATAACGATTTGGATTTCCTTGTTTGTGTTTCTATATTGTCTGTCTTTTGATCTCTTGTTTTGCGATTGTTGCTAGCCAGGGGATAAGCCAGACACAAGGAGGATCCTTATTCAGGGCAAGCCTGAAGCCGTTATGAGGCTGGTATTCAGCCGTAATCAATATGTTTCATAGTATTTACCGTTTCCCTGACACCTTCATGGTGCCAGAAATTGAATTGCCCCTCGCTGCCGAAGTCCCCGGATAAGGTCCGAAGCACATGCTCTTCCGACACTATCCGCTCGCTCATGCCAGAGGCAAGTCGCTTGCGAGTCGCGGTCGACCAGCATAAGTACGAAGGGCAAATTTGTGTCAACTATTGTTGAAAATTTGGGACTAATCCAGCTTCTATTTCTCTGTGACACCTAGAACATACTAGGTCACATTTTTGCGCTTCCTCAAACACAACGGTCCACGACCTACTGCGTATATTAGATTTTGTAAGCGAGAAACATTTTTTATGCCTATCCAGATGATGAAATTCCAATGCGTCAAGTAACCTGCTATATTTACAGTATTTACAACAACCTCCAAATATATCAACTAGTCGTTGTTTTAGTTCTGTACTTCTCTTATTCAACCAGGCTATGTGACTTTTCCTTTTTGAAACAGACCAATTGGAATAACCAGATATTTCATCCACAGACTTATCTAAGCGAAACGTTGAACACTCTAAACAACGCTTTCTATTTTTCAAGTTGTGTAACACACCATCTCTTTTTATATAAGAAGGTATATTACCACCGCAAGTTATGCATATTTTTTTCTTAGACATATAGCTTTTTAAGGAATAATTATACATTAAAAGCTATGAGGGTGCAATGAGAATCGAACTCATGCAAAAGGATTTGAAGTTCCTCTGCTCTACCACTGAGCTATACACCCGAAATTCAGGGATCGTCCTGAGGACGTTCTGCGGTGAGATCCCATTCACCAGTGTGACATAAACCACCGATCACTCCATATACCGCAAGATCATCCCAAGTATCTTGTACAGACTCAAAGTTGGGTGACCTATTATTCCACAGTAAATTGATGAGACGCTCCACCTTGTCATTAACTCGAACAAGCACACCTTTCTCACCAAACTTTGAAATGTTGCCCTTACCGTAGTCAGCCTGCTTTTTATCAAAAAGTGCGACTAGGCGTAACATTTTCTCTAGAGCTACAACCCCAATTTCTGTTTTAAGGTCAAGATCTTGAGCTATTTTTTGAATACCAGGTACAGTTCTTTTTTGGACTTGTTTTGACATACGGACGTTATCTACCGTATGCAAAATTATGTTCAAGCTAAATCTTTCCAAAAAGACATTCCAGCATTTGGTGGTCCTTTGTAACCTCGCTTTATGAGCATACGCTCAAGTTCTGGCGCTATGACCGATTCTACTCGCAAGAATCTCATACCTCTACCACGAGCAACATTCTCAACCTCATCGAGGAACAATGAACCCATTCCTTCTTTTGTAGGGAAAGATTCAATAGTAGCTATGTCCAAAGTATTGATAGAGGTAACTCCAGTATCTCGAATGGCGAAACCTTTCTCATCCAACAAACTAGCTGCCAATGGTATTCTTGCATATACTTTAAACATTGGCAGCGCAGAACCGCGCTCATATTTGGACACAAGCCAAGCACGTCTACCGTTTGTCTTGCCAAGCAGCGTTTCATGAATAAACTTGTCAAGTTGTTGCAAAACATCTTTGACAGCTTTCTCATACTTTCTTTTCATACGTAATGAATTTAGATCCTTTATTCGAACTGGTGGGTGCCAAGAAGCCTGAGGTTAAACCAACCTGGCTGGAAAACCTCGCCAGAGATATGGACATAACAGAGGATCCTAAAAAACGTGAGTGGTGGAAAACTTATTTAATTGCACCTGCATCAACTCTTACCGCTGAGTATGGAGCTGCCGCTAGCTTACTCCCATACAAAAAATTCATTGAGAGACCAGCGGTAGCAAGTAGGTGGGGGCATCAAACTTCCGACGCAGTTGATTATAGTGGAAAGCTTCGAGAGATAGCAAAAAGCCTGGGTGTAAAAATTGTGGATACACCTCCAAGCAAACTGATACCTCAAATCAATGACTCATTTACCATTCCTGATGCCGCTCGTGATTACTATACTCAAAAAGGTAATCTAAAGAGCAATTGGCAAAAGTTTACTATCAAGGATATTTTATCTCCAGATAAGTGGTTTCTTAGGCGTTCATTAAATATGCCGAAGAAACTCGATACTAAATCGTATCAGCATATCATCAATGCTCCGAGTAACATACACCCGGGAATGTTGGCGAAGGAAATGGGTTCTCTGATGCAAAACCCAGTATTCCAAAAAATACGCACCCCAGCTGAAATACTTAGTATCCTTGGCATTGGAGCGCCTGCTATGACCAATGACGAGAATACCGCTCAACGTCTGGCAATTGGTGGTACAGTGGCTCAACTTCCTTTGCTATCTGCAGAGCTTGACGCAGCATCACACGGATCAAACCTTCTTAAACGTGTCGGTGCTACGGGGTCACGAGTAATGTTCCCCTACTTAGGTATACCAGCTTACGCAATAAGTACTGCTATACCTTCAATGACTTACTTGGCTAAAAAGCATCTGTTTGGTGGTTACAATCAGCAACAGCCAAGAATGGACTACCCTGGTTTTAATCAGTTCACTACTTCCCCAAGCACCAGCTAGGAACTCTAGCACTAGCCTCTCTTATGGCCGCCTTGTAACCTTCATTGTACCACCAAACAAAGTCACTTAGATAGTCTCCAGGATACTGAGATTTTTTGTCTCGCCAGTACTGCTTAAAGTCAGCTTTGTATGTGGTATCAAGACCCTCATTTCTAGGTCGAGCGTCTTCCTCATAGTCATCAGTGGTTGTTTCTGTTCTATCGTGATGACTCTTTAAGTATGTTTCTTTTACCCTGTCCTTACACTTAGTGCACAGCACTCTAAAGGCATCTTCCACTGACTCCGGTCTATGATGACATAGTTTCCATCTGGCCGGAGTCTTGCGATTAGCTTTAGCTTTGTATATCATCCTTATCCCTCTTTTACATTTGTAGATAAGGAGCTTTGGAATATGTCTTGGGTAAACTTTTATTAGAGTAAATATCTTAGCTTTTTTGACTCTGACGATGGACGCTTCTGAAGGTGTTGTATCTTCATAATAAATATCGTCCATCTGTTCATTAGCATTCATAATTCATCTTTGCTAATTGCTTTTTCTCGGTCATGCGTAACAACATATTTTTGCTTACCGAGATTGGCGTGTAGAAATTCTTGGAGACCAATAGGACCATAGTGATGCTCAAGAACAAACAGTAAATGAGTTTCACCAATTTTCCACCAATCTCCTTGTGGGTGATGACCTGTATTATGTAAATGGCCATGTATGTTTATTGTCACCCCGGACGGGAATTGCTGAATAGGTCTGTGCGTAAATATGATGTTATCCTGAACGATCATATCTGCACAGTAATCAAAACCGTTGTTCATATACCATCCCTTGGTTTTACCATCGTGGTTACCCATAACCAAAACCTTCCTTCCGGGAACGGAGTGAAGTATGTTCTTCAGTTCAGGGTAGTTGTAGAAAATGACATCCCCCAAGTGTATAAGTGTATCTTGAGGGGCCACTAACCTTTTCAGGTTGGCCTTTATTTTGACACCAAAGTCTTCGGGACGACCACATAGTTTGATCATCTCTTCATGACCCCAATGAGTGTCACTTATCAGCCACGTCTTCGCTTGTCTTGGCATTTTTTGGAGTAATTTTAGTAAGTACGTTAACCGCTGACTTACCAGGTTCAATTTCTTCAATCCATGAGTGATCAAAATCCTCCATGGCTTTAACATCCATACCGAACTCTCTGGCCAATTCAAGAGTTGCAGCAAA
Source organism: Polynucleobacter sp. (assembly GCA_008015455.1). GTDB lineage: Bacteria > Pseudomonadota > Gammaproteobacteria > Burkholderiales > Burkholderiaceae > Polynucleobacter. The sequence continues at coordinate 1,733 of SSFP01000097.1, read as the reverse complement.
GGATGGAACTTTGTCTTTGGCGTCAATGCTTACAGACAAGTGTCTGCACCAACCTATAGGCTGTTTCTCAATAGTGAATACACATCGAAAGCCAATAGGCACAAAGCATTTAAACTCCTCAATATCTCCAGGGGGTTTATGCTTTCCAGGATTGTTTATCCTGTCCACCATATCTTCTTCTGTGAAGATGTTATGCTCCGCATGACTGATTACTTTCTTTATATCAGCTCGGGTTTGTTCGTTAAGTACTAGTGCGCGTGTAGCCATACGTATTAGCCGTTTTCATCCTTCAATTGCTGATCATGTCCTACGGCTGTTCTGATTTCACTAAAGGTTCTCTTTGTGTCTCGATGCCGTTTCCAGGGCTTGCACATCTGGCAAGCCCTGGATTTTTCGGCTTTAAACTTTCTCTGTGTCAGGTTGCTTTTCATCTGGTTTGTCCTCCTGCCATCCATAACCAGCAAGAATCTTTTTCAACCTCAATACTTCATCATCTGCCTGTTTTCGCAGTTGATGAGGTGTAGGTTTTTCAGCTCTTTGTACCGTTACGATAAAATCATTACCGAATCTGTACTCAGGCTCTCCACCATAATGGATTTGCATCTCCAGATAGTTGATGGCCATATGTTCATCCAGCATCTTCTTGAATGTAAGAACAAGATACTTGGCCATTTCACACCCACCTTCAACTGTAATACCATTATTACGTATCATGATATCACTTATAGTGAGACTCTTGCTAATCAGGTCATCTATATCTTTACCCATACGCACATTTTCACGTATAATATGCGCTGTTTTAAATGGGTGGAAAAAGCAGTAGCACCACCACAGAAACACCCTCCATACAGAGGGTGTTTCCTTGGGTGCAGCCAACTCAGTCGAGATAGATGGGCTTGTTCTTTTTGGGGTCTCCACGATCCCAGTATCGGTCTGCATAATCTGCGATGTTGGTGTATTTGTACCAAGGAGACCCTGGCGAGTAAGAGTTGAGCATCCTAGCGTCGTCTTCATTGTCGGCGACTTGGAGTGCATCAGCATTGATGATATCTTCCTCAGAGAATTGAATCCATAGCTCCCGTGTTTTCTTTTTAGGTGCTGATTTCTCAGAGGCTGGTTTTGCTTTTATGTCAGCCATGGTGTTGTTTAGATCCAGCTTTCCACAATTTGTGGTTCATCTTCAGGCAGGCGCAGGATGTTTACCATACCTTCAGGGATTGATTTTCTTGCATCATCCAGTGTATCCACCACTGCATGAGGGTCGTTTTCTGGAACGGCTGCTCCAGCTAAAACGTTATGTTTACGCACTACGAATTTCCCTGGGTAATCTGTTGGATTATCGTAAATTGTGTAAACTACGAGGAATGGATTAGAACTGTGGTCCATTGCCGTTAGTGAATTTGTATTCAGCACTTTCATCACCACATGCTCTCACCTCAGTTTTGTCCAAGGGTATGCCTGCCATAGTCTGATACATGGCAGCACATGCAAAGCACATAAAAGTGGGTTTGAATCCTTGACCTCCTAGCTCCTTACTTTTAGCTAACAGCTTGGGTCCAATAGTAACATCAGTGCTACATACAAAACACGGTCGCCTTACAGAACCGTCAAGAGGTTTCATGCTGTCGATCCCCATGGCCCTTTGTTCTTTAGGGCCACAGGTAACTCCAGCAAGGATCATGACGGTTTTTTCGTCAAAACCTTCAGGCATTACTTGATGACGATAACTTGTG
>SSFP01000129.1 GCA_008015455.1 Polynucleobacter sp. | reverse complement strand
GTTTTATTGACTGCCTAAATTTTAAGCAGACCAGCTCGACCATTGTGGCATAAGGATTTTTTAATTTTTGAACGAGAGTAGTCCACACATTCTGTGGATAAGTATTCTAAAAAATAGTGCTAAATTTTGATCACTACCTATTGACAGGCATTAATTAAATTAATTTTGATGAATTTAGAAACCATCTTGGGTTATTTGGCGGCAACGCTGACCACGTGTTCTTTTTTGCCTCAGGCAATTCGCATTTACAAAACTAAAAATACTTCAGCTATTTCTGTTTGGATGTATTCTATTTTTAGTGCGGGTGTTTTTCTTTGGTTCATTTATGGTTGCTTGATTCAGGCTTGGCCTGTTGTCTTTGCTAACGGGATTACACTATTACTATCTCTGTGGATTTTATGGATGAAAATCAATGAATAAGTTATTAAAATTAGCGAGTGTGCTTTTGGTAAGCGGTGCCATGATCGCTTGCACCACAACTCCTGTGACTAATGCAGATGGTGATACTTTTCAGGATATCCAAACTAAACTGCTTGGCGATATGCCTTTGCCGGGTGGTGCAACGATTGTTCATGATAAATCTCTAATTCTGGGCTCTGGTGATGGTTGGGCAGGTCGGGTAGCGATTGCTTCCGCCCAAAATGCGACAGAGACTTTCACATTCTTCAGAGATCAATTCCAAAAAGCAGGTTGGACATTAGTTTCTTCAACAAAAACCAAAAACAGTATTTTGGTTTTTATTAAAAAAGATCGAACCGCCACAGTTGAAATCGAAGAAGGCTCATTGATTGGCAAGACGGGTGTCATGCTGACAGTAGCTCCACGGAGTACAGTTATTCCGCCTGTTACTAAATAAACCTCAATAATTTATAAAAAAGCCATCTTCTGATGGCTTTTTGCTTTATGGGGCTAGCTATTCGACTTATCATTCCTCCATGGAACTTAAAAAGTTAGAACTTAAAAAGCTAGAACTTAAAAAGTTTGCTTACCGCTATCTATTGCCTTTTATGGGACTATTGCTAACAGCTTGGTTAGCAATGATTCTTTTCTTGCCCAGTTTTATTAAGTCACAAGTTCAGTCTTACGGTCAGAGCATTGGTTATCAAATTAATTACCAATCCTTGTCGGTTTCACCTTGGATTTTAAAGTTAGACATCGAGGGCTTTGAGCTAGCGACCCAACAAGGTACTCCACTGATAAAAGCTAAGCATCTTGTTGTTAATGCTGAGGCTATCCATTTAGCGATTGGGCGTATTCATTTTTCAGATATTTCAATTGAAGAGTTACAGGTCCATTTAAGTCGTTCAACCTCATCAAAAGGTGTCGCTCAATGGAATTGGGTGGAGTTTTTCCAGGCCATTGCGCAGCAAAAGAAAAATAAAGATGTTGCTAGCTCACCGCTGAAAGTCAGCGTTTCAGAATTACATCTAAAAAAAGCCTATTTAAAAGTCAATGATCGACTAACTCAAACAACATATGAATTACCCCACATCAATCTGAGTGCACATGATCTAGCCAACTATGACATGAAAGGTCAAGCCGGCGCACAGGGTGACTACAGTATTCATTTAGGTGCTTTGGATATTCCTGTGACAGGATCGGTTAATCACCTTAAGTTATCGAGTTTGAGTCTAAACGGTCATCTAGAGATGTCCGCTAAGGAGATGCTCAAAGCTCGTCTTGATCTAAAAATCAATGATGCCTTGTTAAAAAGCCAATTTCAGGTTTCTTTAAAAAGCTCTGAACTTGATGGATCGATTGATTTTCAACAATTACCACTAGCCCCTTTCATTGCACTGTTGCCATCCAATAAAACATTGGTGACAGAAAAGGGTACGGTGAGTGCGCAGTTGAAAATTAAAACAGCCAAAAAGGGCTGGTCGATATTAGGTGATATTGATTTTGGTGAATTAGCTGTTTTTGAACCTGGTCAAAAAGAAGCTTTACTCACTTGGGGATCGGCTCGTTTTCAGCAATTTGAACTCAATTTTTTAGATGGGGCTAAACGGCGATTCATGATTGGTGAATTAGCCATTCGTGAACCAGCCGTGAGATTTACTATTGGTGAGGATGGTTTCTCCAACTTCCGTCGGATGTTTGCCAAGAATGCAGGACTCAAGGATGGGGGTAAAACAAAGCTCCCAAGTGCTCAAGCGCCATCTGAAGCTACGGCATCACCAAGAGTTCAGGTCGATATCAGGGCAGTCAAAGTCTCTAATGGCAGTATGTATTTCAAAGATTTATCTCTGAAATCCAAGTTTGCCACTCGCATTCGAGGCTTGAATGGTTCATTGTTGGGGGTGAGTAATACACCCGGTCAATATGCTTTGATTGCTTTGGATGGTCAGGTGGATCGCCGCGGTAGCATGCGTGCCAGAGGACAAATGGCTTTTGATGATCCTCGAAGAAACAATGACATCAATATTAGTTTTAAGAATATTCCCTTAAATAGCATTAACTCTTATTCAAAATCATTCGCAGGTTATGAGATTGAATCTGGACGCATTGATGTCGATCTCAAATACACCACGAAAGATGGTCGACTATTGGGTAAAAATCATTTTGTGATTAACCAAATTAAGTTAGGTCCAGAAATCGAAGATTTTCAAGGTAAGAAATTACCGATTCGCTTGGCGATTGGCTTATTGGAGGATTCAGATGGGATGATTGATGTCAACATTCCTGTGAAGGGGGATGTGGATGCTCCAGAATTTAGTATGGGGCACCTAGTCTGGCAGGCTATTTCTAATGTGTTGAGTAATATTGTGAGTGCCCCATTTAAAGCGATCGGCGCTTTATTAGGTGGTGATGATATTGATGGTGTTTATTTTAATTTGGGCGAAAGCGTGATTACGCCACCCCAGAGAGAGCATTTAGAGAAGCTAGCTCTTGTCTTGCAAAAGAGACCAACTGCTCAGCTAGAGTTCTATGGCACTTATGACCCCCAAGCAGATCGATCTGAATTATCAAGGGTAAGAGCTGATCGTGCCATTTTGGTGGCAGCAGGTTTTAAGTTAAGTGAAGATGAACCGCTACCTCTACCTAGCTTAGCTGATCCAAGGATTCAGGGTGGCTTAAGATCGGCATATGGCTCGCAAGTAGGACGTATTCAATTAGCTAGACGATTATTGATGTTGCCGAATACGCCAGAGCGCTGGACTCTCTTGCGAGATGAGTTAATCAAGAGTTATGTCATCACTGATACTCAATTAGTAGCTTTGGCTACGCAGCGTGCTCAAAATGCCCGTGCGGTTTTCTTAAAGAAATCTCCAGAATTAGCGGCTAGGGTAACGGTAGGCGCTCCACAAGTGTCTCGCTTAGAGGATGAAGGCATTCTCTTGGGTGTTTCTTTGAAAAGGTAGTTTTAAAGGATATGGCAATGAACTTTCGATTTCCTCAGCGTTTGATTGAGCCTCCTTGGTTATACGTTTGGCTATTGTTGTGCGTTGCTCTGATTGGGTTATCGATTTGGTTCTTGGTGCCCACACCCCCTAAAAAATTAGTGATGACCACCGGTATCGAGCGTGGTCTTTATTACCGCTTTGGTGAACAGCTATCAAAAGAATTAGCGAAAGAAGGTATTCAGTTAGAAGTCTTAAGTTCTGCAGGTAGCGTTGAAAATATTGAACGCCTAAGTCAGCCGTCATCAGGTGTTCAAATTGCTCTATTACAAGGTGGTGTTGGTCAGCCCTCTGAGCATTCTCAGATTTCAGCCTTATCTGCCGTTTTTGATGAGCAAGTATGGGTTTTTTATCGTCGCCAAGCTTTTAAAACTCCGATTACCAAATTAACAGAATTACAAGGTCAACGTGTTTCTGTGGGGCCAGTAGGTAGTGGCACAAGAGCCCTTAGCCAACAGTTGCTGGGTCTTAATGGCATTGACATCAACAAGAGTGATACAGGAATCATTTTTAAAGATCTTAATGCGGTCGATACCCTTAAGGCATTGAAGACCAATCAGATCGATGTAGCTATTCTGATCAGTGCACCACAGGCTCCCATCATTCTGGAATATTTGAGAGCTCCAGAATTAGCGGTCATGAGCTTTGATCAAGCGGATGCTTATGCCATTCGTTTACCTTTTTTGAAAAAGGTCTCTGTTCCTCGAGGTGTTATTAATTTGGCAGAAGATATCCCTAAGAGAGATTTAACTATTTTGGCAACGCCCACAGCTTTGGTGGTGAGCGAAGAAATTCATCCTGCTTTAATAACGCCACTGATGAGAAGTGCTGAATCTGCCATTACCCAGTTGGGTTTATTGCAAAAAGAAGGGGAGTTTCCTTCAGCTTTAGGATTTGCTTGGCCACATAATGAAGATGCCAAGCATTATTTAAAAACAGGCCCTTCATTTTTACATCGGCACTTACCATTTTGGAGTGTTGTGTGGATTGATCGAGCCATCAGGATAGGTTTACCACTCTTGGCTATTTTGCTGCCATTATTCAACTATTTACCGGTGCTGATTCGTTTAAGGGTTGAAGCGAGAACATCAGCCTTATATAAGCGCCTAAGACAGTTGGAAGATAAGTTACAAAAAGATAAAGCTTATAACTGGCGTCAAGAACTCGATCAGATCTACGAGCAAGCATCGAAGTTGCGCGTACCCAAAAAGTATGCTGTGAATGTTTATGAGCTAAGAATGTATATCGAGATGGTTGCTAAAAATCTTGGGCAAATCTAATTGACTGGTCCCGCCAACAGGAATCGAACCTGTGTCTACCGCTTAGGAGGCAGTTGTACTATCCACTGTACTATGGCGAGATTAAAGATAAGGCGCTAGCTTACCATCCGCAGAGTGTGAGAACAGTATTGGCAACATCCACCATCATTTCTGGTCTTAAATAAGCCATAAATATCAAAGCCAAGATCAGTCCGATCAAAACTTTGGTAAACCAAGGGTGCTGAAGTAGTTGTTTCATCATTTATGTAGTGGCGCTTGGGTTCGCTTGTCTCGTTAGCTCTTTTTCTTTAATTGGTAAATTCGCAAGAGCAGCCATGATTCCGAGAATAATTGAAACGATCCAAACGATGTTGTATGACCTGGTGACATCAAATATATAACCACCTAAGTAGGCGCCAATAAAACTACCGATTTGATGAGATAAAAAAGCAAATCCAGAGAGCATAGACATGTATTTAACGCCAAAAATTTGCGCAATGATGCCGTTTGTTAGAGGCACTGTTGATAGCCATAAAAACCCTATCAAGGCTGCAAATATATAGGTTGTGATTGGACTAAGAGGAAAAGCCAAAAAACCGCCAATCACAATAGATCGTGAGATATAAATGATAGCAAGTGACAAATGTTTAGGAAATTTACCGTCAATTTTACTGGCATGGTAAGTGCCAAAAATATTAAATAGACCAACTAATGCTAAAGCAATAGTTGCTACTTCAGGATGTCCAACGGTGGGATAGATGTTGGACATGTCTTTTAGGTATGGTGCTAAATGAGTTCCAATGAATACAACTTGAAAGCCGCACACAAAATAGCCCGCAAGTAGAAGTTGAAAACTGCGTTGTCCAAAAGCTTCCTTAATGGCTTGGGTAATCGTTTGATGATTCCCGGTTTCAGTTGGAGAATACTTTTTCTCATGCAAAACTAAACTAAATGGCAGCATGAAGCTTGTCATGATAGCTAAAATCAACAAGGTGTTTTGAATGTCAAAGCGGGTGATTAACTCTTGTTCTAGAGGGATCATGAAGAACTGTCCGAAAGATCCCATGGCTGCTGCGATACCCATCGCCCAAACTCGTTTATCAGGGGGGCAATGACGCCCTATAACGCCATAGACCACGCTATAGGTTGTGCATGCAAGTGCCATTCCTAGGATAGCGCCAGTCGTCATAACAAAACCAATGCTAGTTGTTGCCAATCCAGCCCCAATCAACCCTAATGTGTAAAGAACACCACCAAGCAACATAATTCTGTACCCACCAAATCTATCCGCTAATCCGCCAAAAATTGGTTGTGTGACTCCCCATATTAGATTTTGTAGCGCTATAGCTAGGCTAAATATCTCTCTCCCCCAGCCATTGGCTTGAGTAACTGGTAAATTGAATAAACCAAAGCCATGCCTAATGCCCATGGCAAGTGTCACAATAAACCCAGAGGCGATTAAAACTTTAGTCACGCTCAGAGGATGTGTTGAATTTAATGTGCTGCCATCAGACTCTTTCACAAAATCCCTTTTTGTTTTAATGCTCTTATTTCTGTATCGCTTAGATTAAGTTGTTCCTTAAGAATCTCATCTGTGTGTTGCCCTAATAATGGTGGTGGACGATTCTCCACCACGGGAGTGGCGCTCATTCTCATGGGGCTACGCACTAAAGGCACTGATCCCGCTAAAGGGTGAGGCATCTCCATTTTGATGTCACGGGCAATGACCTGCTCGTTTTCAAAAACTTCTTGGAAGTTATTGATCGGACCACAAGGCACACCCGCATGATCAAGCGCTTCTATCCATTCTTTTTTAGTTTTCTTCAGCGTCATCGCCTGCAATAGCGGAATGAGTTCATCGCGATGTCGAATGCGTTCTGGGTTGGTAGCGAACTTGGGGTTATCCGCCAATTCAGGGCAGGCGCCAGTTTCAACAAAATGTCTAAATTGGCCATCATTGCCAGCAGCCACAATGATCCAACCATCAGCTGCTTTAAAAGTTTGGTAGGGGACGATATTAGGACTCGCATTACCCCAGCGATGAGGAGATTCCCCGCTGGTGAGGTAATTACTGGCCACATTAGCCATCGTGGCGATTTGGACATCCAAGAGCGCTAAATCAATATATTGCCCCTCACCGGTGCGATCTCGGTGGATGACTGCTGCCAGAATCGCTGAGGTGGCATACATGCCAGTAAAGAGGTCAGCAATGGCGACACCTGATTTTTGAGGCCCGCCACCCGGAAGATCATCTTTTTCCCCGGTGACACTCATAAAACCACCCATGCCTTGGACCACAAAGTCATAGCCCGCACGGTGTGCATAAGGTCCTGTTTGACCAAAACCCGTGATAGAGCAGTAAATTAAATCCGGCTTAATAGCGCTAAGGCTTTGATAATCAAGACCATATTTCTTTAATTGACCCACTTTATAGTTCTCAATCACGATGTCGCTGTCGGCGACCAGTTTTTTGACAATTTCTTGCCCTTCTGGGGTCGAAATATCCAAAGTCATGGACCTTTTATTGCGATTGATCGCTAAATAGAAGGCAGATTCTGTTGTTTCTTGACCCTTAGAATCTTTCAAAAAAGGAGGGCCCCATTGACGGGTGTCATCCCCCGTTTTTGGCCTCTCAACCTTGATTACATCGGCTCCTAGGTCTGCTAGGTTCTGCCCAGACCAGGGTCCAGCAAGGACTCGACTGAGGTCTAAAACGCGAAGATGATTAAGTGCTCCCATGGATCTCATTTTCGCATGTGGATACAATTCTTCGCCATGGCTACAAAAAAATCAGATCAATACAGCGAATCGTCCATCAAAGTCCTAAAGGGCCTTGAACCCGTCAAACAGCGTCCAGGTATGTATACCCGGACCGATAACCCTTTGCATATGATTCAAGAGGTTATCGATAACGCTTCTGATGAAGCCTTGGGAGGCTACGGTAAGCATATCGTTGTGACCCTGCATACGGATGGCAGCGTGAGCGTTGAAGACGATGGACGTGGTATTCCAGTGGGTATGCATCCAGAAGAGAAAAGACCGGTTGTTGAGCTCGTCTTTACTCAACTACATGCCGGCGGTAAGTTCGAAAAAGGCTCCGGTGGTGCTTATGCCTTCTCAGGCGGTTTGCACGGCGTCGGGGTGTCTGTCACCAATGCGCTATCTAAGCGCATGGAAGTCACGGTTTGGCGTGATAAACAAATATCAACCTTGGCTTTTGAAGCTGGGTTTGTGGTGGAGCCACTCAAAACGAAGATTGCCCCTATGGGTGATCGTCCGAATGGCACGCGCGTGAGAGCTTGGCCTGATGCTAAGTATTTTGATAGTGCTCAAATTCCATTGGCTGAGTTACAACGCTTATTGCGTTCCAAAGCAGTCTTGCTCCCTGGCGTCAAAGTCACCTTAATTCAAGAAAAGGGCGGAGAGCCTCAATCATGGTTATATGCTCAGGGTCTGAAAGGCTACTTAGATGAAGCCATGGCTCAGGGTGGTCATAGCCCGGTGGTGATCCCTGCTTTTGATGGTGAACATTTTGCTGATCCTAATCGTCCTGGCGAAGATAGCTTTGCTGAAGGTGAAGGCGCTAGTTGGGTAGTTGCTTGGACAGAAGAGGGGTCTCCAGTACGTGAGAGTTATGTGAACTTGATTCCCACTCCAGCAGGTGGAACTCACGAAAGTGGTTTGCGCGAAGGTTTATTCAATGCTGTGAAATCATTCATTGATATTCATGCATTGCAGCCCAAGGGCGTCAAATTGATGCCGGAAGATGTCTTTGCGAGAGCCTCGTTTGTGCTTTCAGCCAAAGTGTTAGATCCGCAATTCCAAGGTCAGATTAAAGAGCGCTTGAATTCTCGAGACGCCGTGCGTTTGGTCTCTGGTTTTGTAAAGTCAGCCTTAGATTTGTGGCTCAATCAGCATGTGGACTACGGTCGCAAATTAGCTGAGTTAGTCATTAAGCAAGCCCAAGCACGGACTCGTGCAGGTCAAAAGGTTGAGAAGAAAAAATCCTCTGGTGTGGCAGTCTTGCCCGGTAAGTTGACTGATTGCGAGAGTGAAGACATTGCGATGAATGAACTCTTCTTGGTGGAAGGGGATTCAGCGGGTGGTTCAGCCAAGATGGGTCGTAATAAAGAGTATCAAGCGATCTTGCCTTTACGCGGAAAAGTCCTCAATACTTGGGAAGCTGAAAGAGATCGCTTATTTGCCAATAATGAGGTGCACGATATTGCAGTAGCGATTGGCGTGGATCCTCATGGTGTCAATGATGAACCGGATTTATCCAATCTTCGTTACGGCAAGATTTGTATCTTGTCAGATGCGGACGTAGATGGTGCGCACATTCAGGTATTGCTTTTAACGCTTTTCTATAAACATTTCCCGAAACTCATGGAAAGAGGGCATGTTTACATTGCACGTCCACCATTGTTCCGAGTAGATGCCCCGGCGCGTGGCAAAAAACCAGCACAAAAGCTCTATGCTTTAGATGAAGGTGAATTGCGCGCTATTGAGGACAAACTCCGCAAGGATGGTTTGCGTGAAGGTAGTTGGCAGATCAGCCGCTTTAAGGGTCTTGGTGAAATGAATGCTGAGCAACTCTGGGACACGACTTTAAATCCTGATACTCGACGTTTATTGCCTGTTTCAGAGGGCGCTATTAGTGAATCTGAAACCGTAAAAACCATGGATATGTTGATGGGTAAATCAGAGTCTGGTGCACGTAAGACCTGGCTAGAAGAGCGCGGCAACGAAGTTGAAGCAGATATTTAATCTTCTAAACGACAAAGAATTAAAGAATGACAAAAAAGAAAAATAACCCGAATCAAGAACCTGATCTATTTGCGGATATGGATGATGCTGCCGATAGCGAAGAGCAGGCTCAAGCATCGACTCAGACTGAAGCTAGAAGAATCGTGCCGAATACAGCAGATGTCGATTCATTAACGCTTGCTACTTATGCAGAACGTGCTTATTTGGATTACGCCATCAGTGTGGTGAAAGGTCGTGCTTTACCAGAAGTTGCTGATGGTCAAAAACCAGTACAGCGCCGCATCTTATTTGCCATGAATGAGATGAATTTACGTGCAGATGCTAAGCCCGTGAAGAGTGCGCGTGTGGTGGGTGATGTTTTAGGTAAATTCCACCCGCACGGTGACCAATCAGCATATGACGCATTGGTGCGTTTGGCACAAGACTTTTCTTTGCGTTATCCATTGATTGATGGTCAAGGTAACTTTGGTTCACGAGACGGCGATGGCGCTGCGGCGATGCGTTATACCGAAGCTCGTTTAACCAAAATTGCTAGTTTGTTATTAGATGAGATCGATGAAGGTACGGTTGATTTCATTCCTAACTATGACGGTTCGATGCAAGAGCCTCGCTTGTTGCCGGCTCGTCTACCATTTGTTTTATTGAATGGCGCCTCAGGTATCGCTGTGGGTATGGCAACAGAAGTGCCATCTCATAACCTAAGAGAAATTGCGGGTGCTGCGATTGCGCTCATGAAAAATCCAAAGCTATCGCATGAAGAACTCATGACGCACGTGCCAGGGCCTGATTTCCCAGGTGGTGCGCAGATTATTTCTTCAGCGGCTGAGATTTCACAAATTTATCAGTCAGGTCGCGGCAGTCTCAAAGTCAGAGCTCGCTGGATCATTGAAGATATGGCGCGCGGTCAATGGAAGTTGGTAGTGACAGAAATGCCACCAGGCACTTCAACGCAAAAAGTTCTACAAGAGATTGAAGAATTAACCAATCCTAAAGTGAAGGTCGGCAAGAAGACGCTCACTTCTGAACAAAATAATTTGAAGCAAACCATTTTGTCTTTGCTTGATTCTGTTCGTGATGAGTCCAGTAAGGATGCGCCTGTGCGCTTAGTGTTTGAGCCTAAGACTAAAAATATTGATGTCAATGAATTCATCACGACTTTATTGGCGCACACCTCACTTGAGTCCAATGCACCCATTAACTTGGTGATGATTGGTAATGATGGACGTCCTCGTCAAAAAGGTTTAACAGAAGTATTGCGCGAGTGGATCGAGTTTCGTGTGGCCACTGTGACTCGCAGAACTCAGCATCGTCTAGGTAAAGTCAATGATCGTATGCATATTTTGGAAGGGCGTCAGCTCATCCTTTTAAATATCGATAAGGTCATCAAGATCATTCGTGGCAGTGATGAGCCTAAGGCGGATTTGATTACAGCCTTCAAGTTAAGTGAGCGACAAGCAGAAGATATTCTTGAGATTCGTTTGCGTCAGTTAGCACGTCTTGAAGCAATCAAGATTGAGCAAGAACTGAAAGAATTGAAATCTGAGAAAGATGATCTTGAGAGCCTGTTAGGCAGTGATGCGAATATGCGTAAGCGCATCATTAAAGAAATCGAAGCTGACATGAAGACCTTTGGCGATGATCGTCGCACGGTGATTCAGGAAGAGAAAAAAGCCGTAGCTGAAGCCAAGGTCATTGATGAGCCAGTCACGGTGATTATTTCTCAACGTGGTGGGGTCAGAGCACGTCAAGGTCATGATCATGATCCTCAACAATTTAGCTTTAAGGCGGGTGATGGTATGTATGGCACCTTTGAGTGCCGTACAACGGATGTCGTTTTAGGTTTTGGTAGCAATGGTCGCGTCTACACCGTGCCTGTCGCTGATCTACCCGGAGCTCGTGGCGATGGTTCACCATTAACAGGTTTTGTTAATCTTGCTGCTGGAACTCAGATGGTGGCTTATTACGCAGGTCACAATGATGATTTGCTCTTGTTATCTATGCGTTCAGGTAATGGTTTCTTGGCCAATGTGGCTGATATGACCACTCGCAATAAAGCCGGTAAATCATTTGTGGGTGTCGATGCCAAGTTTGCTCCTGGCGATGCGCCATTAGCACCTGCAAAAGTTTCTGAAGGTATGAAGCAGGTCGCTTGTTTATCAGAAAACGGTCGTTTATTGGTTTTCCCGTTAGATGATCTCAAACGCTTACCAACAGGTGGTAAGGGCGTTATTTTGATGGATCTTGATAAGTCTGAGAAGTTGCAATCTGCAATTGCTGTTGGTGAGGGTGGCGCCACCATCGCTGGTTTAGGTAGGGCGGGTAAGCCGACAGAAGCTAGCTTAGATGCGAAGATTCTGAAGTCATTTGCAGGTAATCGTGCTCGCAAGGGCCATGCACTTGAGCCTAAGATCAAAGATGCCAAGTTAATTGCGGTGTGATATCTAAAAGCCTTTAAATTGGGCTGGGCGTTTTTCTAGCCATGCATTACGGCCCTCTTTAAGGTCTTCAGAATTTTGAGCCTTTGCAATATCACTATTCAGTTGAGTGAGATCTAGTTGATTTCGTGCAATTTTATTAAGATGTTTTTTCATTCCAAGTAGCGATAAAGGCGCCATTGGTTGAATTAAGTCAATAAGATTTTGTGTTGCGTTATTTAGATCATGGTTCTCAACTAATTCCGTAAGGAATCCAATTGACTTCATTTCCCTAGAATCAATTTTTTCAGCCTTTAGAAGTAAGCGTTTTGCAACATCTATCCCTAGTCTAGAAACGTATCTTTCAAGTCCGCGCTGGTAGAAATGGATCCCAAGTTTGGCGGCTGGCATGAACATTTCCGTTGCTTCGCAACCAATTCTGAAATCACAAGCAAGAGCTAGATCTGTGGCTCCACCATACACTCCACCCTGAAGTGAGGCAATTGTTATCGGTCTACAATCTTCCACAGCATTAACAACATCCTCAAAAAGCAAAGATTTTTCTTTTGGGTCTTGGTCAAGACTACTAATATCAAAACCAGAACAAAAATATTTTCCAGTAGATTTTAGAACTAATATAGTGATTGCTTCATTCTCATTAATTTGATTAATGAGATTCATTAAAACTTCTAAATCGTCAACGGTTAAGCGATTCGCCGACTCAGGATTGTTGAGTTGAATGGTTGCAGTTGGATGGGTTAGTTTTAGTGTGGGAGCTGTCATTATCTAAGAGCTTATTCAACTTCAGCGATCAATTCAATTTCAACGCAAGCGCCCAATGGGATTTGTGCCACACCAAAAGCACTGCGCGCATGTTTGCCAGCTTCACCAAAAACTTCAAACAATAATTCTGAGCAACCATTGGTGACCAAATGGTGTTCTGTGTACTCTTGAGTGGAGTTCACCAAGCTCATCACTTTCACGATGCGCTTCACACGGTCTAAATTACCTAAGTGAGCTTGCATGGTAGCCATCAAATCAATCGCAATGCTTCTTGCAGCCGCTTTGCCTTCTTCGGTACTCATGTTTAAGCCTAGTTTGCCCACCAGTGCTTGACCATCGCGTTTAGCAATATGACCTGACAAAAATAATGTATTGCCTGTTTGGGCAGACATGACATAAGCGGCAGCGGGTGATCCTGCAGCAGGGAGGGTGATGTTTAATTCTTTTAGACGTTGAGTAATTTTTGACATATTTTTCTCCATAGGTAGCTCATTGTATTGCCAAGGAGAAACAGGCTTTCATACAGGTCTTAAAACCCTCATAAGAACCCTCTTTCGCAAGACTTGGGATTATGAAAGCATCATTTTTTCAATTTTTATCAGGGAAATTACTCGAATATGACGGAAATATGTATTTTCTGAGCCAAATTTCATCAAGCTTCCGCTATACTCCTTTTCAGCACTTTTTTGATCTATCTCAATATTTGGTCACTATGAAAAAACTACTAACTGTTGTAGCCGCTATTTCGATGGTCGGCGCTGTTCAAGCCCAAGAAGTGAAGGGCGACGCTAAAGCTGCTGAAGCTAAAGTGGGTATGTGTATTGGTTGTCACGCTATTCCTGGCTACCGTGCAAGCTTCCCTGAGATTTACACAGTACCGCTATTAGGCGGTCAAAATGCTGCTTACATCACAGCAGCATTGCAAGCCTACAAAAAGGGCGAGCGTAAGCACCCAACGATGCGCAGTATTGCCGCCTCATTGAGTGACAAGGATATGGCTGACATCGCTGAGTACTATGCAACTCAGACTTCTGCCACCACCATCAATAAATTGAAGTAAGCAGGAGAAGTCGATATGAAACGTATTTTGATGACTGTTGTAGCGGCTTCTTTTGCATTCTCAGCTCATGCAGCTGATGTTAAAAGAGGACAAGAATTAGTGACTAAAGCTGCTTGTGCGGCTTGTCATGGTGAAGGTTTGAATAAGCCCGTGGCTCCTGAGTATCCAAAGCTAGCTGGTCAGCATGCTGATTACATCTACCATGCATTGAAGGCATATAAAGTGACTAACAATCCTAATATCGGTCGCAGCAATGCCATCATGGCTGGTCAAGTGACTCAGTTCACTAACAAAGACCTACAGGATATGGCTGCTTATATCGCTAGCTTGCCTGGTACATTGGTGATGAAGAAGTAATTTAGCTTCACCACACAGAGAAAAGCCACTACCCAGTGGCTTTTTTTATTGGCTTGTTTTTTTGAGTAGCTTTTTTAATTCTTTATTTAGCAGCCAACTGTCCCTGCAGTAAATGATCTTTCATCAATTTTTGAGATAGGTCAGCATCTCGAGCGAGCAGGGCTGACAGAATCTTACGGTGCTCTAGCAATGAGCTTTCTAATCTACCTCGCTTACTCAGAGAATCTCTTCTTTGAAGTTTGAGAACTTTACGTAAATCATCAATCACTCGTTGCATCCAAGGATTGGCGCATATTTCTTGGATCTTGTCGTGAAACTGCTGGTTGATGGCAAAGAACTGATCAAGGTCGCGATCGGCAGCTGCTCGTTCCAGTTTTAGGTGAATGCTATCCAAAGCTTCTAACTGACCTTCAGTAGACTTTTTGGCTGCCTCAAAGCAAGCTTGTCCTTCTAAAAGGGCCAAAACTGTAAAGATTTGACTTAAATCTGATTTAGAGACTTCGGTCACATAGGCGCCACGTCTCATTTTCATGGTGATTAACCCTTCGGCGGCTAAGACTTTGATAGCCTCACGCATGGGGGTGCGGCTAATGCCGTACTGAATGGCAAGGGCTTGCTCGTCTATCCAGTCGCCGGGAGCAAATTCATGAGAAAAGATGCTGGTTCGCAATCTTTCTGCGACTTCTTCATAGAGTGGTCTTCGATTTAGTGTCATTTTGAATTATGAATTATGAATTCAAAATTGGAAAAATGCAAGCCAAAAGTCAAGATAATTCTGTTAAATTACGCTTATTAAATACCTAAGTATCGGAGTCTCGATGAGTGCAAGTAAGAATCAATGGCCATCATTTAATCAAGCCAATATGGAGGCTTGGGAAAAAGCAGCTGCGAAGTCAGCTCCCAATGGCAATGTGGACGCCTTAGGCTGGAAAACACCTGATGACATCAAATTAAAGGCGCTTTATACAGCTGCTGATACAGAAGGTTTACCTTTCGCCAATACATTGCCAGGCTTTGAACCATTTGTTCGTGGGCCACAGGCAACGATGTACTCCGTTCGTCCTTGGACGATTCGTCAGTATGCAGGATTCTCAACCGCTGAAGAATCCAACGCTTTTTATCGCAAAGCTCTAGCTGCGGGGGGGCAAGGTGTCTCAGTAGCCTTTGACTTGGCCACTCACCGTGGCTATGACTCTGACCATCCTCGTGTCACAGGGGATGTTGGTAAGGCAGGTGTGGCGATTGATTCCGTAGAAGACATGAAGATTTTGTTCAATGAGATCCCATTGGATAAGGTTTCTGTGTCAATGACCATGAACGGTGCAGTTTTACCGATTTTGGCAGGTTATGTCGTGGCTGCTGAAGAGCAAGGCGTTAAGCAAGATCAACTCTCTGGCACGATTCAGAATGACATTCTGAAAGAGTTCATGGTGCGTAATACCTATATTTACCCAC
>SSFP01000124.1 GCA_008015455.1 Polynucleobacter sp. | reverse complement strand
TTCCATTAACTTTTTTATTCTAGGAGCCCTATATGTTTGGAGCAATGCCTGATTTCAATCAAAGCCTTGAAATGTTCAAAACGATGTGGGGCAACTCGCCAACACCTGGTGATTTAAGTGGTTTTGGCGCTGGTATTGGCGGTGGAGCTAGTATGCCCACCCTCAATATCGAGGAGCTTGATAAGCGTATTGGGGATCTGAAAAGTGTTGAAAACTGGCTTCAACTCAATATGAACGTGCTTAGAAGCACAATTCAAGGTCTAGAAGTCCAAAGAGCTACTCTTGCAGCTTTACAAAGCTTTAGCGCAGCGATGACTCCTGAAGCAATGGCTGAAGCGAGCAAAGCAGCTCAAAAAGCAGCATCCCAGGCAACTCAAGCTGCTACAGAAATGGCAGCAGAAATGGCTACGGGAACTTTTTCAGCGAAGAAAACCGCAAAACCCCGTCAGAGCAAAGCTCGCGCAACAAGTACCCGCCGCGCCAAAGGAAGTTAAGGTGAGCAATGGCTTCACCCATTGCAAAGGTCAATTGGTGCAAGTCTAGCTCCCTCTTAAACAAAACAGGAACGAGCTCCCTGGCATGCTTGGGGCTATGTGCACAAAATGCCATCGTTTCCAAAAGTCTGTCTTGATGATGCTTTTTCAGCTCCGCCACACGCGGATGAATCCCTGTAAACGGTTTTCCATGTGATGGCAAAACTAAAGTATCAGCAGGCAAGGGCAAAAATTTGTCTAATGAGCTTAAGTAAAGCCCTAATGGATCAGCATCAGGCTCACTATCAAACACACTGACATTTGTCGAAATTTTTGGCAACAACATATCACCAGAAATTAATAAACCTAAAGCCTCACAATACAAAGAGGCATGTTCAGGGGCATGACCGTAACCCACAATCACTTGCCAAGATTGATTGTTAATCAGAAGATTTTCAGAATCAAAGATTCTGCGAAATCTTGGTGGCAAACTCGGAACCATCTTGCTGTAGTAATCAGCTCTAGCTCGAATCTTTTCTAAATCAGCCGCATCATTTAAGCCGTGCTTAGAAAAATGAGTAGCAGCCCCGCCACCACCAGCGATAGAACCCAGGCTTGAACCTGCAGGGCTAATTAACCATTTAGCCAATACAAAATCAGTCATCGTCATCCATAAAGGAGCTGACCACTTGTCACAAATCCATGAAGCCAAACCAATATGATCTGGATGCATATGAGTCACTATCACTCTAATAATGGGCAATCCATCTAATTGGTCTTCAAAGATGCGTTCCCAAGTTTCTTGAGTTGCTGTATTGGCAATTCCACAGTCCACCAAAGTCCAACCAGTGACGCCATCAATTTCATCTTTCAACAACCACAAATTGATGTGATTAAGGGCAAAGGGTAGCGGCATGCGCACCCACCTTACCTCATGGCTAATCGGCTTAGCCTCTGCGTTTATTGGTAACTCTTCGCCAAAGGGATAATGAATGTGGCTCATAAAATTTTTTTAATTAAACAACCTTATTTACTTTAAGGTCACAGTTATCGGACGTATTAACTAACTATAATGCTAACCATAGAGTTGTAGTGTTCCCCCATTAACTTAAAGCTTAATATGACTTCATCTAACAACCCTTACATCTTATCCAAGCTACTCGAAAACAATAAAGAGTGGGTAGCCTCAGTGACTAAATCAGATCCCAATTACTTTAGTCGCTTAGTTGATCAACAAGCTCCAGAATATCTCTGGATTGGTTGCTCAGACTCTAGAGTTCCAGCGAACCAAATTACAGGCTTAGCGCCAGGCGAAGTATTCGTTCACAGAAATATTGCCAACGTTGTAGTTCATACGGATTTAAATGCCTTATCAGTGATTCAGTTTGCTGTTGATCTTCTCAAGGTCAAGCACATCATCGTCGTAGGTCATTATGGTTGCTCTGGTGTTCGTGCAGCCCAAAAAAAAGCTCGCGTTGGATTAGCTGACAATTGGATTCGCCATGTTCAAGATGTTCAGGATAAGCATGGCAAATACTTAGGCACCATTCTTAAAGAAACAGAACAGTTCGATCATTTGTGTGAACTCAATGTGATTGAACAAGTTAAAAACGTTTGTTTAACTACTAGCGTTCAAGATGCTTGGGCTAACAATCAAGACTTAACGGTTCATGGTTGGATTTATGACCTCAAGGATGGGGGCGTGAGAGATTTAGGTATCAGCATTAAGAGCGCCTCTGAACTAGAGAGTCGTTATCAATCAGTTCTGTCTAAAAACTTCTCTTAAATTGTCTTCAGAAATTCAAAGCCTAAGACCTGCATCTCCATGCATCAATTTGTGCCGCATGGATGATGACGACCTTTATTGCCTGGGTTGCTTTAGAACTTTGGATGAAATTGCCGTCTGGGGCGAACTAACTGATACTGAAAAAGAACCGATATGGATCGCTTTAGATCAAAGACGAAATCGACAATCGTAATTCTTTAATCAAGCACCAGAAAAAAAAGAGGTCACATAGTGACCTCTCTTAAATTACCATGCATGACACATTAGTCAGCGTAGATACCAGCTTTCTTAATGATTGGTGTCCACAAATCAATTTGAGCTTTCAAATGAGCTTTGTGACCAGCTGGACTAGCATTCTTTTCATTTGGCACGTTAGCACCTAAATCAGCCATCTTTGCTTTATAACCAGCGTCATTGATACCAGCCTTGATAGCTGCTGCCAATTTATCTGTTGCTGCTTTAGATGTGCCTTTTGGTGCATATACACCGTGCCATACATTCACTTGGAAGTTCTTCAAACCTTGCTCATGCAATGTTGGAATATCTTTGAATGCAGGGATACGTTGCAATGTTGTTGCGCCATATGACTTAACTGTGCCAGCCTTTAATTGACCTGCTAAGTTAGTTGTTTGGTCACACATCAACTGAACTTGACCACCCATCAAATCTGTCAAAGCTGGTGCAGTACCTTTATATGGAACTGTTGTCATTTCTTGCTGGATAGTGCTCATGAACAAAAGACCACACAAGTGACTAGCTGAACCAATACCAGCATTTGCATAAGCCACCTTAGTTCCATTAGCTTTAATGTAAGCCAACAACTCTTTAAGGTTCTTAGCTGGCAAATCTTTGTTAGCAACCATCACCATTGGCACATCAGCTACTTGACCTAAATGTTCAAAGTCAGTCATTGGGTCGTAGCCTAGGTTACGGTACAAGCCTGGGGCTGTAGACATACCAATGTGGTGAATTAATAGTGTGTAGCCATCATTAGCAGCATTCATCACTTTTTTAGCAGCAATCGTGCCACCAGCACCTGGTGAGTTATCAACAATCACTTGTTGCTTCAGTGCTTTACTCATAGAAAGCGCTAACTCACGGGCCACCTTATCTGTTGGTCCGCCCGCAGCAAAAGGCACTACCAATGTCACTGGCTTGTCATCTGGAAATGCAGCATGTGTTGCACCTGATATAACAGCTGCAATAACGCCAACTGCAACCATTACTTTGCGTAAATTTTTATTCATTAATATCTCCTTAACGGTTGTTGCCATTAAAAATAAGCAAATCAACTAATTTGATTGTAAGGAAAATTTAAGGAAATGTCGCTGTTGTAAGTCACTGTTTAACTAAGAATTTACCCTTATTTACCCATATAAATTAGGGTTATAAGCTGTATTGCGCCGCAACAAATTATTTAGCGCAACTACTTAAAAACTTATCGTGATCCGCTGTAATAACAACCTGCTCTTTAATTGCCCGCTTTGCAATCTTCAACACCATCTTATCTTTGCTGATCAAGGTGGCAGGTTTTAGACTAAAGGCTAAATTTATAAATACTTGATCATCACGATCTTTGCACTTCCATGGTGCGATGACCAAATCTTCATCTTTCACCACCCGTACCCATGACTGCCACTGCATCAGTGCAATTGTTTGTTGCTGCAAATCAAGCTCAAACTGAGGACGGGAAATAACGTCTGCCAACTCCTCAATAGTATGCTGAGTAGCAACTGCATCAAGCTCTTGATTTGTAAGAGCAGCTCTTAATGGGTGAGCTCGCTCATCATCAAAAACCAAAATGTCTAACAAAATGTTGGTATCTAAAACAACTATTGGCTTCATTGAGCTTCCATTTATATGTAGCCATTACAGTCAGATATCATAAGACAATATTTATTGATTAAGAAAGCTAATTATGACTATCTATGGCTCACAAGAACATGAGGAAATGGTTAAAGAAATTCTCTCGATTTTAAAGCCTGATTATCTTGCCTTAGCCGAACAAATTCCCAAAATTACCCCTAATGAAAAAATCATTTGGCATCTAACATCTCTATGGATGAGCGTTGCTCATTATCCAGAAAAAGATAAGGCTCAAGTTCATAAAGAACAATTTAGATTCATCTTATATACAGTTGGCCACATTGTAGAAATTCTTGATGACTCAGAGTGGCATCAAGTAGAAGAGGAATGGCTAGAACACTTAGCAAGATTAAGAACCTTTAATGATTCTTTTTTAGGTTTTTATTATAAAAATAAAGAAATTAATGAGAGAACAGCTGATTTCTACAATATCTATGCTTGGTTAATAACCCTATACCATTGGTTTGGACTTAGCGTTTACCAAAGAGTTAAGTCAAAAATAACTGATGATCAAAGTAATGAGTTCAAAATGGCTCAGGAAAGCATGAATAACTTGTTAGAAAATCTGACAGAATTTACTAATCGTTATGAAATAAAAGAGGATGTTTCTTCTTTTATGCAACAGGGTCTAAATTTAGTTTTCAATAGACCCGCAAAATTTCCATGGGAAATTTACTTTGAATCAGAAAAAGATCAAATTAAGCTTCCTAATTTTTCGATCGGTAACTAACTTTTACTCCACCGTAACGGAGTGGGCTGGCTGGGGGGTAATTCTGAACCCGTTCATTCTTCCACTCCTCCTCAAATTAGCTACGTTGTAAGGCTTAGACACAAGGGGCTAAGGCTCGGCTCGTACACAGAATATCAGACAGCGCTTTCAAATGAAATACTGAGGCTTAGAGACGCTGAAAAAATGACCTTCAAGGACATAGCTCAACTTCTCATTTCAGAGGGGTGGAAGAGTCCAAGAGGGTTCTCTCTTGGACCTGAAAGCGTCTTCTCAATTTACAAAAAACGGAAGATCCGAGACGCTCGGCTTCTCTCATTACCAGAGATCGAAATCGCTGAAGTCACAGTCAAAGATAGATGATGACTTCAGTCGACTTGATGCTTCGGCTGGACTTGACCCAGCGCCAGCTTTCACATTTGACGTACGACGATGACGATGTCCTTAGAGTTCGGGACTTGGGAAAACATGAACTCCTTGGACGGAGATTTCCTGATGATGTCCATCACCTTGTCCTTCACCATTCGTAATCCCGATTTCTCCGTTTGCTTCAAGGCTTCTTGACTCATCTTTTTTCTCCTTCTTTTTCTTAACAGGGTGGAGTTCTCTCCACTCCATAAACGACATTAGTTCTGGTTGTTCCATCAAAACATTTCCTTTCTGACACGGGTGAAGTTCTCGGGGTTGTTGAAGTGCTCGTTGTAAAAGCGCTTCAGAACGTACCTGATGATCTCGGAACGGTTGTATCCCAAGCGATCACATAGCC
>SSFP01000121.1 GCA_008015455.1 Polynucleobacter sp. | reverse complement strand
GGGGATTGGATTTTCGCAAAACCGAGACTAATTTGTTTTTGGATTTTGTCCGCGCGGAGGAGGGGTCTGGGGAGGAATCCGCGCGGGCTTCTGAAATTTTTTGCGGGCGGGCTTTCAGAATAAAAATCCAGAAAATTTTACTTGACGGATAAAATTATGTTATAATGTTGAAAATCAATAAATAGTAAGAATTCAAATTTATGATACCAAATTTTAGGGGCGGAATCGAGAGAGAGAGAGTAAAAAACGCTCCGCGTTTTTTGATTTTTCGACCTAAACTACAACGCCGTTTTTGCGGTGTTTTTTGTATTAAAAATATGTTTAAAAATAAATCGGCAACAATTTTAACGGTTCTTACTCTAAGTCTCCTAATAGTACCTTTTGTTTATGCTGCAACTTCTACTTGGGATTTTTCAACTTCGTCTGACTATACTTTTGATAATACGAAAATAGAATTTTCGAGCGGACAAACACAACTCAAAGCGACAAGTTCACCCGCTTGGTATTCAACGTCTTGGACAAAACGCAAAGCCGTCACGGTAACGGGTTCTTCTGCTGGGGCGCAAACGAATTATCAAGTAAAAATTACTGTTCCATACGACTCGGATATGCAAGCAGATTTTGATGATATACGCTTTACTTCTTCAAATGGAACTACACTCCTTGATTACTGGCTAGAGTCAAAAACTAATTCTTCGACAGCCGATTTTTGGGTCGAGATTCCGTCAATTCCTGTTTCGCCAAACACAGTTGCGATTTACATATATTATGGAAACTCCGGTGTCAGCTCGGCGTCAAGCGGAGCCAATACATTTATTTCGGGAACAGATTTTGTACAGGACGATGGTTTTTCTTATCGCGATAATGGAACAAATGAAAGCTATGGCGATAGTACAGGACAGATTCGTAGTAATGGCGGACAACTCTCGCTAGTTGGAGTTGATAGAATCAATGACAGTTATGTCCGAAAAGCTTTTGCCACCGTCAATAATAGTATTGTAGGCTCTGTCGTCAGTAATACAGCACTGGACGAACCAGAAGACGTACTTATTGATGGAAATTATGCATATATACCAACTAGAAGTGGTGCAAAGTTGACCGTGTACGATATCTCTAATCCTGCTTCTCCAACTTTTGTTAGTAGTTTTACCGACAGCGACCTTACAGAAGGAATGGGTGTTGCTAAAAATGGAAATACAATTTATCTAACTTCTTGGCATAATCACAAATTGCTCATACTAAATGCTACTGATCCAGCCAATATCACAAAAATTTCTTCAATTACCATCGGCACAACCGAAGGTGGCGGTGACCCCGATGAATTAAGAAAGGTATTCTACTTAGATGGTTACGCATATGTTACCCATAGTGAAGACCAGAAACTGTACATCGTGGATGTTTCCAATTCAGCATCGCCGTCAATAACTGGTAGTGTCGCAACAGGTGATGGAGCATTTGCAGTATTCGTAAAAGGAAATTATGCATATGTTGGCGGCTGTTTCATTGGCTCGTCGTTAAAAGTGATTGATGTATCAAATAAAGCCGCGCCATCCGTAGTGAAAACTCTTTCGAGTGGAAACTATTCTTGTACTGCTGGTTTTGCAAATAGTGGCAACAATCTCTATGCCGTCTACTACACTAGCAATACTTTTGTTACATTTAATATTTCTGATCCAGTCAATACTTCGCAAATAGGAATTCTAAGCAGTGCATCACTCAATGCACCTAATCGTTTAGATGTTTCTGGGAATACAGCATATGTTGCTTCCTCTGGAGGCGATGCAATAGTTCAGGTTAATATCACCGATCCAACAAATCCAACCTTGGGCACCATAAAATCAGATGCTCTTTTGGATAAAGTATATGGCGTTAAATACTCTGGTGGAAAAGTTTTTGCTGTCGGGCGTGATGCTAACAGTCTAGTTGTATTTGATCCATCTATAACGGATGGAGTAACAGGTGGTGTATCTGATAATTTTTCTGTCCGTTCTAAATTTAGATTTACAGCAACAACGGCAGGTGCTTGGTTGCCAGTGACAGGCATTAGCCTAGATGGTAGTGCTATCAATGCTGGGTCGAGTGCTTATAGCCTCAATCCCATTTGGTTTAACAACACACTTCAAGTAATAGAATTTTTTGGAGCAGGAGGCTCGTACTACCAGCAAGCGGCGAGCGCAGTTTCAACTTCACTTAACACAACATATATTACGGAATTAAAGAAAGTTGGAAGTAATGCAACCTTGTCCATTTATCAAACAGATGGGACTTTGGTGGGTTCGTCGGTGATTTCCTCCCTTACAAATTCTAGTGTCAACTACGGATATCTAATGCCTTATCAAAATGTTGCAAATAATGCAAACTGGAATTCCAAGACTTCGACACAAGATGTTTACTTTTCATTTTTAAGAAATTATGTATCTCCCGAACCGACATATAGTATTGGTTCAGAAGTAAATATATATCCAAGCGACAACCCGACAGTCCAACCCGTTTCTGCGACTACTCTTACTTCACTTTCCGGTTTTGTTGAAACTTCAACACTTAATAGTGGAGCGATAAAATATCAAATCTCAAACAACGGAGGTTCAACATGGTACTGGTATAACTCGGGATGGACAAGCACAGTTTCTGGATATACAGAGGCAAGTACTGCTTCGCAAATAAATTCTAACATCGCAACATTTCCAGTCGAGAGTGGATCATTTTTATGGCGGGCGTATTTACATTCTGACGGAACACAACTAGTACAACTTGATAATGTTGCTTTGACATATATCAATGATGCGACTGCTCCAGTTCGATCTGCCGGTTTACCTTCTGGCAGTCAATTAGTTGGTACTACTCAAGTAACTCTATCTCTTACCACCGACGAATCTGCTACTTGTAAATATGGCATCACAGCAAGTACTGCGTATGCCTCAATTGTAACCACTTTCGCTACTACCGGTGGAACTTCTCATTCAGATACGATCACCGGTCTTTCAAATGGTCAGTCATACAATTATTATGTTCGGTGTATTGACGGATCAAGTAATGCTAATACCGATGATTATACTATTTCATTTTCTATCGCTTCTCCTGTTTCAAGTGGTGGAGGAGGTGGGGGTGGCGGATTTTCCGCCCCGTATCCAACGGCACCAGCCGGAGGATTTACCGCAACTAGAGATATAACTAATTCTCAAAATAAAACCGTCCTACATTTTGGTTTCGGTAACGACATTACCAATATTGCAATTTCAGATAACGCAAATTTTACTCCTGCCACATACATTAATGCGACAAGTTCTGTTGAGTGGATAGCAACGACCACCAAAATTTGGTATATAAAATATTGCAACAGATATGGCAGATGTTCAAACCCTATTTCCCTACAGATCAATGCTTATGTTCCAGTCGTTTATAATTCATATAAATTCTATAGAAATTTGTCGTATCGCATGACAAATTCAGATATAAAAGAATTACAGAAATATCTCAATGCAAACGGTTTCATTATCGCACAAAGTGGTGCTGGCTCGCTTGGTAAAGAAACAAATTATTTTGGATTACTAACTTACAAAGCATTGATTAAATTTCAAGAAGCTCACTCTCCTGATATTTTGACACCGAATGGTCTTAAAAAAGGAACTGGATATTTTGGACCAAGCACTCGTGCATTTGTGAATAAGTAGCCCGCCCGCAAAAAATTTCAGAAGCCCGCGCGGATTCCTCCCCAGACCCCTCCTCCGCGCGGACAAAATCCAAAAACAAATTAGTCTCGGTTTTGCGAAAATCCAATCCCCAGAAAATAGTTTTCGCAAAACCGAGTCCGAATTGAAGCCTCGCCACACTGCCCGAATACTTGGAGGGAAGAACCCAAAAAGAAAAATGTCCTTTCCATTTTAGAAAAAATCCACCCCCGCGAAAATCAAAAGAGCAAGGAACACTTTTTCTTTTTGGGGTTGCCGAGTGAAGCGAGGCGGTGGCGGGGCTTTCGTGGAGCGTACGATTTTGGTCAGAGCCACCACGCACTCCGCACGTGCGATTAGTCGGGATTGCTTTCAAAATAAGTTCGAATTTTGTACAATAGACACCGCATATGGTAAAAGTTCGAGCTCCGTGCTCGAACTTTTACCATAGAGGTAGACTGACGATGAGATTCGAACGGGAAAGGGGTCGGGGAAACGGGAGTTTCCCCGTGGAGGAGGAATCGGGACCGAGTGGTTTCGAAACCGTAGCTTAGCGATAGCGTAGCGAAGGTTGTTCGATTCTCATTGCGCAAGAACGTTTCCAAAACATCCGGAGAATTGGGTGAGTGGTTTAAACCAACGGTTTACTAAACCGTCGAACCTTTACCGGTTCCGTGAGTTCGAATCTCACATTCTCCGCCATTAACAGCTAGCACGAGACGTATCGTAAATACACGTCTCGTGCTAGCTGTATTTGGGCGCTAAGTTAGAATAGTTTTTCTAGTTCTGTTATTAATGTTTTAAAGTCCCCAGTATACCCCGCCCATCCCACCGTATTCTTATTTCCCCAGTCCTATTTTCAATTCGTAAAGTCAAAGTAACCAAAGCCTAAGCAAAGTGACTAAAGTCTAAGTGCTACTTGCGAACAAATACAAAACGGTTATGCCCATTCCAGTCATTCGACACACCATCCGCATCCAACACGCGTTTGCCGCCACTCCAGTCGAGATACGGAGACTGAGAACCACCGCCCAGGGTGTATTTCTTATACGTGTTCAATATTTCGTTTCTCTTATTATATTCTGGCTTCATGATACCGAGGGCTACCAATTCAGAGAATTCAAGTGGGCGGAATCCTTTCTTATCTAAATCTGCTACAAGCTTGTCTCTTTCTTGCGGAGTAGTTTCTCCATGGTTAAGTACTAAAACACCTAAAGATGATGATGTTGGTAGGGTGTAGGGAATATTGTCTAATTGATCCCATACCCACGACGGAGAGGCATTATCTGCCGCCTCATACGCTTTCTTTGCCGTACCCCAGGTCTTAAGTTGTTCTAGAGTCTTTTTATCTATTTCAAGAGCAATTATGCCTCCCTCAAATGACTCATCCAAGGTGGCAGGAGTACCAATTTCTTTTAGAAGTTTCTTAATGGATTCAGGGGTGTCTTTATGTGCGTCAGGAGACGCTTCTTTAAGGAGTTTTTCTAATTCTGATTTCAGGGACTTTACTTCCATACTTTTTGCAAGAAAAGCCTTTTTTACTTCGTTAACTGAAGAAGAACCTTCAGTTAAGAGTCTTTTCTGAAGATCTTGGATCTCTTTCTCAACAGTGCGAAGAGATGCTAGTTTTTCTTGGAGTTGGGTGCAGATTTCGGGGGAAGGCATGGGGGATTACTTTATAGCACAAACACTCCCTACAGTAACTTCTTGTTCTTGTATAAACTTAGAAAGCACACCTAAGGTACCTTCTATCTCCTTGTTCAGTCTTTCTACTTCAAGAGCACCTATATCAATCTCTGTTGAATTTTCAACCTTTACTTTACTATAATCTCTCTGCGCTACAAGGTGGTGACCTTCCCAAGATGCTTTTTCGATATCTTCTTCAGGAAGACCTCCTGTGTAGGGACCATAGAGTTGATCTACTACATCTCGTGGGGTGAAAACATGATACTTATCATTTTTTTCGCCATATTCTCCTCTGGCTGTAAATTCAATTACTTTTCCATTAGAGTCGCGGTTTACATTTTCCGTCATATTTTGATCAGGGAAAAATCCATTATCTTTAAATATTTGGAAATATGCGTAACGCTCTCCTTGATCTTGTATTGGCTTAATAAAAGATTCGTAAATATATTGTTCAAAAGCCAATGAGTAGTTATCTTTCTTGTATGCATCAACAATATTAAAAATATTTCGCATTGAAAGCGGCGTACTCTTTAACAGCTTGTGGTCACGTATACTTAAGCTTCCTCCACTTCCATCGGGGATCTCTAAATCTTGCTTGCCTTCAAAAATAGCTTGAGCAAAACAAACAGTTTTAGTAAATCTTTTAAGACTATCCATATCATCTGGAGACATGATGATAGATCCTTTACCTTTTCCTCCTTCCATAAGGTAAGCAAATAGCACCTCTTGTAACTCGTTTTCTGGTAAGTAATTATACTCAACCATTGCATCCCCAATACGGTTAACAAAGGATTGCTCTAGACGGTATCGTCCCTGAAATTGTTCCCCGATGTTTCCCGTAAAGATAAAACAAAACCCCTCTTTGATTTTAATTTCTTTTCCACTGTCTTCTTGTACGACAACCGTATCTCCTGGACGCCTTGTCATGAGATGGTTTATCTTAATGAGTACATCAGGTGGCATTGCGTTTGCTTCGTCGACAATAAAAGGGACACCTTCTTCCATACACTTGTACATCGGACCAGTCCAAAAGGATGTTTCCATGCCTTGTCCATGAGTTAGTTTATACGCTTCTAATATTATTTGCTGTTGTCTGTTTTTTTGATCTTCGGTCGCATCCTTATTCTTTTCAATCCAAGTATTCATTTCAATCTCCACAGAATCAATGAATTTTTTACGCTCATCCTCTGGCATTTGTTTAACATTAATTACTTGGTGGCCAGTCAGTTCACTGCTGTCTGTCTGTTTGGAAGCAGAAATAATCATAAATGGCTGTTCTTCACTCTTTGCTTCATATTTTACTTTATTTGAAAATTCTTTTGCTGTTGGAAGAAGTTTCGCTACGTGCATTGCCATTTCAGTTTTCCCTGTTCCTGGAGCACCGTGAAGAAAAATAGGACGACCTGCGAGTGCGAAGCTCTCTATCTCAAGTCTTTTGTTATGTACGGATTCTGTCTCTACAATAGATCCGAGTCTGGCTTGTCTTTTTAAATCACGAAGTGATAAGAGGTTACCTACGTAATAACTTTCTGGGGAATGGTCTAAAAGAGTTTTTTTATCTTCTTGTAGGAGTCTAATCGTGCTGTTAACTTCATCAAGAGCTTCTCGGAGAGAAATGTCTACATTATCTTCTGCATAAATACTAGATTCTAGTTCTGTTTTCAATACTTCAGCCTCTTCTAAACATTTACGAATAGCACGATAGTCTCTAACTGCTGATGTAACATTACTTTGTTTATGATCATAGAGAGCTTGGAGATACGGATCACCCTGTATTTCTTCCTCAGCTTCTTCTAGTAGTCCTTTTGTGGAAATTATATCAGCCTTTACCTCTTCTTTTTTACCTAAGAGTTTTGCAAGCCTAGAATTAATCTTGTTAGCTTGTACGCCATTACCTCTCAATACTTTTTCTTTTAGACTTCTCTCGAGGGCATGTAACGTGGCTTCGGCATCCACCAACCCAAGAGATACATGATCTTCATGACTATAGACTGGGGATTCTTCTGCATTGCGTAAATCTGCTTTATTAAAATTCATATACCGTACAGTATACCTCTTACATATAGATCAAGTAAAATCGTATAAACAGCCCTCTAATATGTCTATCAAAATGTCTATTTACCGTGTTAAACTCCTAGCATGAACCCGAGCGGAGCACCTAAGTATGATCAAGAAGTTGTGGGGACTGTCCCAGATCCAAAGTCACTAAGCCCAAAAGGATTAGAGAACTTAAAATCAATATATCAAAATCATCTTGAAAATAAAAAACCGCTCTTTAAAAAGTATGCTGGGAAACATGCTCCTTCTTTTAGATTCTCAACAGACGGAAGTGTCAAAACTGCTATGTTTAAAGTTGGCCAAAATGGCACCTCTCCTGAAGTGGTTATTGGACTCGACTTCTTTGCAGAAAATAATTTGTCCATGACTCAAGCAGAGTGGGTAATGATGCACGAACTTACTCATTTTAAAGACTTTGACAGTGATCATGAAAACTATCTTAAAAATTTTGAGAGAGCAAAAAATCTTGGGCAAGAGCTTACAGATAAGTTAGCAAATGCATATAAACAAAAGTATGGTGAAGATTTACCAGAAAGCAGAAAGATGTCACTTACTCATCGACTAGGAGAAATGTATTCCTCTGGGTATTTTAATGTTGTTGATGATATATGGGTAAATCACACCGTAGAGGGTGAGCCTACTTTTGCAAAAGGGACTAGTGGAGACTCTGAACGAGAGAAGTTGTATACAAAAGTATTGAGTCCAAGTAAAAATTTGTCCTATCACGATTTTGAATCGTATCAATTTCTTTATGCGATGTTACGTGGAGAAAATGTTGATGAAGGGTTTAGGGTTACTGAAAACGCACAATCTGCTCTCGGAAAAGACTATAAAATAATGGGAAAAGAAGTTAACACACAAGATATTATAGACACATATCTTAATCCACAAAAGAAAGATAAGAAATTAGGGATAAAAGCAACTGACACAAAGACTCGTCATCAAATGCTTTCTCTCACATTGCTACCAACATATACAGAACTTCTTTTTAATGATGTCTTAAGAGAACTTGATAAGTATCATGATGATCCAACAAAAGATATGGATAAAGTGCTTGATGAAATCCTCAAACTTTTTGAGAAAATGTTTCCTGACTTTATCCCCCACGAGGTAATAGAACAATGGGGAAAGTATAGTAAAGAGATGGAAGGGAAAGAAGCAGAAAGTGGAAAAGACAAAAAACCAGATGCAGTGGATCCGAAAAAAGTAGCACAAGAAAAAATTGACAAGCAGGCCAAAGATTGGCGACAAGAAAATAATATAGAAGAAGACTTGCACAGCCACATTAAGGATGTAGAAAAAGATATAGCACCTTATATTTCTTCACTAGATGAATTATGGCGTGCTATATCAACTGGAGTTTCTCTTGAGAGACGAAAATCGAGTGGAGGATTATATAAAACTGGGAACCAAGTCAATCTTCCATCTTTTATTCGCCAATTTCCAAAAGTGGTACAAGGGCAAGTTGACAGACTGCACGTAATGGAAAGAAGTGAGATGGTAGAGCAGTCAACCAATAAACCCGAGCGTATAGAAGTATCTCTTATTCTCGATAGATCAGGGTCAATGTTCCAAGATGGTGGCATGGGGAGTTCTAAGAACAAAGCAGTTGAACGCGTAGCTCTTTTGGTAATGAAATCACTTGAAAGATTTAACCAGTTTGTCGATAGTACACGCGAGGAAACTAAAACAAAACTTTTTGCTGATACCGAAGTCATTTTGTATGGGACACATGCAAAACTAAAAAAACCATTCCGAAAGAGTTCATCACTCGGTAAAGATAGGGTTGAGCAGTACCATGTTATGGCTTCACTTGCTGAGAATTATAGACAAAATAATGAAGAGGAAGCTCTTGCTATTATAAATGACTCAACGACATTAGAGACAGAAGAAAATATTGCACATAAAAAACTACTGAAAATTGCCTTCCTTATAACAGATGGTGGGACGAATCCATCCCCTGAAATCCTTTCACAAATTAGTGAGCTTGAGAAAAAGGGTGTGCATGTTCATGCTCTCCAAATTGGAGATGTATCCGAAGAAGAAATCGAATTATTTACCTCAACATGGAATGACGGTCGGGCGACTCCACTTGGGTATCTTATCGGCGATGATCTGTCACAACTCGCCCCTGTTATTACAGAGATGCTTAAGGAAGAACTTGGTGACGTTGAAATATAATCAACTTTAAAGATATACTCCTTAAATCCCCCATGCCTTCCCCCGAAATCTGCACCCAACTCCAAGAAAAACTAGCATCTCTTCGCACTGTTGAGAAAGAGATCCAAGATCTTCAGAAAAGACTCTTAACTGAAGGTTCTTCTTCAGTTAACGAAGTAAAAAAGGCTTTTCTTGCAAAAAGTATGGAAGTAAAGTCCCTGAAATCAGAATTAG
>SSFP01000043.1 GCA_008015455.1 Polynucleobacter sp. | reverse complement strand
GAGATGTTTTTAAGAGACTGCCCTAGCCGTGGGGGGGTTTTTTGCTGAAGGTACAACGACATAAACTGGCATTGCTAGTTGGAAATTAAAAGAGACGGATCGTATTGCTGCCATGGCAAAAGAGTTGCAAAAAATGGGCGCCTTGGTAGAAGCGGGTGATGATTACATCAAGGTTTCTCCTCCAAAAGAATGGATCACTCCATCTGAAGGTATTGATACCTATGATGACCATCGCATGGCGATGTGTTTTTCTCTAGCGGCTTTTGGACCTTTAAAAGTCAGAATTAATGAGCCTGCATGTGTTGCAAAAACCTTTCCTGAGTACTTTAAAGAGTTTGCAGGGATTGCCAAAAAGTAAGAAAAAACAGTTTAAATTCTTGAAATTTGGGCATTTTTGATTTCACATTAAGAAATATTTATAAAAAATAAAATACCTTTAAAGTGCTTATGACCCTACCGAATAGCTCATTAATCCCTGTTATTGCCATAGATGGGCCAACGGCTTCGGGCAAAGGAACAGTCGCGCAGCAGGTCGCTGACCGTTTGGGTTATCACTATTTAGATAGTGGTGCTTTGTATCGATTAGTGGGTTTGGCGAGTCATCAAAGAGGCGTTTCTACATCCTCTGAGTCTGAATTAATCCCGATTGCTGAAAAATTAAATGTTATTTTTCAAGGGGATAGGGTTATTTTGGATGGGCAGGATGTCAGCGACCTCATACGCCAAGAGGCGATGGGCAAGCGTGCCTCAGAGGTAGCCATTCACCCAGGTGTTCGTCAAGCTTTGGTCGCAAGACAACAAGCATTTAGGCAACAACCGGGCTTGGTGGCAGATGGTCGGGATATGGCGAGCGTTATTTTTACTGATGCAGTGACCAAGGTGTTTTTGACTGCTAGCGCGGAAGCCAGGGCTGAGAGACGCTATAAACAATTGATAGCTAAGGGCTTTTCTGCTAATATAGATGTCCTTTTGCAGGATTTACGTGATCGAGATGCCCGCGATGCAAATCGCAGTCAAGCGCCACTAAAAGCTGTTGAAGGGGCTCACCATCTCGACACGACGTCGATGACCATTGAAGAGGCGGTGAATCAAGTTCTGAAGTGGCATCAAGCTAGTTAATTCCAGTTCGATACATTGAAGAAAAAGGAGCCAGTCCTTGCCACGCGAGTACTGGTATGTGCAATCTAACCCGTCAAGTCTTTTGACGGCTTTATAGTGAAAACTCATGTCTGAATCTTTTGCAGCTCTATTTGAAGAATCCCTAGCCCGCTCTAACATGAAGGCTGGTCAAGTTATTTCCGCTGAAGTTGTGCGTATTGATCACAACTTTGTGGTGGTAAATGCCGGTTTGAAATCTGAAGCTTTTATCTCTGTTGAGGAATTCCTTAACGATCAAGGTGAAGTTGAAGTTCAACCAGGCGATTTCGTTTCTGTAGCGATTGACGCCTTGGAAAACGGTTACGGCGACACAGTGTTGTCACGTGACAAAGCGAAGCGTTTAGCTTCTTGGTTAAACCTAGAGAAGGCTTTGGAACAAGGCGAACTCGTTACTGGTGCTGTAACAGGCAAGGTAAAAGGTGGTTTGACTGTGATGGTCAATGGTATTCGTGCATTCTTGCCAGGTTCTTTGTTGGATACACGTCCTATTAAGGATACGTCTCCATACGAAGGCAAGACAATGGAATTTAAAGTTATTAAGCTAGACCGTAAACGCAACAACGTGGTGTTATCACGTCGTGCAGTGGTTGAAGCTAGCCAAGGTGAAGAGCGTGCTAAGTTGCTTGCTAACCTTAAAGAGGGTACTGTGGTTCAAGGTATCGTTAAGAACATCACTGACTACGGTGCATTCGTGGATCTAGGTGGTGTTGACGGCTTGTTACACATTACTGATTTGGCATGGCGTCGTGTTCGTCACCCAAGCGAAATGTTGACTGTTGGTCAAGAGGTGACAGCTAAGATTCTTAAGTACGATCAAGACAAGAACCGTGTTTCATTGGGTATCAAGCAATTAGGCGATGACCCATGGGTTGGTATCGCTCGTCGTTACCCACCAAACACACGTTTATTCGGTAAGGTCACTAACCTCACTGACTACGGTTCATTCGTTGAAATCGAAACTGGTATCGAAGGTTTGGTTCACGTTTCAGAAATGGACTGGACTAACAAGAACGTTGCTCCAAGCAAAGTTGTTCAGCTAGGCATGGAAGTTGAAGTAATGGTTCTTGATATCGATGAAGATAAGCGTCGTATCAGTTTAGGTATGAAGCAATGTAAAGCAAATCCATGGGATGAATTTGCTCGTACACATCAAAAAGGCGAGAAGATCACTGGCGCTATCAAGTCAATCACTGACTTTGGTGTGTTCATTGGTTTGCCTGGCGGCATCGATGGCTTAGTTCACTTGTCTGACTTGTCATGGCAAGAGACTGGCGAGGAAGCTGTTCGCAAGTACAAAAAAGGTGACGAAGTTGAAACAGTTGTTTTGGCTATCGACGTTGAAAAAGAGCGTATCTCTTTGGGTATCAAACAAATGTCTGGTGACCCATTCAACAACTACACATCAACTAGCGACAAAGGTAGCATTGTTGACGGTACAGTGAAGAGTGTTGATGCTAAGGGCGCTGTTGTTCAGTTAGCTGATGAAGTTGAAGGCTATTTGCGCGCTTCTGAGATCTCAACTGATCGCGTTGAAGATGCTCGTAACTTACTCAAAGAAGGTGATGCTGTTAACGCAATGATCATCAACATTGACCGTAAGTCACGCACTATCAACTTGTCAATCAAAGCTAAAGATAGCGCCGATCAGCAACAAGCTATGAGCAAGTTGCAGAACGAAGCTAGTGCAGGTACTACGAATTTAGGTGCCTTGCTTAAAGCTAAGATGGAC
The DNA here is from genome assembly GCA_008015455.1 of Polynucleobacter sp. GTDB lineage: Bacteria > Pseudomonadota > Gammaproteobacteria > Burkholderiales > Burkholderiaceae > Polynucleobacter. The sequence goes on along the minus strand of SSFP01000043.1, from coordinate 24,916 downwards.
AATCAAGGTAGCTAATCCTACTTTGGTGTAATGTAATGGGGAATCTCCGCTTTGAAATGATCAGAGCGGGGATTTTCAAAATAACAAAAAAAGAATATTGTTGAGTTATGAACGATTTAGAACGCAGTGATACATCCACGATCACACGCTCAGAATTGGTAGAGCGTTTGGCTCAGGCATTCCCGCAGCTATTGCCGCGTGATGTGGAGTTAGCCGTTAAAACTTTGCTCGACACTATGTCACAAGCACTGGCTGAAGGTAAACGTATTGAGTTGCGTGGCTTTGGTAGTTTTGTGATGCATCATCGTCCACCGCGTCAAGGTCGTAATCCTAAATCCGGTGAAACAGTGATGGTTCCGGAAAAGCACGTGCCACACTTTAAGCCTGGAAAAGAATTAAGAGAGCGCGTTGATTTTCCTAAAAAGGACGAATCCTCAGAATGACCGCGTTTCTGAATGCCGCATTTAAAGCTTTGCGGATCATTGGACGAATCATCATTTTCATTTTTCTAGTATTACTGGCATTAGGCAATACTCAAGAAATCAGTTTTCAGTTAATTCCAGGGCTTGTTTGGGAATTACCTCTTATCCTCATTTTATTTATCGCATTTGCCTTAGGTATTTTGCTGACTTTATTAAGTGGCATTTCCTTAGCGCGCTTCAAAAAAAGTCGTTCATAAACCGTGTTACAGATTGATACCTGGTGGTTGTTTGCTCTACCCATTATTTTTGGTTTGGGATGGTTGGGTGCACGCTGGGATATGCGACTAGAAAAGCGTGAGGAAGAAATTGAGCGTTTAGTTCAACAAAAATCCACTTTCAAAGGCCTTAATTTATTGCTTAATGAAGAGCCTGATAAAGCGATTGATGCGCTTGTTCAAATTGCCCAGTTAGATCCAGAAACAACAGAATTGCACTTTGCTTTAGGTAGCTTATTCAGGCGCCGTGGTGAAACCGAGCGCGCAATTCGTGTTCATCAACATTTAGCGAGTCGTGATGATCTGCCTTCTAGGCATCGTGATCATGCAGCCTATGAGTTGGGGCGAGATTTTTTAAGAGCGGGTTTACTTGATCGCGCAGAGACTTCTTTGCATCAAGTCGGTAGCCATAGTAAATACGGTATTCCTGCCAAAGAGAGTCTTTTGGAGATGTACCAAATTGAGAAGGACTGGTCTAAAGCCATCATCGCCTCTCAAGAATTAGAAACTCTTCAAGGTAAAAGCCATCATCGAGAGATTGCTCATTTTCACTGTCAGTTGGCTGAGGAAGCTCTACAGGCTAAGAAAAGCGATGTAGCTTTGGAGCATATTAATCAAGCGATGAAGGCAGTTCCTGATCATCCTCGAGCAACCATCTTAAAAGGTGACTGGTTAGTTGCGCAAAATGATTTGCCGGGTGCTATCGAGACTTGGGGCTTGATAGCACAAAATCATGTGGCGTATTTACCGCTTGTGGCGGATCGTTGGATTGAAGTACATAAAGTATTAGGTAAAGCAGATGTGGGTTTAAAAACCTTGATTGATGCTTTGCAGACTCAGGCGGGTGGGGAATTATTAGACATTACTTTTAAGCATGTGATGGCGCTTCAAGGGGTGCCGCAAGCAGAAGCTTTAATGACAGATGTGATGCGTCATACACCCAGCCTTTCTGCAATGGCATTAAGAGCGCAAGCTCGTTTAATGTTGGCTGAAGTAGCGCAAAACGAAAAAGCAGCGCAAGAATTTAAAGCCTCTTTGGGATTGTTGAAGCAAAGAACTAATTCATTGGCGCGCTATACCTGTGGCAACTGCGGTTTTAGAGCTCGCCGTTTCTATTGGCAGTGTCCAGGTTGTAATCATTGGGAATCTTATTCTCCAAGACGTGGAGAGGGTGCGGCGCCATCAGGTCCATCCATGTAATTATTTAAAAATATTTTTGACATCAGATTGAATCAATAAAAAATTATGGACATTCAACTATCAAGTGCTGATATCCAACAATTCCGTCAAGCCCGTTTGCTGGTGGTGGGCGATGTGATGTTGGATCGTTATTGGTTTGGTGATACAGAAAGAATTTCGCCAGAAGCACCAGTACCAGTCGTGTTAGTCAGCAAAAATGATGAGCGTTTGGGCGGTGCTGCTAACGTTGCTCGTAATGCCGCTAGCATTGGTGCTCAAATCTCGATTTTGGGAGTGGTCGGCGATGATGAGCCAGGGCGCCGCATTGAAGAAATGTTAGAAGCGCAGGGAGTTAAAAGTTATTTGCAGCGCGATGCCAGTTTGCCAACCACAGTCAAACTAAGAGTGGTCGCTCGTCAGCAACAATTGATTCGTTTGGATTTTGAGCAAGCCCCAACACACGAAGCTTTATTGAATAAATTAGAACAATTTCAGGCGCTCTTATCTGATGTAGATGCTGTCATTTTTTCTGATTACGGTAAAGGTGGCTTAACGCATGTCACCAAAATGATTGCAGCAGCTAAAGCTGCTGGCAAAGTTGTGTTGGTTGACCCTAAGGGTGATGATTACAGCAAATACCAAGGCGCGACGATCATGACGCCCAATCGATCAGAGCTAAGACAGGTCGTTGGTCGCTGGTCTGATGAAGCTGATTTGACTGCAAAGGCTCAAGCTTTAAGAGAGAAGTTGAAATTAGATTGTTTATTGCTCACTCGGTCTGAAGAGGGTATGAGTTTATTTACTGCAACCGGCGTTGAGCATGTTAAAGCCCAGGCTCGTGAGGTTTTTGATGTTTCAGGTGCGGGTGATACAGTGATTGCAACAATGGCGGTAGCCTTAGCGGCTAAATGGCCTGCTGGTCAGGCGATGAAGTTAGCTAATAAAGCAGGCGGCATTGTTGTTGGTAAATTGGGTACTGCAACAGTATCTTTAGAGGAATTGCAATGACTTATATCGTAACGGGCGCTGCTGGTTTTATTGGAGCCAATCTTGTTCAGGCTTTAAATGCACGAGGAATCACGGATGTGATTGCTGTTGATGAGCTCAAGCCAGCAGACAAATATCGCAACCTAGCTGATTTGGAAATTTCTGACTATTTGGATAAATCTGAATTTGTTGAAGCTTTTGCTAAAGGTAAGTTTGGGAAAGTCGCTGCGATTTTTCATGAGGGCGCATGCTCTGACACGATGGAAACTGATGGTCAATACATGATGGCGAATAACTATCGTTATTCACTTGATTTATTGGATATTTGCACAGAGCAAAAAGTACCATTTCTGTATGCTTCCTCAGCAGCTACTTACGGTGGCTCTGATGTTTTCAAAGAGAGTCGAGAGCATGAGAAGCCATTGAATGTTTATGGCTACTCTAAATTCTTATTTGATCAAGTAGTTCGTCAGCGATTTGCGCAAAAGAAAACAACAGCTCAAGTAGTGGGCTTTAGGTACTTTAATGTGTATGGTCCACGTGAGTCTCATAAAGGACGCATGGCTTCAGTAGCATTTCATCACTATCACCAATTCTTAGAATCAGGCGCTGTGAAGTTATTTGGAGAATATGGTGGTTATGCTGAGGGTGAGCAAAAGAGAGATTTTGTCTCAGTGGAAGATGTGGTTAAAGTGAATTTGTTCTTCCATGATCATCCTGAAAAGAGTGGCATTTTTAATTTGGGTACAGGACGTGCTCAACCATTTAACGATGTTGCGAAATCTGTCATTAATTCAATGAGAGCTATTCAAGGTGAAAAAGAGCTGAGCTTGCCTGAGTTGATTGATGAGCATTTGGTTGAGTACATCTCATTCCCAGAAGCTCTTAAAGGGAAGTATCAGTCATTTACTCAAGCTGATTTGACGCATCTAAGAGCGGCTGGTTATGCCTCAGAGTTTTTAACTGTTGAGCAAGGTGTCAGAAAATACATGACATGGTTGTCAGAAAATTCTGATTTTTTAGCGCAACCCCTGTAATTCAATTTTTCAGTCAACTATTTGACTGAGTCCTCGTTAATGAAGAGCCTCATCACTTCGATGGGGCTTTTTACTTTATGAGGAGTCATATGTTGTTAAATTTCGCATTTAAATCTATTCGCACATTTTTGTTGTCATTATTTAGTTGCCTTGCTTTGATGGGCTCTGCCTTTGCTGCAGTCGATGCTAATTCAGCTGATCAGGCAGCGCTCGAATCTGTTCGAGGTTTAGGGCCTTCTAAAGCACAAGCGATCTTGGCTGAGCGAAAGAAAAATGGTCCATTTAAAGATGCTCAAGATTTGCATACGAGGGTCAAGGGTATTGGAGAAAAAACAGTTGAGCGATTAATGAAAAATGGCTTAACCGTGAATGGTAAATCTGCAGTAGCAGGCAAAAAAGAATCAACAAAATCTGAAGCCAAAACAAAAGATAAGGTGGAATCAGCAGATAAGTCGACTAGGTCTCCCAGAAAAAGCAAGCAAGACTAAAAAGAAAAGAAATTCATCTGCTAAAAGTAAGGTCAAAAGTAAAGTTAAAAGGAAGAGCCTCTGACTAGAGGTTTTCTAAAGACTCTTGCCTAGATACATATGCCAGTGATCGAAATACATTAAGATACTGGCATATGTCAATTTCAAGACCATCCTATCCAACCATTGCTCAAACAGTTGGGCATACGCCGCTCGTTCGTTTACAGCGCATTCCAGGTGCTGGCAACCTTGAGCGTAATAACGTTATTCTAGGTAAGCTAGAAGGTAATAACCCAGCTGGTTCAGTAAAAGATCGTCCTGCCTTATCCATGTTTATGCGTGCGGAAGCGCGTGGTGACATTAAGCCAGGAGACACCTTGATTGAGGCTACCAGTGGCAACACAGGAATTGCCTTGGCAATGGTGGCTGCTATTTTGGGCTACAAGATGATCTTGGTCATGCCTGAGAATCAAAGTGTTGAGCGCCGTCAGAGTATGGCTGCCTACGGTGCTGAGTTAGTCTTAACACCTGCGACAGGAGGCATGGAATACGCTAGAGACTATGCTACCCAATTGCAAAAAGAAGGTAAAGGAATCATCCTTGATCAGTTTGCAAATAAAGATAATCCTCTAGCCCATATTGAATCAACTGGCCCTGAAATTTGGGAAGACACTCAAGGGCAGGTTACGCATTTTGTTTCTGCGATGGGAACCACCGGTACCATCACTGGTGTATCGATTTATTTAAAAGAGAAAAATCCGCAGATTCAAATCATTGGGGCTCAGCCCGAAGAGGGATCTCAAATTCCTGGTATTCGTAAATGGTCGCCTGAGTACATTCCTAAGATTTACTCGGATGCCAAAGTCGATCGTATTGAGTATGTGAGCCAAGCGGCTGCTGAAGATATGACCAGACGATTGGCTAGAGAAGAGGGTATTTTCTGTGGCATCTCCGCCGCTGGCGCTTTGGTAGTGGCTCTCAGAATTGCCGAGCGAGTAGAGAATGCAACGATTGTCTTTATCGTTTGCGATCGTGGTGATCGCTATTTATCAACGGGCGTTTTTCCAGCTTAATTTTTCTTAGCGGCATGTTTAGAAGACTTCTTGGAAGTCTTCTTTGCTTTTTTGTTAGCCTTTTTTACATTTCCTTGCACTGGCATTTCGCCTTTAAGAACTTCTGCGAATTCAGCAACAGATTGCGCGTAGAAGAAGCTTCGATTGTAGTCACAAATAGCTAGGAAATTTCTTAAGCCAACCACGTATTTGGTATCGGTTCCACCTTCCTTGTTGGGGCTAGGTAGATCCACAATCAAACTAGGGGTCTCAAACGGTAGATCATGACTATCTATCAACTTCTCTTGGATCAATGTGCCTAGCTGAAGTTTGGCTTTTGGTTCACCATCCGCTAATTGACTCGCTCTTTGAATAGCTGCAGCTTCTTCTTCAATGTCTAGATAGATAGGTTCACCTTTAACCCAGCCATGGACTTTTAGGAAGTTGGCAACACTCGCAATTGCATCTTCAGGAGAGTTTCGAAGATCGATCTTGCCATCCTGATTGCCATCGACTGCAAATCTTAAGATGCTGCCTGGCATGAATTGCGGTAAGCCAATCGCTCCTGCATAAGACCCTTTTTGGTTAAGGCAAGCTTTAAACGGTTTTTCTTTAGAGTTTTCTTTCCAACACAAAAGCACAAGGTCTTCTAATTGATTTTTAAAAAGAGTCTCTCTTGATTTTTTATTGGGAGTCTCTGGGTACTGAAAGCCCAGGGTTACGAGGGTATCTCTCACTGAGAAGTTACCCATGTTTTTGCCATAAATGGTTTCGACGCCAATGATCGAGACAATCACCTCAGCTGGAACGCCAGTCTTTTCAGATGTTTCTTGAATGAAGCGTCGGTGCTCTCGCCAAAATTGTTGTCCGGCGGTTAGGCGTTTAGGTTCAATAAACCGACTGCGATACACCTTCCAGTTCTTCTGAAAACCCGGAGGGGGTGGAAGCACTAATTTTTTAATAGAAGGAATGGTTTTGGCGTCTTCAAAAGCCTTTTGTAAGTCATTTAGTGGAATATGGTGTTGTTGACTTAGCTTTTGCAGAAAAGGTGTCAAGGATTCTGGTTTTTCTTCCACTTCTGAAGTTTTACTTGTTTCAGGGGTGGCTGATGGAGTAAATTGACCTGATGGTGTTGTAGCGCAAGCCGATAGCAATAGCGTTGCAACAATAGTTGAAAGAGCTAAGGTAGCACTTTTGCTACTAATTGAATGTGGGTAATTAGGCTTAATCAATGGATGTATTGAGATTAATTAATAAGTGTCTTGATTATCCACCGATTTTAGATTGATATGAGTACAGGATATTTAAGTCATACAGATTGTTTACGTCACGAGATGGGTCGCCACCATCCGGAATGTCCTGAGCGTTTACAAGCGATTGAAGACCAATTAATTTTGAGTCGTATTGATTATTTTTTTACGCGCATTGATCCACCTTTAGCCACCGAAGAGCAGTTAGCTCTAGTTCACACCCAAGAACATATTCAGAAGATTAAATCACACGCTCCATCAGAGGGTTATTACTCGATTGATGGAGACACAACGATGAACCCGCATACCTGGCAAGCAGCTTTGCGCTCAGCAGGTGGGGCGATTGCCGCTGTTGATGCAGTGATGCAGGGTGAGGTTAAAAATGCGTTTACTTGCCTAAGACCCCCGGGGCATCATGCTGAGCCGCACCAAGCGATGGGTTTCTGTTTCTTTAACAATATTGCTATTGCTGCTAAATATGCACTAGAGAACTACGGTTTACAAAGAGTAGCTGTGATTGACTTTGATGTTCATCATGGCAATGGAACAGAAGCTGCGTTCAAGGATGACCCACGCGTTTTAATGTGTAGCTATTTTCAGCATCCTTTTTATCCTTATTCGGGAGCGGATGCTAATTTGCAAAACATGTTGAATGTGCCACTACCTGCATACTCTGCAGGAGATGCTGTGCGTGAAGTGGTGGAGCTTCAGTGGTTGCCGCGCTTAAGAGAATTCAAGCCTGAATTTATTTTTATTTCGGCTGGATTTGATGCCCACCGTGAAGATGATATGGGTCAAATGGGGCTCGTAGAGGCCGATTATGCTTGGATCACTCGTCAATTAATGACGGTGGCTCAAGAGACAGCCAATGGTCGGATCGTGAGTTGTTTGGAGGGTGGTTACAACCTCTCTGCCTTAGCCCGCAGTGTGGTGGCGCACCTTAAAGAGCTTGCTGATATCTAAGCTATTTAAGCTAGATATCCATAAATATGTTATAAAACATAGTCTTATAAATTTCCGTGGCAATTTTAATGTCGGTCATAACAATGTCACATGGAAGATAGTTCCTGGCTTATATTAAGGCTAGTATCAATCAATGCAAGTCTAAATTTAAATGGATTAAAGCTTATGAAAATATTAGTCGCGGTGAAGAGGGCCGTTGATTACAACGTCAAGGTTCGAGTTAAGTCTGATAACTCCGGTATTGATACTGCTAATGTCAAAATGAGTATGAATCCTTTTGATGAAATTGCTGTCGAAGAAGCAGTTCGTTTGAAGGAGACAGGTATTGCAACTGAAGTTGTTGTTATTTCTTGTGGTCTTGCGGCATGTCAAGAAACTATAAGAACTGCTATGGCTATTGGTGCCGATCGTGGAGTGCTTGTTGAAACGGATGTTGATTTACAACCTTTGGGAGTTGCTAAGCTTTTAAAAGCTATTGTTGATAAAGAGCAGCCTCAAATTATTCTGTTGGGTAAACAAGCGATTGATGATGATAGTAATCAAACAGGGCAAATGTTAGCGGCTCTTCTCGATGTTTCTCAAGCTACTTTTGCTTCTAAAGTTCAGGTGGTTGGTGGTAAAGCTTTGGTCACTCGTGAAATTGATGGAGGTTTGGAAACCTTATCATTGAATTTGCCTGCTGTTATCACAACGGATCTTCGTTTAAATGAACCAAGATACGCCACTCTGCCTAATATTATGAAGGCAAAGAAAAAACCTTTGGATATTTTGAAACCAGAAGAATTGGGTGTTGATGTTGCGCCTCGGATTAAGACCCTAAGAATTGATGAACCTCCTAAACGGAGTGGTGGCGTAATAGTTTCCGATGTAAAAACGCTTGTTGATAAATTAAAAAATGAAGTAAAGGTGATTTAAATGACTTGTTTAGTAATTGCAGAGCACGATCATCAATCGCTTAAATCAGCAACTCTTAATGTAGTTGCGGCAGCTTTAGCCTGTGGTGGAGATGTTCATGTATTAGTTGCCGGGTTTAACGCTGAGTCAGCAGCAATAGCAGCGACTAAAGTTGCTGGTGTTTCTAAGGTAATTCATATTGACGCTCCCCATTTTGAAAATCAATTGGGTGAGAATCTTGCCTCACAAATTTTGGATTTAGCCTCTTCGTACAGTCATATTTTTGCGCCTTCAACAGCTATAGGAAAGAATGTCTTACCTCGTGTTGCAGCCAAGTTAGATGTTGCCCAAATTTCTGATATTACAAAAGTAATTTCACGTGACACTTTTGAACGACCTATCTACGCTGGCAATGCAATTGCCACGGTGCAAACAGGAGATCTAGTTAAGGTGATTACTGTTCGTACAACAGGGTTTGATCCGGTATCCGGTGAGGGCGGTTCAGCGCCTATTGAAAAGTTAACGGCGGTTGCTGATCACGGCGGAGTGAGTTTTGTATCTCGCGAAACTAGCCAGTCGGATCGCCCAGAGTTATCTTCTGCGCGAGTTGTTGTTTCTGGTGGAAGAGCGTTGGGTTCGGCTGAGCAATATCAAGCAATAATGGCGCCCCTAGCTGATAAATTGGGTGCAGCAATGGGTGCTTCTCGTGCGGCGGTTGATGCAGGTTATGTGCCTAATGATTATCAAGTTGGGCAGACGGGAAAAATTGTTGCCCCTGATTTGTATATTGCAGTTGGTATATCAGGAGCTATTCAGCATTTAGCTGGCATGAAAGATTCCAAAGTAATTGTGGCTATTAATAAAGATCCTGATGCCCCAATTTTTGAGGTGGCTGATTATGGTTTGGTTGCCGACTTATTTGTTGCAGTTCCAGAACTTATTTCAGAATTGAATTAATCAACTTTTTGACCGCTAAGAGATTCCTATGGCTTATATTGCTCCCGTTAAAGAAATGCTTTTTGTTCTCCAAGAGATAGCAAATATTGAGGAAATATCTCAAATATCTGGTTTTGAGGATTATGGTTACGATACCGCTTCAGCAGTTCTTGAAGAATCTGCTAAGTTTTGTGAAGATATTTTGGCGCCGCTTAATTGGGAGGGTGATAAAAACCCAAGCTTTTGGAAAGACGGTCAAGTTGTGACCACTCCTGGATTTTCTGAAGCTTTTAAACAATTTGGCGATGCGGGTTGGCAAGGCGTTACTCATCCGCAGGAGTTTGGTGGTCAGGGGTTCCCCAAAATTATTGCTACGGCCTGTGCTGAGATGTTGCATGCTGCGAATATGTCATTTGCTTTGTGCCCGATGTTGACAGATGGAGCAATTGAGGCTTTATTAACGGCGGCTAGTCCAGAGTTGAAACAGCGATTTATTCCTAAGATGGTTGCTGGTCAGTGGACGGGTACCATGAATTTAACTGAGCCTCAAGCTGGTTCTGATCTGGCGGCGGTACGAACACGTGCTGAGCCGCAAGGCGATGGAAGTTATAAGATTTTCGGTACGAAAATATTTATCACCTATGGTGAACATGATATGGCTGAGAATATCATCCATCTAGTTTTAGCAAGATGTCCTGGGGCTCCAGAGGGTGTTAAAGGTATTTCCTTGTTTGTTGTTCCTAAATTCCTAGTTAGTGATGATGGTGTTTTAGGTGATCGCAATGATGTCGATTGCGTCTCCATCGAGCACAAGCTTGGTATTAAAGCTAGCCCAACAGCAGTTCTTCAATTTGGTGATCATGGCGGAGCAGTTGGTTATTTGGTTGGAGAAGAAAACAGAGGTCTTGAGTACATGTTCATTATGATGAACGCGGCTCGCTTTGCTGTTGGGATGCAGGGGATTGCTATTGCTGATAGAGCTTATCAACAGGCGGTTAGTTATGCAAAGGACAGAGTTCAGTCAAAGGACTTAAACGGTTCTGCTGAATCGGTACCCATTATTCAACATCCTGATGTTAAGCGTATGTTAATGACTATGCGTGCCTATACCGAAGGTGCAAGAGCGATGGCTTATCTAGCTGCAGCATGTAGTGATCAGGCGCATCACTCGGAAGATTTAGCGGTTCGCCAGAAAAACTCATTAATTTATGAGTTTATGGTTCCTGTGGTTAAGGGTTTTTCTACTGAAATGTCTGTGGATGTCGCTAGTTTAGGTGTGCAGGTGCATGGTGGTATGGGTTACATTGAAGAAACTGGCGCTGCTCAACATTTTCGGGATTCACGAATTTTGCCTATTTATGAGGGAACAACGGCTATTCAAGCAAATGATTTAGTTGGCCGTAAGACCTATCGTGATAGTGGGCAAACAGCAAAGTTAATTGCTTCAATGATTCTTGAAACTGAGAAACAATTAGAGTGTGAAAATTCTATTGAGTCAAAAGCTGTTTTAAAGCGATTAACTGAAGCTCGAGTTGCTTTTGAGCGGGTGGTTGATTTTATTCTTGCTAACTTTAAATCAGATACTAAAAATGTATTTGCCGGAGCGGCCAATTATCTTCGCTTAACTGGCATACTTTTATCTGGTTGGCAAATGGCCAAATCATTGCTAGTTGCAGAGAAAAGAATGAAGGATGATCCTAATTTTTACTCTGCAAAAATTGCTACAGCTTATTTTCATGCTGAGCATTTGATGAGCCAGATTCCTGGTTTGGCGTCTTCTATTGTTGAAGGTGGCTCTGCAGTTAATCGATTAATGCCGGAGCAATTCTAAGGGTGCCTGCCCCAAAAATTAGCAATGATTTATTGTGAAATTTTTCGGGCAGCTTCAATTTGACTAATAAAGTGTTGCTCAAAAGCAATTGCTAAACCACTCATTAAAACTGCGGCGCCAATCATGAGTGACAGAATCACGCAGAGCACCACTAACCAGCCAGAATTGCTTTTTTGACTGCTAACAGTATTAAATTGAGCATCCCATTTTTCATCAGGTCTCAAACCATAAACAATGGTTGTTAACCAGCTTGATTGAAGACTGATAAAGCCTGCGCTGACCATGACCCACCCGAGTGTTGAAGACATTTGACTGTCTGCCAAAAGCTTCCACCCAAGAATGCCAAAAAATAATCCAAGCATTTGCAGCCAAGCCCAAATTGAACTTAAGCCTTTCAAATAAAAAACATTGAAGCCAGTGCCAGGGGCGAAAAGTCCAAGGGCGCAAAAGAGTAGTTTGTTTTTATGCATGGCGGTATTGTATTCAAGCCTTAATTTTTTTGAGCAAAGCTTAATACTTCACCATCGCGTGTCATGATCAAGAGGCGATCACCATCTCGAACCATCGTTCGATAATCTCTTAGATAGCTGAGTAGTTTGAACTCCAGTTCTGCTAAGTGTGGTGAACATGCCTTTCGAGTACTGGCTATTTTTTCTAGGATGAATCCCCAATCACTGTTAGCAACTTGGGCTTGATAGTTATTGCAACCGGTATAACCAGAGGCGCTTTTCCCATCAGATGAAATTAAAAGAGTGATGGGGGCGCCATTTCCACGATGTGGAATAGTGCGAGGGCGAGTTTTACCATCGTTAACACTGGTGTAGTGCCATCTGATCAATTCCCATTCAGAGCCTGCTAAATCTCTTGCTGGAGGGGCATTAACAGCGCTACAAGAGGGCATTACTTGTGCACAAGCCCCCAAAAATAGGCTAAATGTTGCTACAGCAAGGCTTAAGACGGTTTGGCGGCGACTTAGGAGCATATTTACCTTAAATGTTTGGTCTTAATAGTAATTCTGCGATAGAATATGTGGTTTATTTCAGCATTGTAAGGAAATCACATGGTCGTCATTCGACTCGCACGCGGCGGTTCAAAAAATCGTCCTTTCTTTAGCATCGTAGCTACTGACAAACGTAATCGTCGTGACTCAAACTTTATTGAGCGTCTTGGTTACTACAACCCAAGCGCAGTGGAAACAGAACAAGGTTTCCGTATTGCTCAAGACCGTTTGACATACTGGCAAGGCGTTGGTGCTCAATTGTCACCAACTGTCGCACGTTTGCTCAAAGGTGCTCCAAAGGCTTAAGTCTTGGATGGTGATGTTTTAATGCATCATCAACGTTGTTTTTTCGTCGAATCATCTCTTGGAGGTTCTCATGACTCAAACGATGGGTCCTCCAGTTGATTTGATTCTAGTCGGGCATATACTCGACGCTCAGGGGATTAAAGGTTTGGTGAAGGTTAAACCTTACTCCAAAGATCCTGAAGCACTTTTTTCAGCACCGATTATTTGGCTTGTTAAACCGCCTCTTGAGGCTGTTGACTCGCGTCCATATTCCGTAAAAACCGCTAAGGAACACAGTGGGCAAGTCCTATTGGGTTTGGATGGTTTACATGATCGAGATCAAGCGCTAGCGCTTAAGGGTTCTGCCATCTATGTCAGTCGCGCTGATTTCCCAGAGCAAGATGCCGGTAGCTTTTACTGGGTCGATTTAATTGGCTTACCCGTGGTTAATCTTGCCGGTGAAAGCTTGGGTTCAGTGGTTGATTTGATGGATAACGGTGCGCAATCTATTTTATGTGTCAGGGCTCTTGATCAAAAAGAGGAGCGTTTAATTCCTTTTATTGAGTCTGTTATTCGCTCAGTCGATAAAGATTTAAATCAGCCAGATCGTCGGATTGTGGTTGATTGGCAGTTAGACTGGTGATCTTCAAATAAGCCTGGGTTATATCAATGCGTTTTGATGTAGTGACACTCTTTCCGGAAATGTTCTCAGCGCTTAGCGCTTGGGGAGTTACTGGACGTGCTTTTGAGCAAGGTTTGGTGAGTCTTAAAACCTGGAATCCACGTGATTACACCACCGATGCGAGAAGAACTGTGGATGATCGGGCTTATGGTGGCGGTCCTGGGATGGTGATGATGGCTAAGCCCTTGGAAGATACTTTAGATGCGATTGCCCAGGATCAGGGGGCAAAAAAAGGACCTGTCATCCTCTTATCTCCTCAAGGTGAGCAATTTAATCAACAGTTGGCAGCAGATATACATAAATTAGACATAGTTACTTTCATTTGTGGTCGTTATGAGGCTATCGACCAGCGTTTGGTGGATAGACGGGTCGATAGAGAGATCAGTTTGGGTGATTTTGTCGTTTCTGGAGGTGAAATCCCAGCGATGGCGGTCATGGATGCTGTGATTCGCCTGATTCCTGGGGCTTTAGGGGATGCTGAATCAGTGGCTCAGGACAGCTTTATGACGGGGCTTTTGGACTGTTATCACTACACCAGACCTGAAAATTATGAAAATTTATTGGTTCCAGACGTGCTTTTAGGCGGACATCACGCTAAAATAGCGGATTACCGTCGGAAACAATCTTTGGAGCTGACGTTAAAGCGACGACCTGACCTGATTGAGAAGGCTCGTGAGCAAGGCTTGTTGAGTCATGCAGATGAAGCTTATTTGCTGAGTTTGCAAAACAAAACAGGGTTTTAAACCGCATCCTCTACCAAGTCCGTGCGAGCACGGAATACAACGTTGGTACGATGCTATTGGAGTTGTTATGAACATTATTGAATCAATTGAGCAAGAAGAAATTGCTCGTCTTACTGCTAATAAAACAGTACCTAGTTTTGCCCCTGGCGATACAGTAGTTGTTAACGTTAACGTGGTTGAAGGTAACCGTAAACGTGTACAGGCTTACGAAGGCGTTGTGATTGCAAAACGTAATCGTGGTTTGAACTCTAGCTTTATCGTTCGCAAGATTTCATCTGGCGAAGGTATTGAGCGTACATTCCAAACATACTCACCATTGATCGCTAGCATTGAAGTGAAGCGTCGCGGTGATGTACGTCGTGCTAAGTTGTACTACTTGCGTGATCGTTCTGGTAAATCAGCACGTATTAAGGAAAAGTTACAAGCTCGTACGAAGGAAGTGGCTGCTGAGTAATCAGAGCAAACCCTTAACGCTAGTGATAAAGGCAGCTTCGGCTGCCTTTGTTGTTTTTGGCGATAGTATTTTTAGCGATAGTTCTAAGATTTATATAAACTAGTTATATGTCTTCGACATCAAACCCATCACCATCTTCCTCATCTAATCAAAGCCATCGCGTATTAGATCCAACGATCGCGCCGGTGGTCGCTAGGGATAGTCATTTACCCAAAGTCGATACCAATTTGCTGAGTGCTGATGGCATGAGAGCTCGGTTCTTAAAAGATCTACCTTGGGCTGTTGAATTAACCGATGAAAATCGTGCTGCTAGATCTTCTGAGGGGGCTCAGCGAGCTAGGCGGGGTAGTGAGCCAACCCCGGCATCGGTTCTTATTCCGGTTGTGATGTATGAGAGTGAATTAAAAATATTGCTTACTCAGCGAACCAGCCATCTTCATGATCACCCCGGGCAAATTAGTTTCCCAGGCGGGCGCAGCGATCCAGATGACTTGTCTGCGGAGCATACGGCTTTACGTGAGGCACATGAGGAAATTGGTTTGCCAGCAGAGCGTGTCGAAGTGTTGGGGCGCTTACCTCATTATTTAACGATCACGGGTTATCAGGTGACCCCTGTGGTGGGTTTGGTAGTGCCAGGTTATGACTACCAAGCCGATCCTTTTGAGGTCGCCGATATATTCGAGGTGCCCATGAGTTTTTTGATGAACCCCCATCATCATGAGCACCGATTGTGGCAAAGCCCAGAAGGTCCTCGTCGTTTTTATGCCATGCCTTATGAAAATAAGTTCATTTGGGGAGCAACTGCAGGTATGCTACGGAATCTTTATCACTTTTTAAGAGCATGACCTTTTTATCAATTTTGTTTGCGCTCATTGCTGAGCAATATAAGCCGGTTGAAAAAGACCACTGGATTCGTCGTGCCTCGAACGCGTGGTTAGATTTTGTCGTTCGATATGTGGATACTGGAGTTCCTGCGAGTGGTCGACTAGCCTGTTTAATGGCCTTTGTTCCTCCGGTACTCTTCGTCTTAGCCATCCATCTAATTCTGTTGGCAACTCAACCAGTTTTAGCATTTTTGTGGAATGTATTGGTTGTTTATTTGTTCTTAGGCTTTAGGCAGTTTAGCCATCCGTTTACGGCGATTCATGAAGCTTTGTTGGATCGTGATTTAGATGAAGCTAGAAGACTGTTAGCTGATTGGCAGGGCGCTGCAATCAATACTGACACCATGAGCGAGTCTGAAGTGATTCGTTTGGCTTTAGAGCGCGCGATTGTGGGTTCACATCGCCATGTTTTTGGTGTGATCTTTTGGTTCATGTTGCCTTTTGGTCCTGCAGGTGTTGTTTTATACCGATTGGCTGATTTAGCTTCAGAGCGTTGGCCTTCACAAGCCAGTGCTAGTTTGGGGCGAGCAGCACGTGAGTTTTTCCAAACAATCGACTGGTTACCTGCTCGATTAACAGCGATTGGATTTGCCATTGTTGGTAATTTTGAGGATGCCATGTATGGCTGGCGTTTTCATTTGAAGAAATGGGCCAATGAACTAGAGGCTGTTATTTTGGCTGCTGGTGCTGGCGCGATTGGTGTTCGTTTAGGTTCGCCTTTGCCGGAGCCAGATAGTGATGAAGCTCTCAGAATGGCAGAAGCTGGTGAGCCGCCGATTATTGATCTAGGGGCTGAAGCCTCTGTGCGCAGTATGCGTTCAGCAGTCGGCTTAGTTTGGCGCGCAGTGATTCTTTGGTTGGTGGTGATTGCCTTAATGACTATTTCAGTCTGGCTTGGATAGCATCAGCGTTGTGAGATTCATGGCGGAGTTGGCGAAATAACTCAACACGTTGCGCTGAGATCGTTCCTTGTGCAACGGCTTCTTGAACCACGCAACCAGGTTCTTCTCCGTGGCTACAGTTATGGAATTTACATTGACCTAGCAAAGGTCTAAATTCAACAAACGCATGTTGTAGCTCACTTTCAGACAAGTGGGCTAAACCAAATTCTTGAAATCCCGGTGAGTCAATGAGGGCGCCTGCGAAACTATTAACCCCTCTATTAACTCCTCTATCAACTCCTTCTCTTGCAGGTAGATCGTAGTACCGACAAGCTGTGGTAGTGTGTTTACCGCTATCTAATTTCTTGGAATGTTCTTGGGTTTGCGCAACTGCATCCGGAATGAGGGCATTTAAAAGACTTGATTTACCCATCCCAGACTGTCCAACCAATACAGAGACTTTGCCGTAGAGGTGTTGTGCCAAAGCTTCAACAGACCTGGGGTCGTGTTTAACAGACATCTCATGAACTGGATAGCCCATTGCGATATAGGGCTCCAACATTTTTCTGGCTGCTGGTAGTTTGGTAGGGAGGTCACATTTATTTAAGATGATTCTGGCAGTAATGCCGGCTGTTTCTGCTGCAATCACTGCTCGACCTAATAAGTCTGGCGAGAAGCCTGGCTCAGTCGCTAGCACAATCAAAATTTGATCCACATTGCTGGCAATGGATTTGCTTTTATAGGCATCAGAGCGATATAGAAGATTTTTTCTGGGCGAGATACTTTCAATCACCGCTTGCTCAGGGCCTGTCTCGTTCACCTCTAGAATGTCGCCAACAGCACCTAAGTGTTGTTTGCCGCGAGAGGTCACCTGATAAAGCCTTGAGGCATCAGCTTGATCGATGGAGCGAGCAAGGTAATGACGACCATAAGACGCGACTAGGAGGGCTTTGAAAGACTTCATCAAGGCTATCTTAACCCTTTAATGGGTCATCTTTTGTAGATGCGCAATTCTCAATGGTGCAGGGGGGTGCGAATCATAGAACTTAGAATACAAAGGATCTGGCGTAAGAGTTGCCGCATTGTCTTGATAGAGTTTCACCAAAGCAGTGATTAGGTCATGAGCAGACGATTTTTCAGCAGCAAAAGCATCTGCCTCGTATTCATGTTTGCGTGAGCCCATGCTATTCATCGGCGTTAAGAAAAATCCAAACACAGGTAACACCAACATGAAGAGTGCTAACGCTAAACCAGCGTTATAGCCATTGAGATCAGGCATGACCCCAAGACCTAAATAGAACCAAGGTTTGGTAGAAATCCAACCCAAGAGAGCTAAGACAACAAGGCTTAAAGCAAATGATTGAATCAAGCGCTTACGAATATGTTGGCGTTTAAAGTGTCCCAGTTCATGTGCTAAAACGGCTTCTATTTCTTCTGGATTTAATCTTTCAATTAAGGTGTCAAAAAACACAATGCGTTTTGCTTTACCCATGCCTGTGAAATAGGCGTTGCCATGAGCGCTACGTTTGCTGCCATCCATGATGAATAAGCCTTGACTAGTGAAGTCGCAACGCTCTAAAAGTTTTTCAATACGATCTTTTAGAGGGCCATCTTCCAAAGGTTGGAATTTATTAAATAGGGGGGCGATAAAAGTTGGGAATAACCATAAAAGGAGTGCGTTAAAGCCCACCCAAACTATCCAAGTCCACAGCCACCAGTACTGGCCAGCTTCTGCCATTAATGTCAAAACAATCCAAAGTAAGGGTAAGCCAATCGCTACACCTAAGATCATCCCTTTGATGGAATCGATGACATAGAGCTTGAGAGTCATTCGATTAAAGCCAAACTGCTCTTCAATGCCAAATTGGCGATAAAGAGAAAAGGGTAGATCAATCACGCCAGTGATGAGGCTAATGGTGACTAATAAAGCCATCTGCTGAAAGACCCCTGGACCCAAAAGGTCTAGTGTTATTTCATGCAAGATTTGGATGCCGCCCAATAAGGTAAAGCCAATCAAAATAGCGGCTGATAGACCAATTTCAAATAAACCTAAACGAATTTTGGCTATCGTGTAGTCAGCCGCTTTATGATGCTCGGGTAATGAGATTTTGCTAGCAAAGTCTGCGGGAACCTGGTGGCGATGTTTGGCAATATGTCGAATATGGCGTCCTGCTAGATAATAGCGAGTCGCGGTGCTGAGAACTAAGCCCAATATAAACAAAATAGTAAATGTCATGAGAAGATTATAGGGATGAGTACAACAAGAAAGAATGACCGTTTAGTTTGGGTGGATATGGAGATGTCTGGTTTACAGCCAGAAACCGACCGAATTCTAGAGATAGCCATGATTGTGACAGATGGTGGCCTTAATATCATAGCGGAAGGTCCTGTTTTAGTGGTCCACCAAGAAGATGCTGTTTTAGACCGTATGGATGCCTGGAATAAGGGCACTCACGGTAAATCAGGCTTAATTGATAAGGTGAAGGCGTCCACTCTGTCAGAGGCAGAGGTGGAGGCGCAATGTATTGCTTTTTTAAAGCAGCATGTGAAAGCCAGCATTTCTCCGATGTGTGGCAATACGATCCACCAAGACCGTCGTTTTATGAATCGTTACATGCCTAAGTTGGAAGCTTATTTCCATTACCGCAATATTGATGTGTCGACGGTTAAAGAGCTCTGTAAGCGTTGGCAACCTGAGTTGGCTAAGGGTTTTGTGAAGAAGCAGGCGCATACCGCATTGGCTGACATTATCGAATCGGTGGAAGAGTTACGTTACTACCGAGAGAAGTTCTTTATTCCAACAGTCGGCGATGCTCCGATTGCAGAGGGTAACTAAATGTTTTTAAGAATTGCAGCCATTATTACTCCCGTTGTGCTGATTATTTTGGCTGGCTGGTTATATGGCAGAAAAGCGCATCCAGATATGTCAGGCATTAATAAGGCTACTTTGGATGTGATTGCTCCTATGTTGGTGATGTCTGCATTCGTGAGTAAAGATTTTGAGTTACTCGATCAGTGGAATTTACTATTGTGTGGGGTGGCGATTGTGGTGGGTTCAGGTATTTTGGCTTGGCCTATTGCCAAAATATCAGGGATAGATCCAAAGACCTTTGTGCCGCCGATGATGTTTAATAACTGCGGCAATATGGGTTTACCGTTGGCGGTCTTTGCCTTTGGGCCTTTGGGTTTAGCGCCAGCGGTTGCTTTGTTTGCGATTTCTAATTTATTGCACTTCACCTTAGGGGTGAAGCTCGTTAATCCTCGAGCATCTGTGAAGGGTGTCTTTGCCAATCCGATGGTGATTGCCACCATCATCGGTATCTTGTTATCCAGCACCAAGCATCTTTACACCTTGCCAGAGCCTTTGTATCAATCTATCAAGTTGTTAGGTGATGCGACTGTGCCGCTCATGCTGTTCTCTTTGGGTGTACGCATGAAAGATGCCAACTTAAAGCATTGGCGTGAGGGTTTTTTAGGTGCAGCTATTTGTCCTATCACGGGCATCATCATTGCTTTATTGATTGCTCCTTTGATTGAAATGACCGAATTACAGCGCGGTTTGTTATTTGTTTTTGCCAGCTTGCCACCAGCGGTGTTGAACTTCTTGGTGGCTGATCGTAATAAACAAGATCCTGAGCTAGTGGCTTCGATTGTTTTATTGGGCAACTTATCAGCAATGATCTTTGTGCCGATTGGGCTTTATTTGGGTTTGAAATAAAAACCAATCGGCATTACTTACTAGTTACTAGACATCAGACATTTCAGTCTTTTACTGAGGTGGTCGAATCGCTGATTTGGGTCTAAAGGTTTTAATCACCTCCTCATGGGTTTCCATGTAAGGTCCACCGATCAAATCGATGCAGTAGGCGACTGCTGCAAAAATTCCTGAAACGATGGTTTTGCCATCTTTATCTTTAAGACCTTCAAGGGTCTCTTGAACGGCTTTAGGTTGCCCAGGCAAATTAATAATCAAAGCAGCATGATCGTCAATCTCTCTAAGGGCAGCAACCTGCCTAGATAAAATGGCTGTAGGAACGAATTTAAGGCTAATTTGGCGCATTTGTTCACCAAAGCCTGGCATTTCCCTTGTCGCAACTGCCAAGGTCGCCTCAGGCGTCACATCGCGACGCGACGGACCGGTGCCTCCAGTAGTTAAGACCAAGTCGCAACCGATGTCATCGACTAGCTCAACAATGGTTTTGGAAATCAGTTCTTTTTCATCGGGGATGAGGCGAGTTTCCATATGCCAAGGGCTGGCGATTGCTTTACCAAACCAGTTTTCAAGGGCTGGAATGCCTTCGTCTTGATAGACGCCGCTACTGGCACGGTCAGAAATGGAAATTAAACCAATCCAAATTTCATCGGGATGTTGGCGTTTTTTGTTTCTTGAATTTTTAATATTTGTACTCATGTTTCAATTCTAGCTATGATTGCAGAATGTTTTCACATACACCCCAACAATTACAAGAATTAGTTTCATTTTTATTGTCTGAAGCCAAGGCTTTGGGCGCCACTGATGCTGCTGCTGAATTAGCCGAAGGTAACGGGTTATCGGTATCTGTGCGTCGGGGAGAAATTGAGACGATTGAGCAAAATTTGGATAAACAAGCAGGCGTTACCGTTTTTATTGGGCAACGCAGAGGCAATGCCGGCACAAGTGACTTCTCTAAAGAATCCCTAAAAGCTAGCGTGAAAGCAGCTTTTCATATTGCTCAGCATACAGCTGAGGATGATTGTGCTGGTCTAGCTGAGCCAGAGTTGCTAGAGAAAAATCCTAAAGATTTAGACCTCTTTCATCCTTGGGCTATCACAACCGCAGAAGCTGTAGAGGTGGCTCGAGATGCTGAACGTGGCGCATTTGCGGTTAGTAAAAATATTACCAATAGTGATGGGGCATCAGTATCTGCTCAGCAGTCTCACTTTATGCTGGGCACCACCAATGGTTTCATGGGTGGTTATGCCATTTCACGACACTACATTTCTTGCACACCGATTGCTAGCGCTTCCTTTAAAAAGGGTGCGCCTATGCAGCGCGATGATTGGCACACTACTTCACGAGTGCCTGAAGAGTTAGCCAAGCCTCAGAAGGTCGGTGCCTATGCAGCTCAGCGTGCTTTGGCGCGCCTAGGAGCTCGCCCCATTAGCTCGCGCCATTGCCCTGTGATTTTTGAGGCACCTTTAGCCGCTGGTTTGTTGGGAGCTTATGTTCAAGCTACCTCAGGTGGTGCTTTATACCGAAAATCTAGTTTTTTATTAGATAGCTTGGGGCGGCAAGTATTCCCATCCCATATTGATTTATTTGAAGAACCGCATATCCCTCGTTTAACTGGAAGTGCGCCGTTTGACGAAGAAGGTGTTCGAACCAGATCTCGAAAAGTTATCGACGGTGGTGTTGTGCAGGGTTATTTCTTATCCACCTACTCAGCCAGAAAATTGGGCATGACAACTACGGGTAATGCAGGGGGTTCACATCAATTGCAATTAAAGAGTCGCTTAACAAAAGCTTCAGATCATTTACCCGCATTGCTAAAAAAAATGGGAACTGGTTTATTAGTGACTGACTTAATGGGGCAGGGAGTTAATTACGTGAATGGTGATTACTCACGAGGCGCTTTTGGTTACTGGGTTGAAAACGGGGTGATTGTGCATCCTGTTGAGGAAATTACCATTGCAGGTAATCTAAAAGATATGTTCCGTCAGATTGTTGCGATTGGTGCAGATACGATTGTGCGTGGCACAAAGGAAACAGGATCTATTTTGATTGAGAATATCGCTGTAGGCGGTCGTTAACGATAGTTTGTTTTAACAACACAAACCGCTTTAATTACAGCTTGCTCTCATAAGTGACAAAAGCATAAGCTAAGTCACCATTGTGATGTTCCTCGCGAGAGGTTTCTTGCCACATCATGTCGTCGATGTTGGGGAAGTAGGCATCACCATCGACTTCGATATCCACTTCTGTAATGATGAGTTTGTCGACGTATGCCAATGCCTCATCATAAATTTGTGCGCCACCAATAATGAATACTTTTTCATTGCCTGTGCAAGCATCAATGGCATCTTCAAGTGAAGTGAAAACCTCTGCGCCATTGGCTTCATAGTCAGGGTTGCGACTCACCACCATATTTCTGCGACCAGGTAAAGCCTTACCAAGAGATTCCCAGGTATTGCGTCCCATGATGATGGGGTGACCTAGCGTCGTGTTTTTGAAATGCTTCAGATCTTCAGGAAGGCGCCAAGGCAAAGTGTTATTAACACCAATCACGCCATTTTTAGCGCGCGCAACGATGATGGCTAATTCCAAGCTTCTTCCTTTGATCTTTAAACAGCCACAGGGGCTTTAATAGGGTCGTGATGTTGGTAGCCCACCAATTCAAAATCTTCATACTTGTAATCAAAGATAGAGGCAGGCTGACGATGGATCGCTAATTGCGGGAGAGCTAAAGGTTCGCGCGAGAGCTGCAACTTCACCTGTTCCATATGGTTGGTGTAAAGATGGCAGTCGCCGCCGGTCCAAATAAATTCGCCTGGTGTTAAACCAGTTTGTTGAGCAATCATGTGCGTCAGTAGTGCGTAGCTAGCAATATTGAATGGCACCCCTAAGAAAATATCCGCACTGCGTTGATAGAGTTGGCAAGATAGCTTGCCATCTGCTACATAGAATTGGAAGAAGGCATGGCAAGGGGGTAAAGCCATGCGAGGAATCTCGGCGACGTTCCAAGCAGAAACGATTAAACGACGAGAATCCGGATTATTTTTAATTTGATCCATCAATTGGCTGATTTGATCGACATGCTCACCATTCGGAGCAGGCCATGAGCGCCACTGATAACCATAGATAGGACCTAACTCACCATCTTCACGTGCCCATTCATCCCAAATGCTCACACCACGCTCTTTGAGCCAATTGTTATTGGTGCTACCTTGTAAAAACCAAAGTAATTCAATGATGATGGATTTGAGATGAAGCTTTTTGGTTGTAACAACGGGGAAACCCTGTTGTAAATCAAAGCGCATTTGATGACCAAATACTGAAATGGTGCCCGTACCTGTTCGGTCTGACTTGTGGGTGCCGTTGGCCAATACATGGCGCATGAGATCTTGATATTGCTTCATATCGGAATTCTACTACTTCTAAGATTTGCTAAAAGTTACAACGTGATCAGCGACCAATCGAATGCCGATTTTATCGCCGATGGCGTGATCGTGATGGCTGGGAACCATCGCCATGAGTTTTTGTCCAGAATCTAATGCTAGGGTGTATAAAAAATCTCCCCCTCGAAAAGCCTTCGTGAGCACTTTCGCTTGAAGAGGGCTGTCATCGTCATGAACAATATCGTCTGCTCTTAATAAAACATCGACCTCTTCGCCAGGTAAACCATAACTAGACTGAGGTAGAGGTAAGCGACCTAATTCAATTTCAACAGAAGGCCCTGCTTGAGTTGTTCCAGGAATAAATACACCATATCCCACAAAGTCAGCTACAAAGCGATTCGCTGGGCGGTGGTAGAGGTTATAGGCGCTATCCCATTGAACTAAACGACCATCGACCATCACGCCAATATCATCAGCAATTGCAAATGCTTCAAATTGATCATGCGTCACCAATAAAGCCGTGGTGTTATTGGCTTTCAAAATATCTCTAACTTCTCCTGCTAAACGTTCGCGTAAATCAACGTCGAGATTAGAAAAGGGTTCATCTAGGAGTAGTAATTCTGGTTCGGGCGCCATCGCTCTGGCGAGCGCAACACGTTGTTGTTGACCGCCTGATAGCTCATGCGGATAACGTGCACCGACATTTTTCAAGCCCACGCGCTCAAGCCATTCTTCAGCTTTTTCTAAAGCTTCTTTTTTAGATAAATCTCTTAAACCAAATGCGACATTTTGAGCATTTGTTAAATGAGGGAAGAGTGCGTAGTCCTGAAAGACCACGCCAATGCGTCTTTTTTCTGGCGCTAGTGTGTGTTCTTTAGAGCTAACGCTTTGGTTATCAATGGTGATTTCTCCAGCCTGAATGGGCTCAAATCCACAAATAGCACGTAGCACCGTTGATTTGCCACACCCTGATGGGCCCAGTAGGCAGCCAATCCGACCGTGCCTTAAACGCATGGTCAAACCTTGGACAACATGGTTCCAGCTCCCTGATTTTTCACCAGGGTAGCCAACATGAATATCCTCTAAATTTAAATGGATTGGCGGTGTATCGATAATCATTCTTATAATTGTCGCATCTTGCGACTACGTTTAACACCCATTCTATTGTCATTGATATTGGCTTTGCCAATATTGGGCATTTTTGCCGCCCTTTTGAGCCCATCCTCAACTAGTGGCGATGTTCTAACTCACTTAGTGACGACGGTTTTGCCAGGGTATGCGTGGACCACGCTATGGCTAGCGATTGGGGTGGCTTGGGGGGTTGCCAGTATGGGCATTATTACCGCCTGGCTGGTCGCGACT
Source organism: Polynucleobacter sp. (assembly GCA_008015455.1). Classification (GTDB taxonomy): domain Bacteria; phylum Pseudomonadota; class Gammaproteobacteria; order Burkholderiales; family Burkholderiaceae; genus Polynucleobacter. The sequence goes on along the minus strand of SSFP01000043.1, from coordinate 237 downwards.
TGTGATTTCCCAGGTAAGCGTATTTATGAGTGGGCACTGATTCTGCCACTAGCCATGCCTACCTATGTCATGGCTTATGCCTATACAGACTTTTTCCAATTTTCTGGGCCGATACAGACTTTCTTGAGAGATCTCTTGGGTGTATCTAAGTTGGATTGGTTCCCTGAGCCTCGCTCAGTTTGGGGGGCGGTTTGCGTTCTGAGTTTGGCGCTATACCCCTATGTCTACTTATTATGT
>SSFP01000002.1 GCA_008015455.1 Polynucleobacter sp. | reverse complement strand
TGGGTTTTGTCGCCCATTTCTGCAATAAAGAATAAAGAACTTGTAATCGTAAAAACTTTCCAAGAATTATGTGTTGTAGGGGTTTTTTCATCGCCATCGAGTTTGTCGGGGATTAAGAGCCATAAGCCAAGGGCAATAAAGCCACCGCCTAATATCCAGCGTAATACATCAGGGCTTAGCCATTGAGCCACTGCACTACCAAACCACGCAGCAACTGCATGATTGAGAATGGTTGCGGCAAAGATACCCGCAATAATTGCCCAATGATGTGTTTTATATCTAGCTGCCAACATCAGGGATAGAAGCTGGGTTTTATCGCCGATTTCGGCAAGAGCAACAATGCTTGTTGCTAATAAAAATGAATTAAATTCCATAAAAATCAATTAGTTAATTTATTTTAAGTATTTTAGTCAAAAGCTATTGGAAAAATTAATAAATACAATTTAACTATTGTTTTGTTTTAGACATAAACTTACCTTGTCTGGTTCAATAGCTTTATCAATTTCTTATTAACAGCAGATATTGCAATCGTAACCGACTTAGAAATTTAATCTATTGATAGGAGTACAAAATGCCAACATTGAAAGGTAGTAAAACTGAGCAAAGCTTGAAAGACGCTTTCGCAGGTGAGTCACAAGCTAACCGTCGTTACCTCTATTTCGCAAACATGTGTGACATCGCTGGTGAGAATGATGTTGCTGCATTGTTCCGTTCAACAGCTGAAGGTGAGACAGGTCATGCGCACGGTCACATGGAATTCTTGATCGAAGGTGGCGCTGGTGAACCTGGTACAGGTATGCCTGGTCGTACACCAAAAGAAGCGCTTGAAGCTGCTATTCATGGTGAAACTCATGAGTACACAGACATGTACCCAGGTATGGCTAAGACAGCTCGCGAAGAAGGTTTCGACGAAATCGCTGATTGGTTCGAGACTTTGGCAAAGGCTGAGCGTTCACACGCTAACCGTTACCAAAAAGCTTTGGATGCACTAGTTGCAGGTTAATTCCTGTGATTAGTCACTAGCCCAAAGGCTTTTTAAGGGTTCCTGAAGTTTTTGAACTTCGGGAATCTCATAAAAAGTCTTTATTGAGTCAATTCGAAATTAATTAAAAAAATTAAATAAAAAACAGGAGAATCGACATGAGTCAGCGTGAAGGAAATTTAGAAGCTCCAACAAGACACCCTCTTGACTGGAAAAATCCTGATTTTTATAACGAAGAAAAACTTAACGCTGAATTAGAGCGGGTATTTGATATTTGCCACGGTTGCCGTCGTTGTGTGAGTTTGTGTGGTTCCTTCCCAACGCTATTTGATTTAGTTGACGCTACTGATGATGGTGAAGTTCATGGCGTTGATAAGAAAGATTACGACAAGGTCGTGGATCAATGTTATCTCTGTGATCTTTGTTACATGACGAAGTGTCCTTACACACCACCTCATGTCTGGAATTTAGATTTCCCCCATTTGATGCTTCGTGCCAAAGCCATTAAGCACAAGAAGGGTGAAACAAGCTTTAGAGATAACTTGCTATCTTCAACAGACAAGTTGGGAAGCTTTGCAGGTATTCCAATCGTGACTCAAACTGTCAATGCTGTTAACAGTACCAAAGTCATGCGTTCTGCCATGGAAGCAACATTAGGTGTTGATAAGAATGCTTGGATCCCTAGCTATGCGCCAAAAACATTTAAACAAGTCGCGAAGCAATCTGCTGCTTGGCCTGTGAAAGAGGGTGCTAAGACGCCTGGTAAGGTCGCTGTTTACTCTACATGCTTTATTAATTACAACGAACCAGGTATTGGTCAAGACTTGTTGAAGTTATTGGCTCACAATGAGATTCCTTATCAGTTGGTTGAGAAGGAAGCTTGTTGCGGTATGCCTAAGCTTGAATTGGGTGACCTTGAATCAGTAGCCAAAAATAAAGATATCAACATTCCTCAGCTAGTGAAGTTAGCCAAAGAGGGGTATGCGATTGTGACGCCGATCCCATCTTGCACTTTGATGTTTAAGCAAGAGTTGCCATTAATGTTCCCCGATGAAGAAGATGTCCAATTGGTGAAAGACGCCATGTGGGATCCATTTGAGTACTTTGTGGCTCGTAACAAAGATGGTTTATTGAAAACGGACTTCAAAGTGGAGCTTGGAAAAGTTAGTTATCACGTCCCATGCCACTTGCGTGTGCAAAACGTCGGTAAGAAAACGGCTGAAACATTGCAGATGATCCCTGGTACTGAGGTGAATGTTGTAGAGCGTTGCTCAGGGCATGCGGGTACTTGGGGTGTGAAAAAAGAGTTCCATAAGACAGCCATGAAGATTGGTAAGCCCGTCTTTAAAAATATGGCGAGCACCGAACCAGATTTTATTAGCTCAGACTGCCAGTTAGCGGGTCATCACATTGAGCAAGGTATGGAAGAGAATGATTTGAAAAAATCTCAGATGGCTCACCCCATCTCTCTTTTAGCAAAAGCTTACGGCTTGTAATTTAAAAATTAGGAGTGGTACAGATGGAGACAGTTGTGAACAAAATAAAACGAGAAGAGTTGTTGACATTAGAAGCCTACTATAAGGCTCGTCCTGAAATGCGCCAGCGAGTGATTGCTGAGCGTAAGAAGAGAACCGTGAATCTTGGTGAGCATCTCAATTTAATTTTTGAGAATAAATTGTTGATGCAATATCAAATTCAAGAAATGCTTCGAGTTGAGAAGATTTTTGAAGACGAAGGCATTCAAGATGAATTGGATACTTATAACCCTCTAGTGCCTGATGGTTCTAACTTCAAGGTAACGATGAAGTTAGAATATGTGAATGAAGCAGATCGAAAGGTGGCTTTAGCAAAACTATTAGGTGTTGAGCACCGAGTATTTATCGAGGTAGAAGGTCAGCCTCGTGTCTATGCGATTGCTAATGAAGACCTTGATCGTACAACAGCTGAAAAAACTTCTTCGGTCCATTTCTTAAGGTTTGAGCTGACAGAGGCGATGAAGAAGTCTTTGAAGGCTGGTGCACAGATGAAGGTGGGTTGTGACCATCCGGAGTACCTTTATCACCTAGAGTCTTTGCCTGCTGAAACTCTAGCTTCTTTCTTGGAAGATTTAAGCTAAGTTCTCATAGCATTAATATCCCCCTAGTCATTAAAAATGCCGCAAGAGCGGCATTTTTATCTTGCTCCTAAGCAAATTAATCAAGCAGTTACGCATCGTTGATAATTGAGGGATGCGTTTTAAAAATATTCTCTCGTTGATCGCTTTAGGTGCGATGTGGGGTGGATCGTATTTATTCATTCGTTTATCGATTGATGTTTTTCATCCTGTTTTGATAGCGGATTTGCGTTTGCTCATCGCGGCGCTACTAATTGGTTTGTATCTACTATTAGATCGCTCTACTAGAAGTTATTTAAAGATTCAGGCTGGCGATCGCGTGCGTCTTTTAATCGTAGGCTTTTTTAATTCAGCCCTGCCATTTTGTTTGATCGCTTATGCCATGCAAAGTCTGACGGTGGGCTTGGGTTCTATTCTTAATGCTACTGCTCCTATTTGGGGAAGCTTGGTAGCGTATTGGGCATTAAGAGACCCCTTATCCATTTGGCGAGTTCTTGGTTTGCTCTTGGGGGTGATGGGGGTATTTATTCTGGTAGGCGGTATCTCTTTATTAGATACAGCACCCCATGGTTGGGAAATCTTAGCGATGTTAGTAGCTACTTTCTCATATGGCGCATCTGCTAGTTATATCCAAAAATACTGTGCAGATTTGCCACCCTTAAAGATGACTTTTGGCAGCATGCTCTTAGGTGGGTTGTTGATATTACCCTTGGCTATTTATCTAGCACCCAATGCTCATACATGGCCAACAGCTTATGAGCCTTATTGGTCAGTTCTAGGGTTGGGGGTTATTTCTACAGCCTTAGCTTATGTTTTGTACTTTAGATTAATAGAAGATGTGGGACCTGCAAAAGCCATTTCATCTACTTTCTTAATACCTGTTTTTGGCATGATCTTTGGTTACTTCCTTCTTGAGGAATCCATTGATTCTCAGATGCTATTAGGTGCTTCAATTGTTCTAATGGGAACAGGATTATCAATAGGTTTGATTAAACCTGATCGATGGCTCAAGCCTTGATCAAAAATGCAAAAACTTACGTTCTAACAATGTGAACGCTACAAGGGGCTTCTTCAACAATCTTGGTCATGGAAGTTCGCCAAGGCGTGACTTTAGTTGGTATCTTATGAGAAGCACCAATCATGATCATGGATGCATGGTTGTCTTCTGCAAACTCAACGATCCTAGAGGCCGGGTCCATGGCTTCTAACACATGGAATGACACTCGCTCTGTTGGCATTTTTAGTGGTTTTGCCCATTCCATGAGTTGTACTAAGTGCCCACGAACAATGCCTGATGCTGTCTCTGACTCAGCATTGCCCTCAAAAGTTGGGGTGCTTGAGATTGTGCTTAAGCAAATTAGGCGACTTTCTGGATACGCTTGAAGTAAATCCATTGCAGTGCTTTGCATTCTTTCTCGAAGTACATCATCATTTTGTCGAGTATCAATCGCGGCAATGATCAGCGGTGCATTTTCTAGGGCTGAGCTAGGCTTTGGGCAAGCGGAAGGCTCATAGCCTGCGGCTCTAAACCAGCGCTTCATGTTATCCCATGCGCTGTTAGGGTAAAGCTTCTCACCTCTAGCTGTAATTTGGACGCCTTCAGGAGACTTCAAGAGTTGTCGTAAGCGTGTGGCGCTCTGATAACGATTGGCTGCAAGCGGCTCCATACAGCGTAAAACTACCTCTTGTAACCAAGGTGGAATTTCTTTACGGATTGCGCGAGGTGGTAGTGCTTCACTCCACATTCTCTTTTTTAAGCCATTGATGGTGCTAGGGCTGCCAAAAGGTAATTCACCTGTGAGCATTTCATATAGCATGGCACCCATAGCGAAAATATCGCTGCGCCAATCATTACGAATGCCCATGACCTGCTCTGGGGCAATGTAAGGCGCTGAACCAACACCTTTACGCATTTGCTCTACTAATAAATCTGGGAAGTGAGTGTGATGCGCCAAACCAAAATCAATAATGGCAACTTTATTGTCTTTAGTAACTAGAATATTTTCTGGTTTGATATCTAGATGAATAATGTCTTGAGCATGCAGGCTAGCAATTGCTAGCGCAACGTTAGAAACAATCTCGATGGTTTGTTGAATATCTGAGAGCTTGCCACCTTGTTCTTCAATGAGTTGATCAAGAGGGCGTCCATCTAGACGTTCCATTGCAATATAGGGCTTTTTAGCCATATTGCCAGCGCCAGCTAGGCGCGGAACATAAGGGCTCTTCAGAGCCTTCATGATGGTTAATTCAGTTTCAAAACCGATCAAACTTTCAACTGGTTGGTCACGTCCAACACGAGGTACTTTTAATAGAATAGGATAGTCAATACCTTCTTTGGTGGCTTCATATAAAACAGCCATGCCACCGCGATGAACTTCTTCTCCAATAACAAAGCCATCAATTTCTTTTCCTTCTTGGAAAATGTCGTTGATAGATTCGATATTTTTAAGAATGCCCATAGATATTTTTATTTACCAGTTAAAAGACGTGTGGCTAGCTCAGCTGGTAGTCCAGCTTTATGAACTTTTTCTGCCGCTTTGTAGTGGTCATAATCGACGCGATGGAAAGTGATGCTTTCTTCATCGGGTTCAAATAGTGCGTAACTAGCTGCAGGGTTGCCATCACGTGGTTGCCCTAAAGAGCCAGTCACGGTGACCCAGCGACGATGGCGAGAGATAGGTACGGGCTCACCTGGGTGTGGGTGGAATCTCACCAATTTACCTACGCTACTTTGGTAGTAAACAGTGGATTCATGCACATGACCCACAAATGTATAGGTGGTGCCAGCAGATTCAGCGCAATGCCAAGCAGCTAAGCCACTATCGACATATGACCATTTTTCAGGCTTTGCTGCTGTTGAGTGAACATAGCAAATCTCCTCCTCTTTGAGGATGAGAGGTAGCCCTTTTAAAAAGGAGACATGGTCATCAGATAATTGTTCGCGTGTCCACTGAATCGCTGCCCATGCATGGGCATTCATTCTGGTGGAGTGGTCTGCAAAAACTGCTTCATCATGGTTACCCATCAAAGCCACAGCTTTGTTCTTATCAACTAACTCAGCAACCTTTTCAATAATGGCCACAGGATCAGCGTTGTAACCTACTAAATCACCAAGAAAAACAAATTCAGTAGCCCCTTGTTCTTGGGCGTGTTCAACGCAGGCATCAAAAGCCTCTAAGTTGCTGTGTAAATCAGCAAAAAGTGCAATTCTACGATCGGAAGACATCTTCTAATGATAGGGCAAGAATCCTTATTCTGACTGACAAATTGATCAAAAACACCCCCACATAGATCAAGGAAAAGTGAGAAAAAATGAAAAAATGATTAATTCATATAGAATTAGCTCAAATGAGAAATTTTGTTAAACGTCAATTGATCCAGTGGGTCGCCGTTTTGGCTGTCCTAACGGGCTCACTTGCGCCTTCAATTTCTCAGGCTATCTCTGTTGTTCAGGATGGTAAGGGTTTAGCAGTCGAGGTTTGTACGACGACTGGTGTGAAGATGACAGTTGTCATCGCAGATCAAGATTCTGCTGAAACAACAAAAGCGACGGAGCATTGCCCATATTGTGTGATGCATGGTGCTTATGCCTTGCCTGTTAATACAGAATTGAGCTTTGCTCAACCAGAAGCTCATCAGTTATATCCACAGCTTTTCTACCAATCACCTAAGCCTCTATTTGCTTGGGTATCACTCCCTTCTAGAGCACCTCCCTCACTCGTTTAATTTTTAGTTCGGCATCAGGCTTCCTGATGAGTAAGGCACTTCGTGTGCCCAATAAAAATTAATGCGAGTTTTTCATGAAAAAATTAATGAGTTTTAAGGCTGGAGATCTGATTTATATGTCAGGTCAAAATGGTCCAGCTTATAAAGTGGTCAGTGGCACCATTCGCTTAAGTCAAACTAACAGAAATCACCAAGCCTTATTTGCTAATTTAGCGATTGCTGGTGATTTACTTGGGGCGGAGGTGCTCTTGCGCAAGCCCTATACATTTGAGGTGTACGCGCTAACTGACTGTGAAATTTCGGTTTGGCAAGAGCCCACCATGCTTTGGGCGGAAGCTCTAGCGGAAGAGTTGATCAAATCAAGCCTACGTCAAACAGAAGTAGTTTCATTACGTTGCGGTACAGCAATGGAGAGGGTGCTTCGGTTCATTAATCTAGTTAAACCGTCTAATCAAAATTTGGCTCATGGCAACTTAACTTTGCCACCTCTTAAAGAAACAGCAGAGATCACTGATTTAACGATTGAAACAGTTTCTCGCTGCATCAATAGTCTAAGAAAGCAAGGCATCTTAATTCCTGTTCAAGGAGCAAGAGGTAACTTGAGAAATCAATTTACTTTTTCTGACCAATCTTTGATCTCTTTGGCAGCTTAAGGATTTATCAAAAAATGTCAGATTTAAAAAGCGCACTGATCTTCTGGGGAGTCTATTTCTCAATAGCCATCCTCGGATATGTCGTCATTGTTAAGAATCGCAACAAAAAATAATTTTTTATTAAGGAAGAAAATGAAGTTAATTAAATTAACCCCGATCGCAGTTGTCACATCGATGATGATGACTAACGCATTCGCTACTGAAGCAGTTTTAAATGATGTGGTTGTCACGGCTTCGCCGATGACTGCTCCTGTAACAGTTGAAATGGACCCTAAGGTTCCTCGTCAGCCATTACCGGCTCACGACGGTGCTGACTTTTTCAAATCAGTCCCTGGTTTTAGCATCATGCGTAAAGCAGGTACTGATGGAGAATTGAGCTTCAGAGGCATGGGCGGTTCACGCGTGAATATTTTGGTAGATGATCAAAATATTTTTGGTGGATGTGGTGGACGTATGGATGCTCCAACAGCCTATATCTTCCCTGAGATTTACGATAAGGTGACTGTTGTTAAAGGTCCTCAAACAGTTCTTTATCCAGGACACGGCTCAGCAGCTACTGTTCGTTTTGAAAAAGAACAAAAAACCTATGACAAGCCTGGCTATGACGTGCATGCATCAGGCTTAGTGGGTAGTTTTGGTCGTCATGATGAAATTGTTGATGCCACCACAGGTGATAAAGGTTACTTCGTCAACTTTGCTGGATCTAACTCTCATTCACAAGACTACAAAGATGGTAACGGTAATAAAGTGCACTCTCAGTATTCGAGATATAGCGCTTCAACAACTTTGGGTTTAACGCCAGATGACAACAAACGTTTTGAATTAACTGCTCTAAGAAGTAATGGTTATGCTGATTATGCAGATAGAACTGTTGACGGTAAAAAATTCCTCAGAGAAAACGTCACATTTAAGTCTCAAATTAAGAATGTTTCAGATTTGATTGAAAAAATTGATTTTCAATTATCAGATAATTTTGTGGATCATGTAATGCAAAGAGATGGCACCATGGGAGGTGCTTTTATGGGTGTTCGTCATGAAACTCAGGCATCAAGATTAACTTTTGATTTAAATTTGGCTCCAAATCTAAAAGCTAAAACAGGTTTTGATTATTCAATTTCTAAGCACTCGAGCGATAGTATGGGTTCGACTCCATTCAATGTTGATGCTGAGTTAGAAAATCAGGCTGTATTTACCGAATTAACTAAAAATTTATCGGATAAAGATTCTGTGATCGGTGGCGTTCGTCTGGACCACTGGAGAGCTTATGATAATGAAGGTGCAAATATGATGAACGTGGTTAGTTCGACGCGAGGAAAATCTCGATCAGATAATCTATTCAGTGGATTTGCAAGATACGAGGGTACGTTATCTTCAATCTCAAATGCAAAAGGCTATATTGGTTTAGGTCGTTCAGAAAGAATGCCAGATTATTGGGAATTAATTTCTAATTCTTCAAACTCAACTCAGCAGTTTTTAACGCTCAATACTGAAAAGACTAATCAATTAGATTTGGGTGTTATTCAGAAAATAGATTCAAGCCTAATGTCTGCTTCTTTGTTCTATAACAAGATTAAAGATTATGTCATGGTTGCCTATAGTGGCGGTTCTTCAACCGGTGTTAGTAATATTGATGCAACTACCTATGGTGGTGAGTTATCAGCAGTTCAATATTTGATGCCTAAATGGAAGTTAGGTACAAGTGTTGCCTATACCCATGGTAAAAATGACACAACCAATCAACCTTTGGCTCAAGTTGCACCGCTTGAAGGAAGAATTTCTTTGAATTATGAAGAGGGCAAATTTACACATGGCGGTGTTTTAAGGCTGGTTGCTGCTAAGGATAAATATGATGCTAATAATGGCGGTATCGCTGGTTACGATATTGGAAAAACCGGTGGTTTCGGCATTTTCTCTCTTAATACGACTTATAAGCGTGATAAGAGAACTACGATTTCAGCTGGTATCGATAACTTATTCGATAAGACTTATGCTGAATTCATTAGCAGAACTGGTAATGTAACTAGTGTAACCAATCTGGGTTATGTTCCCACTACTCGAGTCAACGAGCCAGGTCGTACAGCTTGGTTAAAGGCAACGATTGCTCTTGATTAAGAGAATATTACCCCGCCTTGTGCGGGGTAATAATTGGAATTACACTGAAAATTCAACAGGAGATTCAAATGAATAAATTACTTAGATCAATGATGGTTTTAGCTTCATTATTAAGCTTTTCCGCAATGGCTAACCATGAAGTAAAAGTTGGTGATCTTAAGCTTGAAAAACCATATGCACGAGCAACTGTGCCTTCACAAAAGATGAGTGGTGGCTTTGTGAAGATTGAGAACAAGGGCGGTGCTGATAAGTTATTGTCAGCTTCCTCTCCTGTTTCTAAAACAATGGAGCTTCACACGATGTCTATGGAAGGCAATGTGATGAAGATGCGTGAAGTTAAGGCGATTGATATTCCTGCTAAAGGAAATGTTGAACTAAAACCTGGTGGTCTTCATTTAATGTTTATTGATCTTAATAAACAATTAAAAGCTGGTGATGTGGTGCCTATCAAGTTGAAGTTTGAAAAAGCTGGTGAAGTTGAGGTGAAATTCCATGTGATGGACAATAAACCTCCTGCACATGGTCAACCTGGTCATGATCATAGCAAGCATCACTAATTAGCTTGTGCTGGACGAAGCCGCAAGATACTTTGTACTTGCGGCTTTTTTATTGGGGCAGCTCAGTAAGCCTGTCTCGTGAGAAAATACCCCATTCATTTAAAGATCTAGAAAGTTTTTATGTCTAATCAGCCCTCATCAGCATGGGATGCCATCATCATTGGAGCTGGTGCTGCTGGTTTATTCTGTGCTGGTATTGCAGGGCAATTAGGCAAAAAAGTACTGGTGCTGGATCACGCTGAAGTTCTTGGAGAAAAGATCAGGATCAGCGGTGGTGGTCGTTGTAACTTCACTAATCTGCATTCGAGCCCTGCTAATTTTCTTTCGCAAAACCCGCATTTCGTTAAAAGCGCCTTATCTAAATATACGCCACAAGATTTTGTAACTTTGGTTAAAAGTTACAACATTCCTTTTCATGAAAAGCATAAGGGGCAGCTATTTTGTGATGTCTCAGCCAAGCAAATTGTGGATATGCTTTTTAGTGAGTGCCAAAAAGGTGGTGTGACTATTCGCCATCCTGTAAAAATCGAAGATGTTAGTAAATTGCCTGATGGATCATGGCAAGTCAATACATCTCATGGAGTAGAGCAAGCAAAGTCCTTGGTCTTCGCAACTGGCGGGTTACCAGTTCCAGCGATTGGAGCTACTGATTTTGCTCTACAAATTGCTCAACAATTTGATTTGCCTGTGGTGCCGATTCGCCCAGCTTTGGTGCCACTTTCATTTACTTCTGATGAATTTGCTAATTTAAGTGAGTTATCTGGTTTGAGTGTGCCAGTTAAAGTGAGTTCTGGTCAAAAAGGTGAGCGCTATGGCATTTGTCATTTTGATGAAGATCTCTTGTTAACGCATAAAGGTTTATCAGGACCAGCTATATTGCAGGCAAGTAGTTATTGGTCTGAGGGTGAGGTTATCAAGATCAATTGGTTAGGTGATGTTGATGCTGAAGAGCTTTTTAATGATGATGCCAATCGACTCAAGTTAACTGAAAATATTCTTGGTATGGTTCTACCTCAGCGATTAGCTAAATCATTCGCTGAACAAAAAAATCTCTTAGGTCGTAAATGGGCAGAGGTAGGCAAAAAAGATAGGCAAGCCCTCAAGGATTTGTTAACTCAATGGGCAGTCAAACCTGCTGGAACACTTGGCTGGAAAAAGGCTGAGGTGATGCTGGGTGGGGTCGACACCAAATTCTTGGATGGGCAGACCATGATGTCCAAACAACATCCAGGATTATTCTTTATTGGTGAGTGCGTAGATGTCACCGGTCATTTGGGCGGTCATAATTTCCAATGGGCTTGGGCTAGCGCTTACGCTTGCGCCCAGGCTATTCAATAATATTTAGCTAGTACCTAGCTATTTCAGCAAGGGAAGAGATTGCCTTTTTGAGGCGTCACAACGTGCTCCCATTGCAGTTCTTCTTTGATTACGGCGGCAAAATTAGCTGCAGCATTCTCTTCGCCGTGAATCACAAAAACTTTGCCTGGCGCTTTCTTAAAGCCTTTTAGCCATCTGAGTAAGCCTGCTTGGTCAGCATGAGCAGATAAGCCGCCGATGGTATGGATGGATGCCCTAACTGCTACTTCTTTACCCATCACTCGAACCATGGGAACTTTGTCTACCAAACGCCTTCCTAGGGTGCCCATCGCCTGGAAACCAGTGATGATGATGGCATTTTGACTATGAGGAAGATTCCAGCTGAGGTGATGAACTACTCGACCTGCTTCGCACATACCGCTCGCTGAAATAATGATGGCGCCACCTTTGATTCTATTGAGGGCTTTAGATTCTTCAACATCGGCAACAAACTTTAGATCTAAGCTGTGTGAGTGTTTTTTATACCAAGCAAAGATGGCTTGCGCTTCTTCATCTAAGTCTTCAAGATATTTTTCAGTTAAATGAGTCGCTGCTGTTGCCATAGGAGAGTCAACCCAAATATTCAGATGGGGAAGACGTCCATTTTTGACAAGATTAATCAGTAGTAAAAGAATTTCTTGCGTGCGACCCACTGCAAATGCAGGCATCACAATATTGCCACCATGTTTCATAGTTTCAGTGATGACTTCTACCAGTTCATCTTCAGTTTCTTGAAGACCTCTATGTAATCGGTCGCCGTAAGTAGACTCAACTAATAAAACATCAGCTGATTCAATCACATCAGGGTTAGGCATCAGCGGTCTGTCATACATGCCTAAGTCGCCAGAAGAGACAATACGTTTAGATTGGCCATCTTCTAAAACATCAATCACTGCAATGGCAGAACCTAGGATGTGTCCAGCATTTCTAAAATGTGCTTGAATGCCATTGATAGGTTCAAACACTTGCCCATAATCATAGTGTTTAATCTGTGACAGGCATTCTGTTGCTTGCTTAACGCTATAAAGAACAGTAGGTAGCTCCCCGCGCCATTTACCTAATTTTTGCTTGCGTTCTGCGCGTTCAAAATCATTTTCTTGAATATGCGCGCTATCTAGTAGAAGAATTTTCAATAAAGCTTCTGTAGCTGGTGTGCAATAGATGGTTCCTTTGAAGCCTTGAGCAGTTAGGCGGGGGAGTAGACCGCTATGATCGATATGAGCATGCGTGAGGATCACAAAATCCAGTTCTGCTGGATTGAATGGAAGATCCTCTAGGTTTTTGTCGTTGGCATCTCTGCCGCCTTGGAACATGCCGTAGTCAATCACAAACTTAAAATGTTGACCTTGGGTCTGACCTTCTAATAAGTGACGAGATCCTGTGACTTCTCCAGCTGCGCCAAAAAATTTAATATGCATAACTACTTTCGATGACTTCTTTACTTCTTAAAAAATTGGTTGAGTAACTGCATGATGTCTTCAACATTCTCTGCAATATCAACGCCATCTAGATGATCACCATTTAAGAAACCATGTTGGTCAGCTTTTCTTAAGAAAGCTAAGAGTTGATCATAGTACCCATCCCAGTTGGCAATGATGATAGGTTTATTGTGAGCTTTAACTTGCCGCCCAGTCCAAACCTCAAAAAGTTCATCTAAGGTGCCTAATCCACCCGGTAGAACCAAAAAAGCATCAGATCGCTCAATCATCAGGCGCTTGCGTTCAATAATGTCATCGACCACAAACAATTCAGTTAATTCTTGTTGAACGGGTTCTCTGGATGTGAGTCCTGTAGGAATAATGCCAATCACTCGACCCTGTGACTCAATAGCGGCTTGAGCAACACTACCCATCAAGCCAAAGCGTCCACCACCAAAAACAACTCCATACTGCTCGCTTGCCAATGCGCGCCCCAAGTCACCCGCTTTAGCTAGGGTATTGATGTTGTCCCCATCTTTTGAGCCACAAAATACGCAAATATTTATATTCATACCTCAAGCATAATCTACTCTGATCTCCATATTCAGAATATGGTCTGAACCTTGAAAATAGGTTAAATTAAAGCTGTTGAGCGATCAAGCTCAACCAACTAAATTTATAGGACGCTATGTTTTCTTCGATTGTTGCTATCAGTGTAGGTGCCTCGATAGGCGCTGTGTCGCGCTGGTTGCTAGCATTGGGGTTTAATGCTCTTTGGGTAACAATGCCTTTGGGTACTCTGTTGGCTAATTTAGTGGGCGCTTATTTGGTGGGATTAGCTACTAGTTACTTTGAGGCTCAGGCAGGATTGCCTTCTGAACTCAAGCTTCTAGTCATTACTGGGTTTTTAGGAGGCTTAACAACCTTTTCAACTTTTAGTGCTGAAGTTGTTGCCATTTTGCAGGCGGGTTCATATGTAAGAGCTTTCTTCACCATTGGACTTCATTTATTGGGTTCCCTAGCTCTCACGATTTTAGGTATCGCTACTTATACTTGGTTTAAGTAATTTATAAGGATTGTTGAAATGATTTTAGAAATTGTTGATATCAGTATTGATCCAGCCAAGAAGGCTGACTTCGAAAAAGCTGTTGCCGCTGGTATTGCTGATGCGATTGCACCTGCTAAGGGATTCCATGCTTATAAACTCAATGCAGGAATTGAGAAGCCAGGTCGTTATATTTTGATGATTTATTGGGAAACGCTAGAAAACCACACAGTTGACTTTAGAGAGTCAGAGGCATTCCCGCGTTGGCGCAGTCATGTGGGACCGTTCTTCTTGCAACCGCCAGTAGTCGAGCACTTTGAGTTGGTTAGTCAGAATTAATTGATCGCCTATTTATAGGCGTCGCGTACTAATTTGGTGCGTGAAACGCACCTCACAAATATCTAATTCCCCATCGATGGGCATGGCGCTTGCTGGTTCTGGTGTGCAAGCTAGCGGAATATGCCCCTCAGTTGCCAGTAGCCCTGAGGTGGGGTCAAGACCAACCCAGCCAGCACCAGGTATAAAGACTTCACACCAAGCATGGAGTTCTGCAATATTTTCTTGAGTGAGACTCGGGCTATTAAGGTTGTGCCATTCAGGTTTTGCTTCAATCAAATACCCAGAAACAAATCTTGCAGCTAAGCCTAATTTCCTAAAAATTTGCACCATTAGCCAAGATGAGTCTCTGCAAGATCCAGAGCATTTTGTGAGAGTTTCTTCAACACTTTGAACTCCGGGCTCTCGCCTAATCAAATAACTCACTTTATTAAAAATAAGCTGGTTAATGAAAACAATAAATTCAATGGTCCGTCTTCGCTCTTGGGGTATCTTCTTAATAAAGGCATCAAATTGATCACCTGTATTTGTTACTTTTAAGTAAGGCTGAAGACCGTTATTAATAGACTGTTCGTAACTGAATGGGTGATATTCAGCCGAATGTTCTAAATAAAAATCAAAAGGATTGATCGGATTTAATGTGGCAGTCAGTTCAACTTTAATTTCAAGCGACTGTGTTTTCTTTGGGAAAACAACTCTTGCAATGTGATTAGAGTAAGGGTCTTGTTGCCAATTAATTTGATGGTCTTGAGGACTTATCAGAAGTTGATAATCATTGATATGGGTTCTGCAATGGGGCGCAGGTTTTAACTTGATCAATTGAGGTCCAAGCTGGACTTCTTCACTGTACTCATAATGAGTGATATGCGTGAGGGCAACTTTTAATGTCATGCTCTAGATGATGCAATTAGTATGCCAACACGCAGCAAAAGTCACTCGAGTCGCTAGCTAGGTTCACTAAGTTGTTCAGATCAAGCTTCCATAATCGGAATTTGCTCTAACTTCGACGCATTTTCCTGAGTTGTATAGCGTGCTAGGAACGCTCCATTAGAAGAAAGTGGTAATTTCACCCAAACGGTATAACCTGCGCCAGGAACAACTCGCATGGCTTCACCTTTGGTGTTGAAGATTTCTTCAATCACAATATCGGTATTGCCACTCGGTTGAATAACTTCTAGTTTGTCACCAACAGCAAATTTATTCTTGGCTTCTACTTTGACAAGCTGTCTAGCTTCATCCACATCCACCACATTACCAACGTAAAGGCTGCGACCTGATAAAGAGAATCCACGTAAATAGTTTTGGTGATCTTGGTCGTGATGGCGAACATAGAAACCATCTGTGTAACCACGATTAGCTAGACCTTCTAAATGACCCAATAGCTCAGGATTAAATGGGCGACCTGCCACTGCATCATCAATGGCGGAACGATAGGCTTGAGCAGTTCTTGCCACGTAGTAAGGTGACTTGGTGCGACCTTCAATCTTGAATGAGTCAATCCCCATTTCAGTTAGACGTTGCACGTGTTCAATGGCACGCAAATCTTTAGAGTTCAGAATATAAGTGCCATGCATATCTTCTTCGATGGGCATCCACTCACCTGGGCGATTACCTTCTTCAAGAAGGTAAATGTCTCCGGTAGGATCTTCGCTAGCCTTGGCAACTTTGTAGTCCCAGCGGCAAGAATTTGTGCAAGTACCTTGATTAGGGTCGCGGTGGTTAAAGTAACCAGACAATAAGCAGCGGCCTGAATAGGCA
>SSFP01000015.1 GCA_008015455.1 Polynucleobacter sp. | reverse complement strand
CATGTCACAAGACCATTCAAACATTCCAAAAAGATACTATCTCGTTTGAACCGTAAAAGCTCCAAACCTTCTTGGGCAAGGTATACGGAGATGATGGTATCTTTCGTATTTTTTGCATATGCAGACGAAGAAATAGCAACTGATAGAGGGCCGAGAATAACGAGCATAATAATTGTCGTTGAGATTAATGTCTCTATAAGCGTGAATCCTTTTTGGTTACGTGTGTGGAATATGTTTTTCATACAGTGTTAGTTGTCGAGACTTCTCGTTGTCGCTGTTGATTGCACACGAAACTTTACTTGTTGTGTTTTACCTGTCGCAACCGTTGTTCCTCCGATCACAATAGTGACAATCGGTTGTGTTGAATCGGTATCTCCACCTACATCATTTGATCCCCCTGTTGAGGTGTGTGCACCAGTCACAAAAAAAGAAAGTGTATCTACAACCACATCATCTCCAGTTATCTGAAGCGGTGTTCCCCATGTACAGGTTGCACCTGTAGCTGTACATATGTTTTTATAAATAGATCCCTCTTCTATATAATACGCTTCACGGTCATACGGACTCACACTTCGCGCAGATCTAAACACAAGGGCTTTTCCAGGAACACTCAGTGGAGCAAGGTTCAGCGGGCAACTTTTACGTTTTTCAAAGTCTGTTTCATTGTATGTTTGCCCACAATGAAACACAGCTCCATAACGAATATCTCGCACAATAGACTCAAGACTCAAATTGATACCATCTAGAATAATATGCGTCTGCTGAAGTCTTGTGTTAACATTTTGAGCAGAAAAAAGTGCCCCTGTTGCAATAATAACCACCACAGAAAAAATAGATGAGGCAACCAAAAGCTCAATAAGCGTAAAAGCTCGAGGGTTTTGCTTAAAATGAGTAAAGAGTGTCATAGGCTATTGGCATCCAACTTGAGATGTTGTTATCCTCCCTGAAGCAAATATATGAACGGAGCGTACATGCCCTGATCCACCCCCTCGCGGAGAAACTATTTCAACACATGCAGCACTATATGTTGTAGATGTTTCTCTATTTATATATATTTTTGGCTCTGGATTAGGTCGGATAAATGAGATGGTGATATTTTCAATCGCAGGCACTGCACCTTCTGTTACATTGTTACAAGACGCAAACGGAAACCCTGTACCGACACACAACTTAGTGATTCTAAAATTTTTAAGGAGATTTGTTATCGACTGCGTTTCGTCAAAAGGAGTTAGGTCGTACAAACCGTTACCGAGCTGAATCCCATTAAGAACATTTCCATTAGCAAGATCTCCATACAAATAAAAACGTGTTGGCTCAATCGTATCAAAATATACACCATACCCACCGACCGTACTACTTGCTGAGTCAATAGCACTACCTCGCACTTGCGCTTCGCGTACAGACAATGCTAATGAATGAGAAATATTCGCTAGATTGATACGTGTAGCAGAATCAGGATAGTCGGCGAGTACAACAGATGTCAAAATACCCATGATAAGCATACTCATAAGGAGTTCTATCGTGGTAAAACCACGCTTGACCGAAATTCGAGGAAGCTTGTACATATCCTTATGGTATCAAGAATGCAGCAAGCTTACGATAGAGAAGACATCAATATCTGTGAATAGTACTATAACAAACACACAAGCAATAAAAGGAATGAAGGGAATCCCAGATGTGAGTGAATATTTTTTACGTTGTGCGATATGCAAAACCCCTCCGACTAAAGCCCCTAACCATACAGATAGCAACAGCACTGCTAGACCTTGCGCTACACCAAAAAATGCACCGACCGCGATATACATGAGCACATCTCCGAACCCAAGAGCTTTACCACGAGTTATGAGGTAGATAACAAGGAATGGAACAGCGACAACAATAGGACCAAAAATCGTATCAGGAGAAACCTCATGAAGCAACTTCATACCCATCATAGCTGCACATAGTGCGAGGAAGCCACCAAAAAATGAAAGCGGAATGTATGTATGCTTCAAATCGTACAATGCCATCACCCCAAGAGAAATAAACAACAGTGAGTAATATGCAAGCCAACTAATAGATTCCACACCGATACCAAGACCGGAGAGCACCATGCTGTACACAAGCACAAACACCGCCCCGTAAAGAACCTCTACGATGAGATTCTCTACGCCAAAGCGGTGCTTGCATGATCTACATCTTCCCTGAAGAACAAGATAGGAAACAACAGGGACGAGATCAAACCAATGTATTTTTTCTCCACACGACAGACACTTGCTTCTTCCGTTTAGAATGGGTGCGATGTGTAGTCTCTGTACAATAACATTTACAAAGCTACCGAGCGCAGCACCATAGAAAAACGAAAGGAGATAAACCACAGTACAAACGAGCTAGGAGCTTATTGCTGCCCTGTTACGTCAAAGATACAATCAGTAACAGCAGTACATGTTGTTGTTCCAACATCTGCTCCAGTAAAGTCAGCGTTAGTTGCTGTACCAATCATACCTACGACCCATGTCGGATATGAAAACGTAGCAGCAACTGCTGTGTTAAACGATCCACATGCAGGAGGTGTGATAGATGTACCGAGAGTGATACCTGTACAGTCACGATCTGTGTCGAGCGCTGGTCCGAACGTTTCGAGGTGAGCACCAAGGTGGTACCCAAAACGTTGAGCAGCGCCACCAGTAGGAGTACCTGAATATACAACGTATGCAAAACGATCACGAACAGGAACAGATGTCCCGGCATACGTTGGAAGAACAGGCATATATCCACCTGTGGTAAGTGTTGCAAGGTCCACAGGATATTCACCGTTTGCTTCAGCGTACTGCTCAAGTGCAAGTTGCACTGCTTTCATTTCAGCAACCTTCTTAGCGTCACGAGCTTTTTTGCGGGCGTTCTGAATAGGTGCAGCGATAACTGTTGAAAGAAGTCCGATAATAGCGATAACCACAAGAAGTTCGATGAGCGTAAACCCTCGGACTTTTGATGAGAAAAATGTGTGTGACATGAAAAAAAACTAATTGGTAATTCTATCTTGTTAATAGATATATCAAGTATACGTCTAAACACAGCCAAGGTGCAAGACATTTACCCTACATATGTGGATAGAACCGTATACGTTTATGCGATTTAGGCGATAGCAGAAGAAAGCGAGTACATTGGAAGAAGCACTGATGCAACCAATACCCCCACCCCTAGACCCAAACCTACAATCATTGCTGGTTCAATGAGACCTATCACGTTATCGATTGCAGTATCTACTTCACGCTTGTAAAACGTTGCAAGATTTTTGAGAATATAACCAAGCTCACCTGTTTCCTCACCGATACGCACCATCTGGATAAGGATATTTGGAATAGATTCTTCTTCATACAAAGCTTTTGAAAAAGCTGTACCATTTTGAACTTTATTAGAAACACGAAGGAGAAGCTCTCGATAATAGAGATTGTCTACGACTTCTGCAGTGATTTCAATCGAGCGCACAATAGGTACACTGGAGGTGAGCATCGTGTTCATGTTATCTGCAAGACGTGCCAAGAAAATCTTTTGGTAGAGATTTTTAATAACGGGAATTTTGAGTTTCCACGTATCGATTTTGTAACCACCTTCTGGAGTTTTTGAGTATCGGTATAAGAACCATCCACCAGCAACCAAAAGAGGTAGCAAGTACAATCCGTAATTAAGAAAGAAATCAGAAATACCGAGAACTATCCGAGTAACAAGCGGTAGCTCCGCCCCCTGCTCTGCAAACATTGCTGACATTTTAGGAATAATAAACACGAACATCACAATCATGATAACGATAAATGTCGCAATAACAAAGATTGGATACGTCAGCGCTTTTTTTGTCTTTTGGCGAAGTTCGTACTCTCGGTCAAGATAATCCGCTAGGTATAGAAACGTCTGGTTGAGCTATCCACTTTCTTCTACAGCTATGACCATGTTTACATAAAATGACGTAAAGAGGTTTGGTTGTTTTTCAAGAGCGTTTGAAAGTGATGTTCCTCGTTCTATATCGTCAGATACAATAGTCAACTGTTCTTTTAGGGTTGGGTTATCGTTTTCAACCGCAAGCAAACGAAATGCCTTGAGTGCAGACACCCCTGCTTCAAAAAGCGTAGCAATCTGACGTGAAAAAATAACAATATCTTTTTGTTCTACTTTTTTCTTAAACGCAAAGTGAAGTGACCCAACCTCAACGTCTCCTTTCTTTTCATCAAGACGAACAACTGTGAGTCCGCGTTTTTGAAGATCTGCTACAGCAGTATCAAAGTTGAGGCTATCTATGTTGCCTTCTAGCTTTGTTCCGTCTTGAGATACGCAAATGTAGTGAAAAATCATATATTAAATAAGCCGCTCAAATATGGTCTGCTTGTGCGCATATTGATGAGCAACATCCTTGAGAACATCACCTCTACGCACAAGTTCTGCCAAGTATCTATCTAGATCAATCATCCCTTCGTTTGTTCCAGTTTCAATAAGAACATCAATTTCTTGTGTACGACCTTCACGGATAAGATTTGCAACAGCAGGAGTGTTAATGAGTAGTTCATAAGCTGGAATCATTCCACCAGAAACTCGTGGAATAAGTCGCTGTGAAAAAATACCGATAAGTGATGAAGCTAACTGAGCGCGAATTTGCCCCTGCTGATCCCCTGGGAACGAGTCGATGATACGATCAACTGTTTGTGCTGCACTGTTTGTGTGAAGTGTAGAAAGTACAAGGTGACCTGTTTCAGCAGCGGTAACAGCAGCTGAAATAGTTTCTTTGTCACGCATCTCTCCAATCATGATCACATCCATATCCTGACGAAACGCGTGGCGAAGTGCTGTAGCAAAGTCTTTTGTATCGATACCAACCTCACGCTGTTCAATCAGAGACTTGTCTTGTTCAAAGCGAAACTCAATAGGATCTTCGATGGTTACGATGTGTCGCTTTGATTCTTGATTAATAAGAGAAATCATCGCAGCGATTGTGGTAGATTTCCCTTGTCCAACAGGACCAACAACCAGGAAGAACCCTTGCTTTCTTCGTGAAAACTCCACGAGCTGTTCCGGCAAATTAAGCTCTTGTATTGAACGAGCCTTTGGCACAAGACGAAGCGCAATAGAAACGACTCCACGCTGGAATGAAGCGTTGCCTCTTAGACGGTACTCTTTGCCGTGTTCATATGAAAAATCTAGCTCTTGCTTTACGACAAAGTCAGTAAAGGGTTTTTCGCCTACCATCGCACGCAAAAAGCCAACAGTGTCTTGAGCAGTCAATTCTTGTTTTCGAGTAAGTGGGATCAGTTCACCATTGATACGCAGTGTCGGAAATGTCCCTACTGTAAAGTGAATATCAGACCCACCTTCCTTTACAAGGGTAAGTACTAGATCGTTAAGTTCGGAGTCGTAGTTCATAGGTTCAGTATATAGTAGTTTTTAGTATTACAATTCATTTATTTCCACAAATGGAATTTTTCCGTTTATCGACTTGATGATTGCGTCTTCTTTCATAGTCATGTATCCCTTTGCTCGAGCAAGTTTCCACATCTCTTCTTCACCCTTGCTGTGCAAAACTGCTTCTTGAATTTGATCATCAAATGTAAGCACCTCAAACACTGGAATACGCCCCTTGAGCCCAGTGGTACTATCTTTACTTGCTTTTGCTTCCGATAGAGGTTTGTCTAGTGGTAGTTCTTTTTTAAATTCCTCAGGCAAATCCGCAAACTGCCCTTCAAGCATTGCTGTTAACCCTGGCGTCATCTCAAGTGGAGATGCACACCCTTCTGCTATCGATCGTGACAATCGCTGACCAATGGCTAGGTTTAGCGTCGGTGCAATAAGGTATGGTTCGATACCCATATCCAGTAGACGTGTAACCACACCGATTGCTGTGTTGGTGTGGATAGTAGAGAACACCAAGTGACCTGTAAGCGCCGCCTGGATAGCGAGTCCTGCGGTTTCAGCGTCTCGTATTGATCCCACCCTGATTACGTGTGGGTCCT
>SSFP01000064.1 GCA_008015455.1 Polynucleobacter sp. | reverse complement strand
GGGTTTTGGGGCTTAGGCCAAGAAGTAGTATGGTGGTTTCGGTAGGCTTTGAGTATGGCCCACCTCGTCTTTTGATGACTACACTTCTTATCCTCAAGATGCACCCAGTCCATGAAACCTATGATGGTAGGCTTCGTAGTTGGGATGGGCTTCCTGGGAACACCTTTTTCGTCTAAAGCGAAAACTGTGTATCCTTCGCGTCCATTGTTTGGTAGAATGATACGTGGTATGGATATGATACTCCCACGCCACGACACCGCCACCAAAGCTTCAACTACTGGCCGATCTCTGTCTACGGCACGTAGCTGTATGTTTGGGGTTGAACGTTGTATTTTGTTTAACTTAGCAGCATCTTCTGTGGCTACACGGTCAAACAGACCTTGTCCTGTTTTAAGGACACCTTTTGTTCTAGCGGAGAGAGCTGAGAATCTCTCCTTCCATGTTAATGACATATGTCAAATCCTCATACTTTTCGCATGATTTATTGCAATGTTCGCTACCTCCTCTGAGCTGAAATGAAACGTATCGATCACCACTTGACCTCGTGGGTCTTTGCGGTGCACGTCCCATGTCTTCTCACCTTTGTTATAACTTACCTGGTCAGATACATCCCAGGCATTCCTGCTGTTAACGCTTCGGCGAAACTGAGCTAAAGCAATCTCATCAGGTTTTGTCATGCTGACTTTCGTCTCGTCTGGTTTATCATTTGTTTGCATATGAAAATTTGATTCCTTGACGTTTCATTAGCTTCACGGCTTCGGCTGCTTCTGAATTAGCTGGCTGAATGCTATGCAGTAACAGTGCGAATTCGTGATCACCACTTTGTGCATGACTATCATCATGGTCAATCGGCAAGTTTTTGGCAGCTGCCTCATCCGGGTGAAAAACTACTTTGCTTTTCCCCAGACCACGTTTCATATCCTCAGCAATAGTACGTAACGTGTCTATACGATCATCCCATGCACCGCCTTCGCTCAATGTTATAGCAAAGTTTGATGGTATGGTATTATTGTCTATCCTCTTTTGAACTAGATGCAGTGATTTAGTGTATGCATAGAATTTACACTGTTTGAAGTGCTTGGCTGCTATCATCCAAGCATCAAAATAGTTTTGGTTGAAGAAATCACCTGATACATGAACACGCATTTTGGTGACTCCTTTAGGAAAGCTTCGAATTATTAAGTCGGACATCCCTTCTACAGAGTTTGCTTCAATGAGCAGTCTGTAGTTACGCCACCTTATATCTCTGACATTGGGTCTAACCTCATCCACTGCTGCGAAGCAACGGAACTTTTGGTAAGTACCATCAATGATTTTTCCTGTTTCTGGATCTACTTTTGTCATGCAGGATTTGGCTCCTGGACATGACCAGCCTGCTGGCAGGCTAAAGGACCATATGTCCTTATCAAGCTTTGAGTTGCCTCCCGGTATAAACCGTAGAAGCGTTTCGTTACTATCAATCATCGAATTGCATCTGCATCTTCCATAATTTGAAGGTCTGCCGAATAGATGTTCTCAATCTTTTCGGTATAGACCCCCAATCGTAAAATCTCACAACTCCAGTTCCTCCTAGGACTGAATGTGTTGTGGGATCCCAGAAGCATACCCACTTGTAGGGGTCGTTATCTTTGCCGATAATGAATAATGCTTTTTTTGAAACCGCAAGTATAGCGGAACCTGTCATCTTAACAGATCGCATCCATTCATTGGCAATTTTAACAAGGTAATCGTCAGGAACAACAACTCCTTGTTTATCGATACATTGATTCATACTTATTAATCAATAAGTTCTAGTAAGCTGCGTGTGTCATGATGAAGCTCTGGTTTTAGCACTCCCATAACCACACGGTCTTCATAGTACTCTGCTGTATCAATCTTGTCATCTTCGATAACACTAGGATCATCTAATACAACGACTCTGATCTCTAGCATATCCTTCCTGTTAACGTACGCGCTTTTAGGAACACCACAATCCATGTAGACCGCTATTACTACATCATCATGGGTGCGTGACCCTATATCAAACATTGTACGTAGACGTCTAGCCAGCACTGCTTCAGCGGCCTTTTGATTCTTGGCCCCCGAAGCAGTATTTATTTCATTAAGTATTTCTTTGGCTAGCTCTTTACAGTTCATGTTTTAGGAGTTTACAAATTCCTTAACAGAAATCCCTTTTGCCTGCAAGAGTCTAGTGACCTTGACTCTATTTGTTGGCGTATCAAAATAGTCATAGAACTTTCGAACATGACCATTTGAGTCGACAGCCTGCACATACTTTTTAGCTTTTTCTTCAGAAGGTGCAGGAGCTGCCACAGGAATGTCCGCAGGCACAGGTTCAACCTTGGCAGTGTCTTCAGTTACTGTAACGACTTCTGCTACAGGAGTAACTGTTACGACTGCTGGAGATTCTTTTGGGGTTTCAGGTGTGACATCAACTGTAGTAGTTGATGTTGAAGGTGTTTCCTGCACAGCCGCAGGAGCGGTTGCACTTTCCTCTTTTCTTTTACGTCCTCTAGGCATTGTATTAATTTGGTTGAGTGTTGAGTATTGAACCAAGGTCATTACATGAAACGATTTTTGCGCCTTTTGACAAGGCCTGATTCATCTTCAGTGTCATGGATCCTTCGTCTTTCAAAACTGATTCTGCTGCGACAATGTAGTCTATTTTTGATTCAGTACCATCTGCTACACGATGACCTGACTCCGCAATCTTATTTAAAGCGGTAGACTTATCATCTTTACCAAATCTACCTGCAAAATCAAATACAAGAATACCTGATGTTTCTTTCGTGTCTTCATCAGATTTTTGTATTAAATACAACACTTCAAAAGAAGGAGCATTTTTATTACCTTTCAGTATGTTACGTATGCTCTGATCGGTAGGTGTCACTAGTAACCCTTTAACATGTTGTGCTCCACTCAAATGGTTACCTAACATTACAGCGTGTTTTATCCCCGCCTCGTGACAGTGTAGAACGTCAGCAACTTCAAAACCACCTTCTTCTAAATGGAAGAATTGCGATGTTGCTTTCTCATAAGCAAGCTCCCCGGAGCTATCTAAAATTCGGATCGCAATGAATCGATCCTCAGTGCGAATACCCTCCACGAATCCATTCTTTATCCGACCTCCAGGCGTTATTCTTTCTTTGTCGGATGAGGAGGCAAACGCAGTTGAAACACCTCTCATGAATTCATACTGTGTATAGCAACCTTCAGGTATGACTATACATGTGTAGTACACAGGTCTACCACACTCCACGCGCATTCGTTCTGACCAATCCTGAAGCTTGGCAAGATTTTCAACAACACTGGGGTTAAGTATTGTTGGTGGTATTAAATATTGATGTAATACCTTGCTCATAGGTCAGTCCTCCCCAGACAAGTGAAGCCCATGGGATCCTCAGGTGAACCGGCACACCTACTGTTTAACTGGTACTTACGAACCTCACCCCATGCAGAAGAAAAATCATCTTCATCAATACATTCAGCGTACCCCATTTCTACTACATCAGGATATGGAGTATTTATCCCTTTTTCATGTTTCTCCCACTTATGCCACAACTGATGGGCCATTGTGCAGGCCACATGCGGGTTTCTTCCACGCACATAATAAATCACCGGGATATATGCGGTGATAATCTCAGACGGCTGAACAAGAAGCTGAACTCGCCAAGGTCTCGTCGACAGATCCTCACCAAGCCTCGACGACTTAGTGGGTAGTACAACTTTAGATTTTAACCCACCTCCGTCTCTAGCGTAGAAAGGTTTATCTTGATGTACTCTTTTAAGATCTTGTAGTTTACTCATGACGATTGCTATCACTTTTTCTATTCATACTTCTGCGTGGCTTTCTACGAAAGTCAGCTAGGCGCACAATTAGCTCGCGCTCGTAGTTGTCAAATGTTTGATGGAAAAGTCTTATGGCTTTTAATGTCTGCTCAGCATCACCCATTTGAATAAATATGTATCCTTTATGAGGTCTAGGATCATCTTCATTCTTTGGGAAGTAAACATCAACGACATCACCCGCCTTGCTAAATAGATCCTCCACATCTTCTCGCGTCATGCGAAAGTCAATATTGCCAACATACAGTCTGCAATCTTGGTTGTTCTTATTTGACATGTTACTTATTGAGTTGGGTTTGAAGTGAAGGAGGTATTGATCTCCAAGATTTTGGTACCACTGGCAGCTTTACAGCTGTCGCAGGCTCCTCAACCTTACTCGGTTTCACATTCTCCGAATTAACTGTAGTTTTAGTTAATTCAGGTTTTATATCAACTGAATTTTTACTGATTTCAGTAGATACCCCAACGGGAATAGTAATTTTCTTTTTCTTCGGACGACCTCTTCGCTTAGGCTCCTGAGCAGCTTCAGCAACGGCTATCATAGCCGCAGGATCGTTAAATACAATCTCCCATACCCGGGACATTTGGGCTAGATCTTCATCACTTATTTCTGCTAGCTTGTCGGTAACAAACTTAGCTATAGCATTCACGAACCTGACTTTACGGTCATGTTCATTGCATTCTTCTGAAGAATCAAACTCGGTCCCGTCTTTGGCTATGTATTTAACGATACGTTTCATAAATCACATCCTATTTTAAAAAATCTGCTGGATGGTCATCTGTATTCTTAATGAAACGTTTTGTCAAACAAGTTTGGGCTATTTTGGAGTTTTGGGACCTATTGGCATTTTAGCCCAAAAACGAACTGAATCAGATATGTCATTTTTTTCCTTACTCATAGCAATAACAAAACGATTCATCTCAACCATATACAATGCTTGGAATACGTACAAGCCTGTTGGTGTTTCCATTTGTATTAAATACGATGCAGGTTCTTTTGGCATGGTTTCAGGAAACGGATACCATGTGATAACCTCATCAATGTTTGACGGTTCAGAGGACCCAGCAATGGACATCCTCTGCATTCTGTCTCGTGTCTTTGGATCAACCTTAGACATCCATGCCCTCAAGGGCATCTCACGGAGAAACTCAGCTGGCGTTGGAAGAACTCCTATGTCTTCCATAATATGTGCTGAAACTACAGTTCTAGTGCACATCTCAACACCATCCGACTTACGCACAAATGTAGGACCTACAATGTGCTTTTCCATCATATGTATTCCGAATGTGTTGTGGAACAAGGCCCTGTGTCTCCAGTCTCCCAGAAAGATCTTGGACAAGTCCATCAACTCATGAATAGCGAAATAATCCGAAGGAACTCCGCCGAACTTTTCGGCGGAGTTCTTCGAATGTTGCAGCATGTCTCCCATTAAACGTCTCTCAACATGATTACTCTTCCACACGGTGGCTTGCCAGAAGGATCACATGTGGCAGCCCATATTAGAGGTTTCGAACACTTATCAGGATACGGACCCATCATATCAGTGAGATAGACAATACAAGCTGCCCCAGCCACTTTTTCGGCTTCAGCAACCGCTGGTCTAAAATCCGTTCCACCACCTCCCTTTAGCTCCCAGTTCACTTCCGTCATGGCCTGAACCAACGATTTGTGTCGTGGTATATCAATGACTTGATGAACTGCAGCATCACAAGAGATAATCACGATACGCGCTCCAACTTTGTTACGTATCTGTTGAATCTCTGCACAGAACCTCTTAAGCATCGTTTCGCCAATGCTACCAGACGTATCAACACAAACTACGATAGTCTTGATACCTTTTTTGGGAATCACACCTGGATCGAATGGTGTGCGCAAATGTGAATGCTTTGATGTGAATGCATGCTTTGACAGCATGGTTCTACTTGGTCGGCTTATTGTCAATTCTGTTGTCGGCATCACCGATGACGTAACCATCCTTCTGAGATGTGACTCCCATGGGGTTGGTGTGTCTGGTAAATCAAACAACGCATTTCTCAA
Source organism: Polynucleobacter sp. (assembly GCA_008015455.1). Lineage (GTDB taxonomy): Bacteria > Pseudomonadota > Gammaproteobacteria > Burkholderiales > Burkholderiaceae > Polynucleobacter. Next base: position 166 of record SSFP01000064.1, on the reverse strand, counting down.
TATACCTCCAGCACGTTCACCTGCTGCAGCTCGCGTGATACGAGCATTCCAGTTTCGTGCATCAGCTTCACTTTCGGGCATGGTTTGATCCAAGCCCGACATAACATCGCCCATGATACTTTTTCCAGAACCAGTACCATTACGTATGTCATTCATGGCGTTGGCG
>SSFP01000048.1 GCA_008015455.1 Polynucleobacter sp. | reverse complement strand
GGTCGAAGGTTCAAATCCTTTCCGGAGCACCATTATTTATGTATTATTATACATGAGAAAATCATTGATGATATGGTGTTGCTCTTGTAATAGATATATCGAAGCAGATCTCATCACAGGTAAAGAAATTTTTCCTGCAAATAAACATCTTCACAATTTACCGTTTTGGATATGTAGATGGTGTAACAATTATGTAGGGTGTTGTAGTAAATCAAAAACATCTACAAAGCCTCTAGGTAATATTCTTTCGCCAGAATTAAGAAATGCCATGAAACGTATACATAATTTACTTGACCCTTTATGGTTGAGTAAACAATATACTAAATCTTATGTATACCACAGATTATCACAATTTCTAGGTTACCAGTATAACACCTTAGAATTGAAAACGATTGAGGAGGCAAAAAGAGTGTATCAACTATTGTTAGAATTTAAGCAGTTAGAAAATAGAGTATAATGTCTAATACTAAAGAATCAAAACAAGTAATTGTCATACGCAAAGATTTAAACATGCGTAAAGGCAAGATAGCAGCGCAAGCTGCTCATGCGTCTATGGGTGCAATACTAAAGCTCATAGACAGGCGTAAGTATAATTTACTGGACGGGGAGGTCATGGAAATGCGTGCAGAACTGCGTGCGGATTCCCCTGAATGTCACTGGCTTGAGAATTCATTCACCAAGATCTGCGTGTCTTGTGATTCAGAAGAAGAGCTGCTGACATTGGTAAAACAAGCGCAAGACAAAGGCGTTCTTTGTTGCGCCATTACTGATTCAGGTAAGACTGAGTTCAATGGTGTACCAACACTTACATGCGCAGCATTCGGTCCTGCTTGGGCTGAAGATGTGGATGAAATCACAGGCAACTTGAAACTGCTTTAGTATGGAAGAAAGAAAACCTGGAGACTTTTCAGGTCTCAAACCAGACGAGTGGACTCCACTCACCGAATCTCAGATTCAGAATTGGCGTAATATATTACTTGGTCAGATAGGGCCTTATGCGAACATTATGCCAGTCGAGGAGATTGAACAGATACGTAAAAACCTTCAAAGGCATGTCGATGAAGACAAAGATAGTGTTTCTTGATTTTGATGGTGTAGTACGTATTATTCCTTCTTTAGAAGATGATGACCGCTTAATCATACCTGCACCAGAGTTTGATCGTAACAAGCTTCAAATGCTTGCAGAATGGTGCCGGGAAACTGAGGCGCTAATTGTTGTGTCGTCTGATCTTAGAAAGATAAATACATACGAAGGCACTTCCAACCAAGATGAAGTCATGGAGTGGCTTTCTGCTGGTATACCTAAGGATCTAATACATGAGGATTGGGCGACTCCAATCACAGGTCCACGATGGAAAGAGATCATGAGATGGCTTTCCCATCACCCGGAAGTCACAGATTTTGTTATCATTGATGACTTCCGTAAACACTTTGAGGACGCACCACCTCTGATAAGTGATAGAATAGTATACACCAATAACAGGTTTGGTTTACTTCCTATCCATAAAGATCCTGTATTTACAAAATTGAATCATGCAAATAACGAGAAAAAGCCAATACTCGGGTGTGGTGAGGACTTTGGAGATTCCGATCTCTGAGCAGCAGTACCAGGACTTCATCAATGGTAAGGATCATATCCAGAATCTATGTCCACACCTATCTGCTTCTGAGCGAGAGTTTCTGTTAACAGGAATGACTGATGCTGAATGGGACGAGATGTGTGAAGAGATTGGAGCTGAAGTAGATCCTGAGGATGATGATTTAGTAATGCCATCATAAAAAGAAGGGGGTGAAATATGTACCCCCTTCTTTTTACCTATTATATACGTAATCATGCTTATTTTTGTGGTATAGAAACATGTATGCGCTAGGTCCGTTGTATCAAACACCGGGCACAATGCGTATACATTCACACAAACATGAAGAAACTCATCGAACTGATGACGGGAGGGTCTGATAACAAGACCCTCATCAAACGCGCCACTGACCAAGCTACTCGTATCAAGCTTGAGCAGGAATCCCTCCTCAATGACCTCAACCGTCAGCTGATGGAGAAGAGGGCCAAGCTGGACCAGACCCTTGACCTGGGGCCTGATCAAACCACAAGCCTGCGTTCCACCGCCTTCGATCCCAAGGCCCTGGTTAATGAGGTTCAGACCATCAAGGTCGAGATCCTCGAGCTGGAAATCCAGATCAAGGTCGCTACCGACACTCTGACCGACTGGACGTCGGAAGACAAGTAATACGCTGCTAACACCACACATCCAAAGACATAATGTCTGTACCAAATTTCCTTTTCGTGCCATCCAAGATGGCCACGGTGAATCAGGGACGTTTGTTGGAAGTGCTGGCTAAAGTGGGCAATGTTTACCAAACCTGTGGAACCGCAGAACAAACAATTCAACATCTGAGAAACCAAGGGGTACTCCCCAAGGACATGGATGATGACGATGATGCAGACATTATCGAGTTTTTTGTTGTGGTTGCACCTCCGCCTCCATTCACACCTATTGAATCAAGGAGTGAAAAAGACCGACAGAAAATAAAAGTTGGTCGAGGTATTTTCGAAACTATCGAAGAACTTAAAAATCTTCCCTGTGTGGAAGTTCTCGATATTTTGTTCGTCGCTGATAATCCGACACTTTCTGGTCAATCTTACGCAGACAATCTGCGCATCAAGTTGACCGAGTATACGGAAGGTGATGAAATCGAAAACGGAGATTGGAAAACATCCTATGCGGAATACCCGACAGAGCCTGAGTGTCACACCTGGGAAGATATATGCGATCACAAAGAGTTCGACGCCCTCGAACCTGGTGAAGTCATTGTCGACCGTTCAAAGGTCGTCTGTGCCGACGCTGACGCATTCCCTGGTTACACCTCTGGTAGTTCTGGTAAACGCATGCTCCTGGTAGCACGCCTTTTGGGTTTCGCCTGACCCTTTCAACATTGTGGACGCGCCGAGGAAACTCGGCGCGTCTTCTTCTTATTTATCATGCCAACTGATAACTCCAGTACAGGTGTAACACCCTTAGACTTAGTAACCGCAGCTTTGATTGATATCAAAAAACAAGCTGAAGATGCCAGAAGTAATCATAGTGTTCAGGGGCATCATTGCGATTTACGTGCGGCTATAGACTCGATTTTCGATCGAGCCTCGGCGGCTCTAAAAGTGGCATTGCAGGAAAGACGAGGTAAAGTACGTAAAATAGATCCTTCATGGTGTAGGTATGATGGAAAGCCAACACCATTCACCATGGAAGAATTTGAAACAGTTGTGGACGCCATATGTAAATGTGACGGTAAGCATGATTGTAACTGTACCTCTGTTTTTGGTCGAGCATCTCAATACCTATGGACAAAACACAATAGGGATGAGCGCGTGCGTCGAACTGGTATTGAGGAGCCTGAAGTTAATCCTGAACAATTTTGTATTGATCCTTCTAGGCTTAAGCAAAACAAAGTAGTATCAACTCACAACCCTGAAAGATTTTGGAAACCGTAGAAGTACATACAAAAGTTTGTGGTAAAACCACCGTACATAATATAGAGGCCAAGCCTGGTGGATTTACACTTTTAGTACATTCCCAAGGTATCAGAGTGGATGTACCAAGTTTTGTTGAAGTAAGCTGCAGAACAACCATTCCATGCATGGAAGCTGTCACTCAAGGAGAATGGGAATGGATGTCCCAGGGTGATATATTCAAGATGTGCTGGGCTGAAGCTTTTGATTTCAATCATAGAAATGGATCAGGGAAGGAGTTGATAGGAGTTACACCTCCTGCAACGATCGAGGAACTGTTAGACCAAGACCCAGGAGTCATTCATGTGGCCGGGATGATTGTGCAGGGATGTGAGGCGATGTTCGAAGGCAAGAATGTGTTTTTCCGTAACCCTGAAACACTTTTACATCCAGCCACGGAGAGATACATAATGGGTATGTTTAGAAAGATGCTCGAGTTATGTGGGGGTAAAGGTACTGTAACTAAAACAGAAACAGACCCTGAAAAAATCGAGGCTCCGAAACCCAAGAGAGGTCGAAAAAAGAAAGAAGAGACTTCTGAGAAAAAGGAGGAAGATCCAGCTGAAAAGGCCAGGAAGAATAGAGACCATTGTCTTGAATGGTTGAGTAAATTTCCTCCAGATAGAGAGCTAGCAGGAACACAGAACTTGCGATTCACTGCTGTGCAACTCATCTCTGAGATACATCAAGATACTTTAATTGGTAAACAGATCATCGATCTGTTCGTGTCTAGAAGAGATGGAACAACGTAAAATACATGAAACCACCTGAATGCATACCTGTAGATCAGTGTAAAAAAGGAGTTCTTTACGTATTAGCATCAAGAAACTTAGGAACTGGTGTTTTTAACGGTGATACCAAAGAACCCGGGTTCATTGGTATAAGAGAGAAATTTGGTAACTACTTTCTCTTTACTGAATACCATTATGACAATGGACCTCCGTATGGAACTGCCAGCCCAATCAAGGAATTGGCAATAGTTCCTGATGATATTGGTATATTTGAAAGTTTCCCTACCGAAGACAGTGTCACCGGTAGACCAGTCAAATTTGATACACCAATCGCACAAGGAGGGAGAGGTTGGTACTTCACAGACACAAATGAAGCATCTACAAACATTCGACCTGTAGGTAGAGAGAACAAGGCATTGTTCGATTGGATCAAAAACATGAATCAATCTCAAGATGGCTGACACACAGGAACAACCGAAGGAAAACCCAAAGGATTACTTGGGTGACAGCGTGTACGCTGAATATGATGGTTACGGGATCATTTTGACCACAAATAACGGTCATGGTCCTTCAAATACCATATGTATGGAGCCAGAAGTGATTGAGGCTCTGAATCGATTCGTAGCTAGAGTAACTGGACGAACCGGTGGCTAACAAGCCAAAATGTATCATATGCAACACACGCGACGCTAAAAGTATAATACGGTTAGTTTGTGATGTTTGCTTTGCTACAAAATGGCCGGAGTGTGGCCACACAGCCTTTTGGC
>SSFP01000103.1 GCA_008015455.1 Polynucleobacter sp. | reverse complement strand
TGACGTCTGTCTTTCATACCTGCTAGTATTGTGTCTATAGTGTCTATGTCCTCTGTGATTCGGTGTGCCTCATCTGACTTAATGCCTTTTACTTTTAGTCTAGCTATCAGGTCACGTTTGACTCTTGTATACCTAGCGTGAACGCCGTCATAGGCAGAACCAGGTAACGTTGTCTTACTGTCAGATATGAAAGCTCCAATAGAGGACATAGTTAGCATTGTAAAGGCGAAAGCCCCAAGAGGGATACCTGCCATTATCGTTAGCACAATGCCGGACAGAGATATAGCTAACATGGACGCCTTAACTACTTCCATGAGTACGAACTTCAAGTCCGTATGATAATCAATGTCCCTGCCGTCATACATCTTGTCTAATGCGGTGACTATATCTCTACCGGCACCGAATCTAGCTGCAAACTGGTCAGCTATAAACTCACTTGCAGTTAAGTCGTAGAGATCACTTCCTAGTTCTGACCTTATTTGCTTTTTGAAAGCGCCTACAATTACGACAGCTCCTACTTCAGCTTTAGTTATCTTAGAAGCCTCATCCACATCCAAGTCTTCCAACTTGAATTCTGTCTTTAGTGCTTTGAGATAAATACTCTTTTGTGAATAAGAATTATTGTTTTTAATAGCTTGATCGTATCCGGCTAATGCCGCATTGATGGTGGTAGTTCTGTCTAGATACTCGCAGATAGTAAAACCGTGACCAACCTCATGGAGCATGACCGCTGCGTGTTCAGAAGAAGTGTATTTGTCACTCTCCAGCATTTCCTTAGGGTAGGTGAGTTCAAAGTTTACTTCTTTAAAAACACCATCCACCTTGGCTCTGGCTAAATCAATAGTACCTAATGGTTTAGCTATTTTAGATACCAGTTTCTCACCATCACTGCCGTCTAGGAAACCTTGGAATCTTTTACCAAACAAAACACTGTGCTCGCTAAAGTCTACAGGGCTTATGCAGGGACCCATCCAGTACGGACTAATGTTAACTCTTATAGCTAAGTTAGTTCTTGCTTTAATTATACCGCCTAATTGTAGGGCTAATTTAACCGCTTCGTTAGTTGATTTATTTGTCTGTCTGTATGCTTCTATAGCATCTGTCAGTTCATTTAGAAAACCACTTCCCTGAAAGTCTATGGTCTCTTGTGTTAGGAATCTCATTGTAAAACCTTTAATCTTATTTTGTACTGAAAACCGATAGTCTATGTAATAAACATATGCCTTTTTAACATAAGGACTCATAAAAATGATTGATGTTAACAAAATACCCAAAGAGGATATCAAATCAAGAGAGTGTAAGTTTGCGACATATTGTCCTAATAAAGAAACAGGCGAAGACTTACATGTGATAAAGGAAGTAATACATTTAAAAGACGGCACTAGTATACCCAACCTTAAGATGGTTAAGAACTTCAAAAGACCATTCTGGGTTACACGCAAAGGCTATCAGAATCACAAGGATAAGAAAGAGTGGGAAGACGAGGACCGTCTGACTAGGTACGAGAGTTCACAGGTGAGACTGCAGCAGGCCGTAGCTAAAGCTTTAGGTACACCATGGGTTCGTGGCAGCCTAAGAGACTTAGCCGCCAGCCCTTACCTGTACGGAACGGACATATCCTCCACCGCTGTTATAAAGAAGAAATATCAAGATACCTATCCTGATTCTTTTAGTCGTTTTAAGATAGCCGCATTCGACATTGAGACTGACATGATTAATGGCGACGAAAGAGCCATCATGGGGTCACTGACATTTAAAGACAAGATATACACAGCCATTACGAAGGATTATCTCAAAGGTATAGCTGATGCAATACCAAGGTTACATGAGTTACTCAATGAGCACCTGAAGGACTACATTAAGACTCGTGGCCTAAAGTTTGAAATTGAGATAGTAAATAATGATCTTGATGTTTTCAAACGCTGCTTTGCTAAAGCCCATGAGTGGGGTCCTGATTTTGTTACTGTTTGGAATTTAGACTTTGAGATGACAAAGTTTGAGCAGTCATTAGCTTATCACCAAGCCGATCCTTTACCTATAGTCTGCGACCCCTCTGTTCCAGAAGAATACAGATCTTTTAGATATATCCGTGGTAAGAACAAAAAAGTAACAGCGTCAGGCAAGGTTATACCTGTTCGTCCAGCAAACCGTTGGCATACTGCTTTGTTTCCAGCTAAGTGGTATCTGATTGACTCCATGTGTGCTTACAGGCATCTGCGTCTTAGTAAGCCAGAAGAGCCAGACTACTCACTGGATGCAATACTACAGAAACATCTGAACTTAACTAAATTAAAGTTTCCAGAAGCAGATAAGTACGAGGGTGAACGCTGGCATGAGTTTATGCAATCTAACATGAAGTTACCGTACATCGTTTACAACATATTTGACTGTATAGCCCTGGAGTTATTGGACGAGAAGATAGATGATCTAAACATCAACTTACCTACGGCCAATGAACACAGTGACTTTGAGTCTTTTAAGTCACAACCTAAAAGGACTATTGATGACATGCATTACTTTGTGCAATCTCACAAGAAAGTAATAGCGTCCACTAGTTCAGACATGGGTGATGGGTTTGATGACGAGACCGTGGACTTACGTGGGTGGATTGTTACGCTTCCGGCTTACATGGTCCATGATAATGGACTAGCTTGCATTAAAGAGGATCCTGGTTATAAAACTAACATTAGGACTTTTAGTGCGGACTTAGACGTTGCGGCTAGCTATCCTAACGGCGAGCTTTGTTTCAACATATCCAAAGAAACCACACTAAAGGAACTAGTGGAGATACACGGGGTAGACGCTGACATAGTTAAGATGAACACCATAAACCTAAGTGGTGGTTTTACTAATGCAGTTGAGTTCTGTACCTCGACACTACACGCCCCCACTCTGTTTGACTTACTAAAAGAATACAACAGAGAATACAAACCAGCTTTTTAATTAAGGTCATAAGAGCCCACTACAGGAGTTTATCGCTCCTGTAGTGGGTATATGACGCTTTATAAACTATTAACCGTAGAAAGCTACTAAACGGTTACGTGAGTCTGTGTCAAACAAAGCCGCTGTGGTGGCTTGCAGGTTGACTTGGTTTAAACCTACTGTGCGCGATTTAACATCACAAGTAGCTACCATCAGGTTACGTACAGCATCGAAGAAACGACGTTGGTCCTGAGACAGGTTCAAACGGTTATCGGCACGGAACAGATACATGCCTGAGAATACACCTGGGCGACCATTAGGAAGAGTTTGTCCGTCAGCAAAACGTTTCAATACAGCAGCGTATACTACTGCAAAGTCCTCATTGCTAGATGACAACATCAGATTACCTAACAGATGGAACAAGTTAGATTGTTGCTGAATACCTGTTTGCTCATTGAACACCATACGTGGGTCCATGGCTGTGGCGTATTCTTCCAACTGTGCCATTACTTGCTTACCATAGGCAGAGAGTTCTTTATGAACTTCTGACACCTTAACTGGGGCTGGTTGCTCTACTTCAGAGAGTGCAACTTCCACAGCGTCTGGTTTCTCCAATACCTCTACAACAGAATCTTCAGAAACGGTTTCCTGTTTCTGTTGGCTCTGAGCTTGCTTTTGAATATTCGACTGTTTAGCCATTTTGTTAATACCTTTTAATTAAAAGATTGATAGAAAGAATTGACTTACATATAAATCAGGTTATTGCTGTTTTATAGTTAAGCTTAGCTACTGCTAGTTGTTTAGCGTGAGCCGCACTCATGTAGATGTACATGAACGTACTGCCTGTGGCAGTAATGGCTGCAGGCACCCCTGACGGATTCAGTGAGAGTCTCTTACCTAAACAGATCTCACAGTAGTCAGTGGATTTCATTTTGCAGTATAGTGGTGTTCTAAACTGCAGAGTCTTACCTAGATAATTACCAGAGTCCTCCGCTGTATAGAGCTTAGGTTTACCGGCTGATAGGAAATACAATTGGTTATATAGATCCACATTTTCGGGGCCAATAGTGACAGAAGTAGTTACAGTTGATCCGCAATCCTGTCCGCCCACCTTAACCGCAGCAGAGGCCCTCATCAGCTCCTTAACTTTGGCACCACCCATCTCTGTTAGTTTACCGCGGTTATAACCACCAGCTCTCAGTGAGTCATTCATTACGTCGAAGTTATTTACATCCCATCCTTCTGACAAGGGTGTGGAAATAAGTTTAACATCAACATTCTGAGCCAGACCCTTTTCTGCACCAGCCATAGAGAACATTTTCTTACGAACAATGTTAAACGACTTACCATTAATTAGGAAGTCTTCAGACCTGTCACCCTTGAGCCACTCTCTGTCTAGCTTAACTAACTCTGTTTCTATCTTAGCGATAGTTGCTGGGTCGTGGAGACGATCTTTATTCTCTTCCAGCAGTCTTGCTTTGAGTTTACCCATTTCAGGGGAGGTACTTAGAGACTTCTCTGTTCCAGCTGGTGTGAATAGCTGAGACAGTGTCGATATAAACATCGCTGCATCTCTGAAGTTCAAATACTCAGGAACGGTGATGAATGACACTTCCTGTCCCTTAGGGATATCATTGGCGTCTTTCAGCAGCTCCAGTATTTTCTCTTCTATTGCCCCGACAGAGAATCTATCATTCACATAGTCCAGCTTAGCGCCAAATGGCCAGACTAACAATAAGTGATTAGCCAGTAGTCTGCCATATGTTGTTTTGACTTGTGTCTTTAGGTTAAGTAGCGCACCAGCTGGGACTGTAACTTCTTCCTTAGCCCTGAATAACGGTTCACCTTGAACATAGTCTTCTATTGGCACTAGTTCAGAATTACCATCCTCTGAGAAACTATTAAAGAACATGGTGTTACCCATGGGAACAAGTTGGTAAGGGTACTGCTCATCTTTCCATTTATCGGACGGTTGGGTCAGAGAGAATGCTCTCACTACCCAGTCGTATCTATTTGGTGTGTGAGCCTTTAGTGCTTCAAGAAAAAATTGTAGTTTCTTCATTTCTTAACCTATTTAAATAAAACTGGCACCTTGCCTCTAGGTGTGCAGCTAGTTCTGTATCTGAGAAAAACATTGGGTATGCCGATTTCAATGCCGACACCCTGTCTGTACCCGATTGTTTTGACGCTAACACAGCTGTGACCAACTCAACTGCTACGGAGTTTGCATAGACCACTGTATCCTCAGGATCAGAGTTGGCTATGATGGACTGCAATCTACTGGCATACATTTCAAAATCTAAACCATAAGGCAGCCCGTCAGCTAGCAGTTTACTTATTTCTGTGTCAATAGGGAAAACCATCTTGTTGAAGATATCTACTAGTTTTGCGCAGCGCTTAACGTCTACACCTTCATTGCCCAAAATGCTGGTCTCAGTATTAACCTTTCTATGTGCGGCTAGCTTATCCCGCATCTTAGACACTAGTCTGCCGTCAGCACCATGGATCACCGTCATCAAATCAGAGACGTTCTCTGTGGAGAAATAAGATAAAAGGTTTATAGTCATATCTAAAGAATCCTCATCACTCTCTAGATAGGCGGCTATCTCCTCTAAATCAACAAAACCATTCATGTCCATAAT
>SSFP01000092.1 GCA_008015455.1 Polynucleobacter sp. | reverse complement strand
TCTCAATTAAGGGCATGCGTTTGTGTTTATTGAGTTTGACCGCCGGATAGTAACTTGCTTAACAGAGCGCTTTGATGTGACAGTCGCCTCAATATCAACCACGCTGTCAGATCTCTCAAGCGCCTTAGTGCGCAGAACATCACTTCTGGAAGGTCTTGGATTCTCAGGCGGCGAAATCAAAAATGAAGAAACATTAACCAGCGGTAATTATGTTGCCCTAAAGAAAGTTACTGCTTATGTCCCAGAAGGCTTCAGTGGTGACCTGAGGGATTATGCCAAGGTAATACAGAAATCAATAGAGTGCTGCGTAGTTATCGAACGTGAAGGTTTCGAGGCTTTCTCTGCACATATGGACATGTTAATCACGAACGTAAAACGTCTAAATGAATATAACGACAATACATTCGGATTAACAAACGATACATTGGCAAACATAGACAACTTGAATAAACAAGTATCTAAGTTCTTTAAACACAATAATCACATCACAGAAGTACCTTACGGCAACATAGTTAGAAACAATAAAGATTTCTTAGAGCTAGTGCGGGAAACTAATTATTTCTCTAAGTCTATAAACGCAGGAGATAAAACAGGTCTAGATCCTGATGTTGTTGTTACTTTGGTAGACAAGATAAACAATGACTTGTTAAAACTCAAGAAGGAAATAGAAGTAGGTAAGGTAGAAGACGTCAAACCTGAAGTTATAAATGCTATTTCAAGAGGCGTACTCAATCTAGCACAATCTGCTGAGTTTTACTCAATGACTGTATTCAGAGCCACTGCTTTGGTTACGTCAGTGAGTGATACCTTTAATAATTTAAAGAAAGCAACTGGTGGAAATGACCTAGTGCAATAACGCGACATAAGAGCCTACAGACGAGTAGCAATACTCGTCTGTAGGTATATGCCGCAATCTTTAAAGAAATGCCTCGGAGTGTTGTTTAGGCACCCTGCTCACCAGTGTCTTCTGCCGGTGCCTCAGGTTCTTCCGGCGGGGTCTCCTCCGGTGATGCATCACCTTCAGCTGGTTCTTCCTCGCCAGGTAGTGCTTGATCGAAATTAAATTCGTCACCGCCTGCGTCATCCCCACCAGCTTCGGTGTCGTCTGTACCCCCAGAGGTGTCAGCTGTGGATCCAGCGTCGCCAGTGCCTTCTGTTCCCATTGCTTCCATTTGTTTATCCACTTCCGCTTTGAGTAAACCGTGACGCATCAGTAGCTTCATAATGCTTGGAACCACGATTTTGCTCTGATCCATTTGCACGTCATTTAGATCAAGCATTGCATTGCCATCTTCATCCGCGGTAACGAGTTCGGCCAGTTCAGGAACAATACCGTGCTTAGCCATGAAGTCACGCATCAGATGTGCTTTAATGATTGCCTTGGCTGTACCTATGCTGCCGCCTACCGCGTCACCGACTAATTCAGCGTTATACACGTCAGTACTGAAATATGCGTCCAAAGCTTTGTCTGTGAGATCAGACCACTTACCGATAGCATCCTGTTGGGAATCTATTGTTACTGAATTGGGTTCCGGTAACTGAACATACCAACTAGTTAAGTAGTCTTGAAGAGTTCTCTCTATGATGTACTTCTGGATGTTTTCCCTGTCTGTACCTTTGAGACCTATCTTCTCCATCTCACTTAGTTTAGGCTCTAACTTAGAATAGTTACTAACCAGAGTCTTGCGTATTTCATCAATCAAATACTCACTGTTAGAAACGTATTTACGTAGGTGATCACTGATCTGGGGGGCTAGGATATCTTGCCAAGTCTTAACCCTCTTAGCAAACAGAATGTTGTTCTGTACCACTGTGGTGGCAAACTCACCAGCAAAGCCATTATCTACCTGTTCTGGTGTTAGGCCTATATAGCTTACAGATTTCTTCCTCAAGGATTCCTCAAGCTCTGTGTCCGGTTTAACTACACTGGAGCCCACGTCATCCCTCTCAATAGACATGTCTGGTAATCCTGGGTGACCCTCGAAAGCAAACTCGTAGGAAGAACGTGTCAGGCTATCTACCTGGTCGTATGGATTCATAACACCCATAGGGAAATAACCCTGTCTTGTCCTTAGAATAGCATCCATTGCCTCTGCAATTGATTTCTTAGGGTCCCCATCTTCCTCATCGAGTTTTATGGTTACCTTAGTCCTACCGATAGAGTTCCTCAAAGAAGCCATGGTGTTTGCCATCTGGATAGCAGACCTCATTGAGTTAATGACATACATGTCATCGAGAAGTGATTTACCAATACCATTCTTATTGTACTTAACTGCCATATAGGTACAAAGCTCTATTGGTATAAACAATACATTTGTTCTTTGCTTAGCTAAGGCCCTAGCAAGCATTATCCGATAAACTTCCTCGTTCTTAACTAAGGCAACGCCGTTGTTGTAAACACCATTTTTGAGACGATCCAGTAGATCCTTCTCAATCATGTTACCAAACTCTCTGGCTGAGTAGTTATAAAGGTCTTGTTTATTACAAGCAGCCCCCGCCATATCCCTTTGGTACTGCTGTGTGTACTGCGTAGTCAGACTGGCATTTTGATTACCAAAGTTATCCCACATATCACCGTAGTTGGGCAGATCATTTACTGGATAACCTTCCTCGTCAATGAGTACGTATAAGCCAATTTGTTTACTAGGATCCCCAGGGACAATGACTGGTATTGTGGCAATACTCGGTAGCTTCATCACTAATGGATTACCCACTGTCTTCCTAGCTAACTGGTGTGGTGCCTTAATGGTATTTACGGGATTGTAAGCGTATCGTTGATTCTTGTAAATCAACTTAGATAGCTCTATGTGGTTTAGTTTCTTCTCTTGGCCTGGAGATTTGTTGAAAACATTAACACCGTTAGCTAAACTATCTGAACCACTAAAGCCCCTGCTGCCATATCTTGACCCTGTCTCACCTCTGCCGTTAGACAACCCATTGCTACCCAAGTATGCTCCATCAAATGCCTCTATGGACACATTACTGACAGAACTGAGTTTACGTGCAACTATACGAGAAGTTTGTATTTCTTTAAGTGAGGGAGCTTTCAGGGCATTGAAGTTATCCAACACACCTATTTGGCCATCTAGGAAACTATATTCCTTAGCCATTTTTATATCAGATGTGTAGTTCGTATCGTTACCGGTAGGGAAAAGACTCTCAAAAGAAAACATACTTTTCTTTTTATCAGAACTACCCAAAATACCTAGAGGCTTTACCATGCCTTCTTTATCGAAGTGTAGATTGAGTGATTCATGAGAGACTTGTTCGTTGTTGTTAATTATTTCATCGATTGAGTTCTCCGGAAGAATTGCCACCGGGTAACTGCCGGTTTCAAACATTATTTGCCTCAGTATGCCAGGCAAAAGATCTTTAATTTTATAGACGCTCTCAAAGTGTCCCTTAATAATGCTCAGAATTGACGCGTTCACTTCTGGGCTGACAAGGTCGTCTAGTCCTCTATAAATAAGGTCTGTTGACGTCATGTCTTTGGGGGCAAGGATGGAGCTAATTAAGATTTGTGCACATAACTCCAAATCTGGCAGGGCCTCCATAACTGTTTGGAAGTCCTGCACCTTTTGGCCTATGGCCATAGAGGTTTGAGTAAGAATAGTTTTGTCTATTCTGTTTAGCTCTCTGTCGCCTTTTCTATCGTGAGTGATGTGGCCACTGTCATCTGTTATCAGCTTACTGATCAAGGCAGCTGTGCTTGCATCGTGCCTCACGATGTCCATGAGTGGAATCCTCTTCCCACCTTGTGAGCCCTGAACTGTTTTACTGATAGTTTTGGTTCTTTTCATTGGACTAGCCATAGTGAATTCCTTCTGTAGTGATTACCTATATAAGGTCTCGTGATTTATAAATCTTAACTTCAAAATGATAAATAAGGAGTGTAGCTGTGTTACTGAACAACCGATTCCAGATTTACACTGATCAAATAATGGACCTGGCCGAAACGGTGGTCATTAAGTCTGAGTATTCCGCTAAAGGTCTTAACCGTTTGATGGCTGCCAAACACGGCGAGTCAGCAGTCAGTTACGACAAAAGAAACTGGAAGTATTACAAGAATATTTCAGGTGAGTACTACATGCCTGGTGTTGAGGATCAACTGATGTATGTGGTCTCACTTGATCAACCAGAAATACCAAACCCATCTGGACCTGGGTTTATAGAGAACAAGATAGTTCTTAACAAAACAAACTTAACTCAACATACCGCAACTAAAAAAGCATATCAGTACGGCACTCGTAGTTATAAAGAACTAGTTGAGAGATATCCGAACCAGGAACAGTTGATATTGGGTATACTTTATCCGGTAGATGTGGATAAAGCTGTTAACGCTGACGATGGCGATATCCTGGGTGTACCACCAGGTCTGATAGAGTTCAATGAGTATACCCTGTTAGATGACTTACAGAAATGGGTAAAGCGTTACCACATTCGCTGGACAAATGATTCTTTCACAATGACTGATCCAATGTATAAGGCCACCAATCTGGCCCAGCTTTATGCTGCATTGCCGTCTGTTATATACAACCTAAGACTAGAGCGTTGCAAGACTAAGGAGGCGCACTCCTTTCATGTATTCCAATACCTAGCTTCACACGGATTAAACGAATACTACCTAACGTTTCTGACAACCAAACAGGCACATTGGTTATATAGAAACATACGCTATATTGAGATTCATTCTGGCCACACTGATACATTTGAATGGTTGATAGAGAATATACTTACAGAAAGAAATCTCCCAATCGCCGAGTATCGGATGAAACACAATGTCGGATTTATGGATAACCTAGATTCGATAAATAATGTTTCTAATGACTATTACACCGTGTCCACCGACATGGTTTATGAAACTAGGGTCAAGGCTGTAGGGGAGCAATTACTAGATCCAGTGATAGAGTACAAGCGTATACCGCTGAATCTAGGGTTCAATCCGGACAGCAGGGAATACGCAACCACGATAGGGTTGCTCACCAAAGAGAACCCGCTGGCCAGAGACAACCCGAAGTACTGGCTAGAAGAACACTTGCCAAAAACAGAAGGTAAGATGCAGAATTCATTGTCTAACACAATAAAGACAAAAGTTCTGGAATCTTCTGCCGTGGACTACAGCGGTGCGGCAATACACACACTAGAAGAAATACTCCTAAACCATTGGGGGTACTTAGCCAATAGAAACATCTATAACGCATACGTGACTGTCACAGATCCAAGAACAGGCACCAAGATGGTGCTCTCGGCTAAAGAAGCATTTGTTTTCTACACATACGTACTCTGTGGATCTATTGGTATTACTTTAGACGAGATACCACAGTGGCCCGCCCTTAGGGTAGTCAGAGAACCTAAGACAAGTTTGGCAGAACTGAGGTCTGTAACTAACAGTAAGTTCATTAAGGCTAAACTACCGCAGGAGATGATACAGTCTCTGCAGGCTCACTACCCTCATTACGTTAGTTACAAAACCGTCACAACTAACTTAGGTGAGTATGACGGGTATTCTTTATTATCCCCTGGTCAGAGCATTGAGTACTCTGATACTGGTAAACAGATGTTGATGGGTCAGTTACAAATACCTGTAGTAGTCAATGATGACTTCTCTCAAATTGTCCATGATCTTCAACCAGCTTTACCAATAATGATTTCGGTAAACAGTTTTACTGATTATTGTCAAAAGCTATACGAAGCACAGCTGAGGCATCAGTTATACATAGCTTGTTATAACCACAAGGATAACCGTTCTATTGCGTCTTTGGTGGTAAATAAACTATTTAGTGACAACATTCTGAACATAGCTGAATCAGTTAACCAGACATACACACAGTGGTTTAATATAAGAAATATTGACGCTAGTTTGTATAGCAGATTCCACTTACAGCAACTAGCCGACGATCTTCTCAAAGAGTCAATAGGGAGAGACCTATTTAGTAAACTCTCACTGAGAAACCTACAGAAAGCAATGATAGACATCATGCAGAGGCTATCCAGCTACTCTGTTCAGTTTGTTACTGATATTAATGAGAGTGGTATTAAGTATCTCAATTGGCCAGCTATTCGTGTTGGGGATGTTTTGGGTAGTGACTCCGTTCATGGTTATCTCCACACACACGTAATGGGTTTTGGTAACTACGGTGGGAACTCCTCACAGAAGACTAAAATGGAGATACACTCGGTGCTCGACATACACGAGACAGATCTAACTCGCTTCCAGTCACAGAAAGAACAGCTAGACCCTTGTATGCAGGTGGACTTAGACGGTATAGCAAGATCTACATACACCTATACTTACAACATTCCAATGTATTACTACTACACAGGTGATACGGCCAACACAAGCAGTCAAACCATGTTCGCTATAGGAATAGAGAATTTCAATATACTCACTGAAGATGATAAGTTCAGACTGACTGACATGTATTGTGGTTGTTTTGCTAAACCTTACCAGGGTATACCTCTGGGCGAGCTGATAGAGGATAACGTCTTAGGTGTTTATGAAACCTTCGATATGGAAAATGATGTATTGCCTATATTCGCAGATATCGGTTATTCGGATGTAGATTTGGATGCATTCAATAACAGCTACGATAATGCATTCGCTAATGGTTTGGATTACATTAGCACCAACACAGACGTACCTTCGTTCAATTACTCAGCTGGCGCTACTGTAACTGACGGACAGTCATTGATTGGTGGTAATGAAACTCTGCCTGGACAAGAATACACCGGTGAGCCAAACGACACAGAGGGTGCTGAATTTGTAGGTAACGACCAGCCACTGTTGGGTCAAGAATATATTTCCAGTACCTCACCGATAGATGGTCAGGAATATACCGGCACCAGTTCAGATGTAGACGGCCAAGAGTATGTTGGTAACAACGAAGATCTCTTGGGGCAAGACTATATTGGCAATCAAGATATCACTCCTGGAAACGAATACACTGGAAATACTGACACACTTTTAGGTCAGGATTATACCGGTGAAGACTTCACAGGCCCAGGTGAAGAGATGTCACCATAAGTGAAAACTAAGAAGCGGGTGTATTATTTTTACACCCGCTTCTTAAAAGATATGACTCTATAATACAAGGATTTTTCAAATGGAAAACATAACTAGGACGATATACAGCTCACACCTGCAGACTAGTTTGCTGACAGGGCTGCCTTTCGTGGCACCAGCGAACAGCACACTGAACCAAAAGTTTGATATTCAAGCTAGTGTTCTGGTGGGAAATAACTTCCCTAAACTTCAGTACTTCACCATTGGTAACGGCGGTCATCGTTTCATCATGGGGACTAGTACGGCACCAGGTCAGCCGGCGCTCCCAAAACCAGAACCTATTCAACACAGAACAACCGACGCGGCATTGTTTAACCATATTCCGTTTAAGATTCTTGAATTAAACGAGGATACATCAGCTGAATCAGTTGGCTACGGTTTGCGTGTTGTAAGAACCTTTGATAACCGCCCTTATGTCTGCTACTACGCTAAGGAACTGAACTGGCAGAACGTTGCCGTTGAGTTAGAAACACAAGTGACAGATAACGGTGTGACAACAAGCTCTCCGTTTGTACCCACTGTGGCTGACAACCTCAACCCAACACCCCCGGCGTTGGCAAACACTGGGACTAACGTTACCACAGGCGAGAGTACATCGGTTAGTGCTAAGCTCACCATTACGTTAACACCGCAGGAGTGCGATAACATCAAACACGCTTGTGAAGTAATTTACGGCGATGAGGGCTACGCCATCATCTCTGAATTGGGTCTGGTGACTGCTGTTAAGGGTCCATTGGTAACTGTTCCTGTAAGTGGTTCTGGTGGCGGCTATACCTACAATGAGATTATCGGTTCTCAGATCTCTGCCTTCATTAGTACCTTCTACCCATTAATGTTTAACAACAATGGTAACAGTACCGTAATTGACGTGGGCTGTGCAGAACCATTACTGTCGCTGACTAATGCGCCATGATAACTCTCCCCCCCGTTTCCACGAATGGGGATATTAGGTTGCTGTCAATAGACCCAGGTAGTGATAACCTGGGTCTTTCTCTATTCACACTTAACCCTAGAGACGGAAGAATAACTAGCCTACAGGCTACTACTTATACTTCTAGAAAGCTCAACATGGATAAAAACATAGAGCTAGCTCACGGTGAAAGAGTGTCTAGAATAATGGCACACAGAGAAAATCTCAAAAGGATTTTCTCGGAGACTGATCCGTTTGAGGTTGTATGTGAGTCTCCTTTTTTTACAATGAGAAGACCGTCAGCCTATGGCGCTCTGTCTGAACTTCTATCCCTAATAAGAACAACACTAATAGAACACTACCCGTCAGTGCCCTTTATAATCGTTGACCCACCCACTGTGAAAAAAGCTGTAGGGGCTAAAGGTAACGGAGATAAGGACGTAGTTAGGAAAGCTGTTCTGGCTTTAACAGACCTTAACTACATGGGCACCACCAAGTTGGAAGAATTAGACGAACACTCTATGGATTCCATCGCTGTTGGTTATTGGCGAGTTAAGCAAATACAGAAAGAACTAGAGGACGATCCAAAATGAGTGCTGAGAAAATAAAAGAACTTATCAAGGGAGTTCTCGACGATGAGCATGTGTGGGCTGATTCTGACATAGGCCTAAATATACTCACTGAACTTAGTGAAACAATTAGCAGGTACGGCGAGGAAAAAGCTAATGCCAGAAGTCACGATGACACCATTCTAGAGAAAATTAAATCAATGAGCGACAGTGATAAACTCTCACTCGTTAAGGAACATTTAGTTTTAATCAAGAATACATCAACTCTCAAGAGCCAAATTGCAGCCCTGACTGTTGACTACGAAAGTCTTGAGAATGAATATAAAGACCTCAAGGAAGAACACAAAGCGTGTGTGAAGCAAACAGCTGATGACATCATTAAGTTAGAGAAATCTAAAACCATGAGTAGTTTGACTAAGACTATCATGTGGTTTGCAATGATCAACTTAACAATGCTAATGGGTGGCATGTTGGTTATTGGCGCACAAAAGGGTGACATACCCGATAGTGCACCAATAGCTGCCTTTGTTAGCGCAGCTACAGACATTTTAAAAATCATAGTCGGGAGTAATTAATGATTACCAGAAGTCGTGGTTTACTTAAAACAGCCCTAGAGGGGCTAGCTTCAGTAAACGGAAAAGTAGTAGATGAAATAGAAAAAGCCTATTACATCAAACTCAATAACATAGATGAACTTAAAAAAGCATCTAAGATAGAGAGGTTTCATCAGCGCAGTATTCGTCATAATGACGTAATAATGAGGGTGAGGAAGATAGAGCCTATTCTAAATTCAGAAATAGACAGAACGAAATACGAACTGACTATTAAGAAGAAGCTAGGGACTGGGGAGGCTAAAGAATATACTGAAAATACAACAGTTGAACTCTTTGACTTTTTCGGTACGTTTGCTGAGCGTGATGAAATAAAAGACAGACATTATTTTGAAGTAGTGGGCACCAATCTTGTCTGGGAAGTAGACATGTTCCTCAAGAACGATAGTGCATACCGCTATTGGGCAAGGGCAGAAATTGAAATCCCTTCAAAGGGAGTTTCTCTGCCACAGTTGCCAGATATCTATAATGAATTTGTATCTATGGATGATCAAGAAACATTACAGAAAATGCGAGATGATGGTTTGATACTTTAGGGCATAAGGCCTCTAGAGCTATTCCTTAGCCGGAATAGCTCTAGAGTGCTCTTTATGCCTTTTTAAGGTCGTATTTTAACTCAATGTATCTGTAGGTATTAATAGCCTTAACAAGCTTCTCCTGGAGCTTTGCAGGTACCTTCAGGGTGTCTTTGCTGAGTATACAGGCTTCTTCAACTTTCTCATTACTAGAGTAAATCTTTGGTAGGTCTTTCAAGCTGAGTCTTTTAGCATTCATAGCCATCAGCTCCATATACCTAACAGCTGTAACACAGTCGTACTTGATGCCGTTAGAGAAACCGTATATCCCATCCTCTTTAACCACCGAAGTGTTAGTGGGTTTTAGTCCGTCTGGGTTTGGATTATACTTAGGCTCTTGTGTGTAGTTTAGTTTTACACTACATCCAGTAGTCACTAACATCAGTAAGGTTGATACGAGTATTTTTTTCATTTCAAATCTCCGCTATGGCGTTTGGTGGTCTTTTATCCATTGTTTCAGTAAAGCGTTCTGAATAGCTAAAGCGTCAGCCCTAGCTTTCTCTACTAAATACTTAGCGTTAGAAGTAGAAGAGTTTATAATGTTCAGTTGCCTAGATGCTTCTAGTGAATCATGGGTGGCGTTTGACAATACGGCTGTTTCGGATACAGCCACTTCTTTTACTTCCGGGCTAGCTACACCAAGCATGTTAGTTACAACAGCAGCCAACTCAGTCTTAACTGCTGACAGGTTTAACGTGTCAGGAATAGCACCAAGACTAACCCCAATTATGACGTTGGTATAGTTAACACCATTTAAGTTTGGAAACTTAAGTATGTAGGTGCTGGGCACGTGTAACCATTGACCTTTGTCACTAACCAATGAGATTATACAAACGCCTTTTCTGACGTCCTCTATGTATTTAGATTCTCCGATGTTGAATGGTGCTGGCTGGTAGTACTCTGCATATGGATCTACCCCTTCTGCTTGTACGTCTTCTGTTTTTCTTATAGCTACACAGGTATAAGGTGTATTGACAGCTAGCTGTGCTTGGAACGGCACAGCTAGCTCATAGATACCCTTTGCACCAATACTGGGCAATATAAGCATTTAGTGCTCCTAGTTAAAAGGTGTTGGCCTTAGCAGCTACCAGATAGTTAACTTTCTTATAGCTGAATGTGAGATAAAGATTGCCATCACGAACAAGTCTTCTCATGCCTTGTGGTATTGTATTGAACTGTGTTATGGTTTCTGCGGCGATAAGAGTCGTCGATAGCAGATTAGCCCACGCCATAGTTAAGGCATCCATTCTGTTGTAATCAATGGAGGTTGATGATACAGCAATGTAATCAGGGAAGTAATCAGTAATCTTAAACTTATTGTCTTTGTTCTCAGGGCCACCACAGAGGTTAATATTCAAAGACCTATAGGGGTGAGTAAAAGACGCCACATACTGACGAACGTGTAGGCTAGGATAACCAGGCAGCTTAGTCAACATAAAGTCTATCGAACTAGTTAACTCATTGACAGGTGACTGTATACCAGCTTGGGTTATCAGATTAGGAATGGCATATTTATTCCAACTAGGCCATATAACGAACTCAGTCCTCTTGAATAAGTCTGGAAGTATCTCCATCCATTCTTCGCGGGTGTGTGAACTGTTAGCCAACACGTGATCAGCTATAGCTTCTTTGACAGAGTCTACGTTGTCACCAGCAGCGCCATAAATCAAAACATCCCATGTAGTTAGGAAAGAAACATGGACACCTTGTTGGTTAGCAAAACGATCTGTGTATTGGAACGTTTCTGTCCTGATAATGGTTTCTGGATAAGGTATGTTATCGGGCAACTTGACCTTAGCTAGCTGAACGTTTTGGGTTCTTTCTTCCGGAGTGACTTCGTTTATTTCTGCTATCAATAAATCAACCTGCTTAAAGAAATCATCTACTGGAGTAATTGGTGGTATTACAACAATATCATACTCGTCGTATTGGTTACGGAAAGATTCATCTTTGAGCCAGATACGGATATAGTTATCAGTTAGGTCGGGATCAGTAGTCTTGAATTTCCAACTGACCCACTCGGGCAACCACTTAGTGTTATATTGCTCAACTGCCCCCATTTCAAAATCTTGAGCTACAGTTGAGAACTCAGCAATTAGATCTATAAGCCATGTGTCATTATAGAGTTGACCACTGGCATTGTTAGATTTATTGTAAATGCTCTTAAGGATGGTGATTGAGTTATCAACGATAACCTGTGGTACTACAATTCTTTGCCCGGCAGTATCCTTGGACATAAAGCTTATGAGTGTTAAATCAGGACTCAGTAAGGGTCTCTGATACACCCCCTTCTCCCGAGAGTAGGTTTGTGCTTGTGTGCTTAATTCACCGTAGGATGCATTTTGACCGATAGAGTTATTAGTCAGTGGCCCTACATTCATGAAGCCTTTTAAAGTGTACATGTCTATTTACCTTTTTTCTCGTTGAATACAAATAATAAAGTCCACAAGGATCTTAAATACAGAATATAAACTTCTGTAAGGGGGCCTTGTCAGGATGTCATAAAATGGAAAGGAATAACGATGACTATAGCTAATATAGTAATAAAAATAGTGCTGGCCCTATGGCCTTTCTTCAAAGAAAACCTTTTGGGCAAAAGAGGTTTTATAGAGTACTTCTCAAAACATAAACTCAAGACCTCGTGGCTTGCGGCTAAGTGTGTATTAATCATTTACACTCTTTGGGTAACTGTTAGGCTGGTGAGCGTTAGCTCTGACCAATATGAATTAATCCAGACCTGTAATAGACAGGGTTTATCTGAGTCAGCATACAAAATGTCCAGACTCTACCCGGAACCACTGAAGGGCACACCACCAGCAAAACCACCAGAAGTAGTTGCGGTCTATACAGTACCAGAACCAACAAAAACACCAATCAAACAAAAACACAGACAGACAGTGGCCGTAAAACCAAAGGTCCATGCTTCAGATCTATATCGAGATATAAAATGAAATTCATAAACACAACCACAGTCATAACCCTACTTCCGCTATTGTCATTGTTGGCAGCGTGTACTGTTATAACAATAGGGCCAAGAGACTACCCGGAGACAAACAATGTCTTTACCTCTAAGCAGAAAGCAACAACCACTAAAGTAATAGATTACGACTGTTACGCCACGTACGAGCCGGAACTAACGGAACTACCAGCATTACCAGTTGTTAATCTACAGACTACCAAAATAGAAGACAGGGAAGCTGCAGACGTTAAGTTAGTTAAACACATAAAGCAACTCAGAGAACTACACAGAAGTAATGTAAACAGTGTTAAGAAGAATAAGGACAAAATAAAAGAAATATGCACAAAAGAAGTTTATGTAATTTCACATTAAAACCCATGATGATTTGTAGAAGAAACAAATTATCACTATAGAGGGTCAAGATGTCAGAAACAAAAAGAATGGTTGCTTACACAGACTCGTCTGTTAGACCTAATCCAGGCTTTGGTGGTTGTGGACTCCACGGCTATGTATTTACAGAAACAGAACCTACAAAGAACGTAGCTAGGGCTACGATACTCCACACTAAAGACGGCTACCTAGCTAAAGACGAAAAGAACAAAAAAGACACTGTAACTGTCGAACATTATTTTGATGGTTACGGAAGCTTCAGTGGTATGCAGACTAATAACTCAGGAGAAATACAAGCCTGTGTTATGCTGTTCGATATGCTCACCGGTGAGGATTATTACGATATTAAGTCTGTATTAGTATACACAGATAGTGAGTTTCTAAACAGAGGCTTTAACCACTGGATGGACGTATGGAGTCAAAACGGTTGGTGTAAGGCCGACGGTATGGCTGTATCTAACAGAACAGACTGGCAGAACCTATTGCAGCTGAGAAACATCTTAGTTCAAAAAGGTCTAGAGATAGAGGTGAAATGGATTAAAGGTCATGCTGGTCACCATGGTAATGAGTTAGCTGATAAGCATGCAGTCACAGGTACATTCAATTCCATTAAAGGAAGAGTACTAAAACGTTTAGTTAAAACCACCGCAGAGGAACAATGGCCTAAGGATTCTGAGAAACATCCAATGTTCTCACACCGCCGTATGTACTTTGATACCACAGTGGGGAGACTCAATCCTGGTGTTTACTATCTAGGCGACCATGGTTATCCAGACAAGTTTGAACACTTCATCGGCACTAAGAATGCCGATAGTTGCTATTCAGTTATTAAACTGAAAGAGCCAGAACCAGTTTTGGAATTCCTAATGGAAACCCAAAAGGAAGTATCCAACCACGTCGGGTCTTTCTATATTGCTAAGTTATCTAATGTCTTTAAAACGGAAGTATACACAGACATCACATTGACTAAAGACCACACTGTGGGTAAGGTTTCGCCGCATCGTGACGATCTGCAGCATGTCACGGGACTAGACCTAACCAGGGAAATTAGACCGGTTGGTCACGCCATGCGTGCTGCCGATGAGATAAGTGAGTTGCATAACAGACTGGAAGACTTTGAGGATTACCTTTTAAATGGTAAGCTCAAGGATGATCTTTGTGCTGTAACCAACATAACTTCTCTTCTGTACGACACAGAGGAAAAAGAAGATAAAAAGACTAAAGAGAAAACTACAGTCTTGACCATCAAGAAAGATATCAGGATGGGTTACAATGTTCTGAAGTTTAAAGCTGACTATGTGGACAACACTGACCCTGCTAACCTTACTACCAAGAGTATTGACTTAGGTTTAAACTTTGGTAAGGACTTAGCTGACAGAAATACACTCAAACGCTTTGAGGAATATAACCCAGAGGTTTATATTTTTACATGGAAATGCAGCCAGAAGTGTGTTAGATACGCTACCGTCATCAGGTTAACAACCACTGGTGAGACTGGTATCTGGGCTAGTAGTTATTCTAACAGGTTGTACGTAAGTTAATAAGTATGATGGTTGTTCTTATTTAATTCTTAATCTAGGGACTACTGTTGGTTTGCAGACCGCAGTGGTTCCTAGTAGGAGATCCTTATGTTCCTTTTCACACCAAGAGACCTTTGGTATTGGTCTCATTCTTTCTTTTCTGCTCTATTGTTATCCATTAAGGTTTCTACCAAGGAACACATTAAGGAATACTTAACAAAAAATCTCAGAGCTGGAGTAAAACGAGCTATTGTGTTTAGCTCACTGAGGTCGGAGATAGCGCAGTCTAAAGACACTAGTGACGAGTTACTTGTAAGACTTAATTCTATCATGAATTTGGTTTATGATAAACGCTCGCTACTGGTACCAATCTGTCTGAGCGGTCTCATATGGGACGCTAATCTCATACGTGGATCACGTGAGATTTATCTCAGAGAAACAGATGCGGTACCAGTCTCCCTTGTTTCCACCATAGTGGATGCCATACCGTCATGGTTGGTTTACGATGACAGGGTGAGGATGAAAGAAGAACTCACTATGTTCTTAGGGCATAGGGAATTGATGTCAACATTCTAAAGAGTTAAATGGAACAACCGGCATACAGCCACTAGGATACCCCTGTAAGGTATCCTAGTGGTGTTATGTCGCAATTTAATGCGGGGGAGAAGTTTCCCCGTGCACTCCGGTGTGTGTGTGGCTATCGCCGACATTATTGCCGTTGTGGGTGAAAGAATTACTGTTTACACCAATGCCTCCGCCCCCCATACTCATGCTGCTACCACCAGAATTAAAACTGGTGCTACTAGCTGATACCCCCACATTTGTGCTGCTAATAGAATGGTTGCTGCTAGAGTGTGAAATGTTTGGCGCGTCTATGGAACTACTAGACCCAGCATTTTGACTGTAACTATTACACTTAATGTTAAAGTTATTCGTCTCAAAGTTTATGCTGTCACTAGCGTAGCCATTAATAGAATTTCTATTTAGTTCTAAGAATGTACCGTCTGCATTCTTCATTGATATATTGGTATCGCGAGAATTCAAAGAGATGAAGTTTCCTATGTCATCAATTATGACTACCTGACCATTCTTCGTATCCACCTGTATGTCATAGACACAATGCTCGCCATCATTCTTGGATGTGTGTAAATGTATCAATTTCTTGTGTGTAGATATTTCCATCCAGTAAGATTTATCCGGAGTATTCTTCTCTTCCTCTTTTCTGGTATTAGAGTAGTTGTATATAACAGTCTCTAGTTTTCTCAGGTGCGCGTCATCACTAAATGTATCCCAGTAATACTTATCGGCATCACTAAAACGCATCAGAATGAGTTTCTCACCACGTCTTACGTTTGGTGCCGTTAACCTATTAGACTTGAATATTGGTAACCACGAAGCTGTGACAGTTACAGTGGACTTAGTGTTTACGCTATAGTTACTCTTCTCGGTCTCTTTGCCTTTAGTGGTGGATTCCTTTACATTAGAAGTCAACTCTCCATCCACCATTGGCATATCTTCAGTGGGTGTTACTTCTAAATCGATAGAATTTAATTCCAGATTGGCAGCCGCAATACCTATAGAGTATAGGCGAAATCCAGAAGACTTTGTCTGTGCGTCGGCTGCATTATTATTTTTTTGTTCAAGCATTTCTTTACCACCCAGTCATTATGAAAATAAAACAAATTACGATATGTGACTCTAAACGATTGGCATTAAATGTTAATAACAAAATGCTGGTAGTCACACCTAGGGAAAACATTCAAATTATAATCGGTACAAATGGAAGCGGTAAGAGTTCACTATTGGACTCTCTCACTCCGTTACCCGCTATAAACTCAGACTACAATAATGGTGGCTCTAAAACTATAGACATAACTAAGGGTAAGGATGACTATACGTTAGTTTCCACTTTTAGTGGTGGACAGAAACACTCTTTCCTGAAAAACAATGAAGAACTCAATCCAGGCGGCACAATAACCGTACAGAAAGAACTAGTCAAGCAAGAGTTCGGGATCACTCAGGAAATACATAACCTAGTGACCGGTAAGCTTAAGTTCACTGATATGTCCCCTAATCAAAGAAGGCAATGGTTTATTCAGTTTAGTGATGTGGACTATGAATACGCTATGGGCGTATACAAGAGGCTCAAAGAGAAATCCAGGGATTGCACGGGGGCACTAAAGATACTGAAACAAAAGATTGTTCAGCTAAACTCGGCTAAGATGTCGAGAGAGGAGCAAGACAATTTAAGGTGCTCAATTACAGAGTTAAACAGCCAAATAGCAAACCTACTGAGGGAGTCCAGTTCTGTCACCACGCACACAGAACAACTAGAAGATTTGTATCAGAAAACTCTAGATGAGATTGAAAACTTCAGAAGCACACTAACTAACCTTAAGACAATTAATCCAACAGATATTCCACCAGATGTATCTTACATAAAGGCGGAAATAGCATCACTAGATAACATGCTGGCCGATCTCAGACGTCAGCAGTCAGAGCACGGTAGCGCTCTTACCGAGTACGAGAAAAGAATTTCTGTAATAAAGGATTCTAGTGCCGTATCGGCATCAGAATTGGAACAAGAGTATCAGGATGTAGACAGAAGAATAACGGACTTAAAAAATAGCACTAAGTTGTTCAATGGCTCACTGGATGATTTACCTTACCTAATAGATAGTTTTAACGGTATACTGAGTGATCTTAGACAAACATTAACAATGATACCAGAGAATAAGAATAAGGAAGTCAACAGCACCGAGATAGCGCTACAGAAGGCTAACATCCTAAATCTAGATAAATCCATTAGTCGAACCAAAATAACCTTAGCTAGTGCAGTTGCTAACATAGCCACTCAGGATAAGTTACTCGGCGAGCACAACACAAAGTGTCCAAACTGTAAGCACGAATGGGTACCTGGTTACGAGGAATCTTCTTATAAAGAATCTATCGTTATCAGAGATACAATGATTAAGAAACTAGACTACTTGGAAGCTGAGAAGATAAAGGCACAAGAGTACATAGATAGAGCAAATGAGTATCTAAGTCATTATCGTGTTTACCACCACATAACTAGATCATTACCACAATTCGATTGGTTCTGGAAAAACTTAGAAGAGAATGATAGAATCCATGAGTTTCCCAGGACAGCACTTGTTATGGTTATGGATTTAGTCGATGAGATGCAAAAACTCTCTAGTGTTCCGAAGCTGTTAAAGTTAAAAAGTGAAATTAACTCTAAGATATCTCTGGTAAAAGCTGTAGACTTAAATGAACTAAAGAACTTAGAGGAGTCACGTTTACTTCTCAGTGGAAACTTACACTCAACAGGCTTACGTATTGAGTTTGTGAATAAGAAGAAAATGACTGTGGTGAAGTTACTCCAGGAAATTGAAACCTCGAACAGGATAGTTGAGAAATCACAAAAACTATTGGAGCGCACAGAGGCGGCACTAAACGATGTAGTAGTTTCTTACTATAACGATGCTATCAATAAGTTGGTGGCTGACCTACAGGGTGAGTCCTCTAATAAAGCATCTATACTGAACAAAGCCCAGAACCACGATCAGTTAGTAAACGAACTAGAGAATCAAATCTCTTCACTAGAGGAACAAGATAAACACTACAAGAGTTTACTTGAGCTACTATCACCTAGTGATGGTTTGATAGCCAAAGGTATTGTTGGGTTTGTTAACCATTTCATATCACAAATGAATTCCGTCATCTCAAAGATTTGGTCTTATGGTCTAGTCATAGACAAAACTCTTATTGGTGAAGATGGGGAACTAGATTACTATTTTCCTGTTACCATCAACGAAGGTGGTGGAAAGATAAAGGATGTGAATGAGGGGTCAGATGGGATGATAGAGATTTTCAATCTAGCATTTAAGCTAGTAGCAATGAAATATCTCAAGCTCTCTGACTACCCAATCTATTTAGATGAGTTTGGTAGAGCATTCGATGCTGTACACAGAGAAGCAGCTAGTAGAGCAATCAAAGTGATAATGGATACATCATTACACCCACAACTCTTTATGTCTTCACATTACGCAGCTTCATACGGAAGCTTTGCTAACGCAGAGACTGTGGTACTCTGCTCTGATAACATAGATAAGACGGCATAAACAGTCAGTACAGGCACAAAGCCTGTACTGACTGCTATGACGCTATACCAGATTAAAGACTTCAGTTTGGTTAATGTAGAAGCCATCTCTATCTTCCACAATAGCTTTCACTGTGTATGGGCCCTGTAAGAGGTCCAGTGGGCATGTCGCAGTGAAATGGTAATCCATACCTACAACAGTGTCCACAACCAATACCCTTTCATTTTGACGGAAATGTACCCGCACTATCTTACCCGCATCAATCTGGTCCACAGTGCCGTACACACTTGGCTTAGTTGATGGGGCAACAGTACTGTCTATAAAGCTAATAGAAGATGGACTGCCGGATGGGTTTAATGGATCAGGAGCATTGAATGGTCTATCGGATACAATATCCCTACCCAGTTCAATAAACTCAGCCCTAGAAT
The DNA here is from genome assembly GCA_008015455.1 of Polynucleobacter sp. Taxonomy (GTDB): domain Bacteria; phylum Pseudomonadota; class Gammaproteobacteria; order Burkholderiales; family Burkholderiaceae; genus Polynucleobacter. Next base: position 3,753 of record SSFP01000092.1, on the reverse strand, counting down.
GGAAATACCTCATTCCCGGTATGTTTTGGTTAGTGAAGTTAACAGGGTTTGCATTTCTATCGAATGTTCTGTAATTCCTACCATACTCATAATCAGCAGATACCGTTACATTGTAGTGAGTATCCTCATAAGTGTACCAGTACTCAGACAACTTACCGTAACCCACAGCCAGTGGCCATATTGGTTTTTGGTGATAGGTATACACACCAGGGAGGTTTGAGTTCTGAACCTTGTGTCTGTTAACAAAGAAATCTCTACTGTCTAAAGCCACAATGAAAGACTGTGACATTGTCAGTAGGGCTTTGATTGTGTCATCGTGTTTGAGATTATCTATGTTGTACATGTCTGGGTTATTTACACTGTGCACCAGATTAAGTTCGGTCAAATCCAAATACTGACTCATCTCAATTATGCGATCTCTCAAATGCCAATCCCCAAAATTAACAGAGAATGTCCCGTCATTAACTTGCGATATTAGTTTGTCACCAGGCAGATGTAGATACCCGCCTATTACAAACATAACAACACGTTCACTGAGATCGGCTGGTAACTTGATGAGTGCTTTACCACCTAAACCCTCACCTATCACAAGGCCAGTGTCCGGGTCTATGGATTCTTCCCTGTAGATCATGTTCTCAGTGATTTGGTATTTATGTATCTTACCTACTGATTCAAATGAGATAACACCGACGTGGTTCTGGTTGGCTTTTCTCAGGCTCTTCATTGCATCCAGTATTACAGCCTTAGTTCCATCATTGTCGTTGTAGTGAATAAAACCATTTACCGTGGTGAGGCAGTAATCACTGAAGTTATTAAAGTCAGTATCTTCCCTTGTGAGTGCCAGATCATTTCTCAAAGACATTGGTGTGCTAGAGTTTATAGACTGACCAGCCACTATTGGCTGGCAGGTGTAACCAGCCATGAACGCGTCTTTAAACTGCACAGTCTTGGTGTTAATTACAGGTTCTACTGTTTTAACTGGTATTGTTGTGTTACCTATTGATGTTAGCCATTCACCTATGGTGCCTTGAGCTAGAGCGATTGTGTTTCTCACATCCTCCATGTCTAACCAATAAACCCCATTATCAAAACTGTTACGTAGAGTTAAAATAATTCTCCTATACTGGAAGTAGATATTGGCGATAGGTGTATTTGTAAGGTTAACAGTTGACCATCTGCTGCCTGGTAATGCAGCAACTGCCTTAGCCGATTCTAGTGTATACATTACTTTTTCCTTCTATTTTAAAAAAAAACCTTTATTATAAAAGGCTAAAGATACTATGGTTCCACGCAGGAAAAGCTATATTTCCTTTGGATAAGTTCTATAAAATTGACTCATAACTAGGAGTTTCGAGATGCCAGTTCCAAGCTATCCGTTTGACCCACAGGGCACGGCACCATCAAATAAAATCATAGGAGAGCAACATGTATTAACCTCTGTTAACTCTTCTAGCTTCCATTTCATATCCCCACGTCTGTCCCCTTTCTTTGAAGACAGTCTGGTAATCGAGTATAAAGACCCGCAGGGCAATATCGTACCACTGACTAAAGGTATTGACTGGTGGCCCTCGCACACTTATATTGGCGCTTCAAGAGCATGCGCTAAACCAATCTTCGGTTCTATTACATTTTTCAACACAGCGCTAGCTGGCTCAGTAAAACTGACATACCAGACAATAGGTGGTCAGTGGGTACTAGATGACGCAGCCTATGCTGCAATGCTAGCCGGTGTACTGTACAACCCACTAATTACTTCTTGGGAACAAATATCTGGTGTTCCTGTTGTGTTCCCTGTTGTAGACCACCAGTGGGACCTAGTGGATATGGTTGGCGAGGCAGAGGTTGTGGACGCAGTGCACGGCATTGAGACAGCCATCAGAGAACAAGCACAGCAAAGCTGGTCTGACCACATTGCTAACAGCAACAACCCGCATAACGTAAGCAAGACACAGCTGGGTCTGCAGAACATTCAAAACTACACAATAGCAAACTTAGCAGAGGCAAAAGCCGGTACTGCTGACAGATATATTGTCGCTTCAATACTCAAAGGAGTATTGACTGATTATGCCCTAACCACTAACTACTACGACAAGCCAGCTATTGATGCTAAATTCACCACAACCAATAACAGAGTTACTGTATTGGAACAGTGGAAGACTCAGACACAACTGTGGGCCAATGACGTAGCTAATAGCTTGTCTGCGCATGGTAATGCCATAAACGTACACACACAGCAGATAAATGGGTTAGGCACAAGAGTAACAGCTCTGGAGTCTTGGAGGACTGACGTCACTAACTGGAGAAGTGGTATAGACACCACACTGAGCGGTTTCACCAGTTGGAAACAGACTACAAACACAAGACTAAACACACTGGAAGGTAATGTAGGTACAATTACATCAACAGTCAACGGTAACACTACCAGTATAAGCGCACTGAATACAAGCGTGGCAACGCTGCAAAACCAGATGAGTAATATCTCTAGTTTAGTCGGTGATGCCGCACCTACAGTTAAGGGTATACTGAAATTAAACGTTGGTAAATATTTGACTAACGCTTGGGATCTAAATAGACCCAGGGACGATAAAGATAACGTAAAAGCATTAACTGCGTTGGGCTTGTCTAACCTTCTGTATGGTGCCAATGATGGTCCGCAGCCTCAGGCGGATATGACTGGGTTTGTTTCTACTGTATTTGATAATGCAGGCAATGATGCAACACTGCCGTCTGTCACACAAGCGGCAGCGACTATGGCTATCGCCAAGGTTGCTAAGTTTGCAAAGCTGAATCTCGAAAATGCATCACCTAATGTTAACGCTGCTTATGGCAAACTTATTAACTCACTGAAGAGTGATAAGGTCAATAACGCACTATCGGGTATTGTGTCCACGACCAACGGCGTTAGGGTCAATAATGGTTTAGGTGTTTTCATAAAGACAGCTGCTAATAACGTTTTGACTTTAGACAGCAATAAGGAATTATCTGTTAGTGTCTCTAGCTTACCTGACAACAGAATAACCATCAACAATGGTGCTATTTACTTAGGTTCAGAGGCCCCACCTGACGTAGCTAATATCTATTTAGACCCAGTCATTGGTTCGGATTTAAACCCAGGTACATTGGCTCAACCAATGCGGACTCTGGCGGCTGCATTGCTCAAAGGACCTCCTGGTGTAAATAGAAACATCTATATACCGGAAGGTAAGAGAACATTCTTCAGTGAGAATGGATCTAATGCGGTGTTAAGAGGTGGTGTATTGACTATAATGTCATACGGCCCAGTGGTAAACTCTGTGTTTGCAAACCCAGCCACTTTTATTTACGCTAGAAACCGTTTGACAGTTAGAGATGCTTTTGCTATATTGGCACAACCCCCATCAGTACCCAGAGATTGGGCTTATGGTGACGGTAGTACAGCTTACCTGCAAATACCACCTTGTATCGAAATCAATCAAGGCGGTAAAGTAATAGCAAACGGGGTGACTCTTGAGATGTGTGTGGCGCTATCAAGCGTTTATGATAAAGACGCAGCACAGAGTGCCAGTAACAGATTACCCTTTATCATGAATTATTTCATGCTGGATGATGGTGCCAGAGTGCAGTTGCAGAACGTAGATTTGCGCTATAGTAACCTTTATATATCATCTTTGGGATCCAGTCAGTTACCTATGGATATGTGTGTGTCTGTAATGGGATTTTCACGTGACAGTACCGCTAATACAGCTTTAACAATTGATAGTGTCTCTGTTGTTC
>SSFP01000032.1 GCA_008015455.1 Polynucleobacter sp. | reverse complement strand
GCTGGGTACACCGGCGAGTTCGCAGGTGATGGGGTTCGTGCGCTGTCTATGGAAGGTCGGATGACAGTTTGCAATATGGCGATCGAGGCTGGTGCTAGAGCAGGTATTGTGGGCGTTGATGAAACAACCATCAATTATGTGAAGGGTCGTCCTTATGCTCCGGCAGAAGGCGAAGCTTGGCGTCAAGCTTTGCAGTACTGGAGAACCTTGCATTCTGACGAAGGTGCTTCATTTGATCGCATTGTTGAGTTGCGTGCTGAAGAAATTAAACCGCAAGTGACTTGGGGTACATCGCCTGAGATGGTGTTGTCGGTTGATGACCGAGTGCCTGATCCAGAAAAAGAAAAAGATCCTGTGAAACGTGAAGCTATGGAGCGCGCTTTAGCCTACATGAATTTAACGCCCAACACAGCGATTGAATCCATTAGTGTGGACAAGGTGTTTATTGGTTCATGCACCAATAGTCGTATTGAAGATATTCGTGCGGCAGCCCGTGTTGTCGAACGTATTGCCAAGAAAGTATCTCCTACGGTGAAGTTGGCGATGGTGGTGCCTGGTTCTGGTTTGGTGAAAGAACAAGCTGAGCGTGAAGGTCTTGATCGTGTTTTTAAAGCTGCTGGTTTTGAATGGCGCGAGCCTGGTTGCTCGATGTGTTTAGCCATGAATGCTGATCGTCTAGAGCCTGGTGAGCGTTGCGCTTCAACCTCTAATCGTAACTTTGAAGGCCGCCAGGGTAATGGTGGGAGAACTCATTTAGTGAGCCCTGCGATGGCTGCAGCTGCAGCTTTAGAGGGGCATTTTGTAGATGTTCGTAAGATCGCTTAAACACACATCCACATTGGAGACTTCTATGACAAAAACGTTAAAAATTATTCTTTTGCTTGTGGCCGCTGCTTCATTGGGCGCTTGCAACACTATTGCTGGCTTAGGTCAGGATTTGCAAAATTTAGGCCGCACAATTGATAAGGGCGTTTCTTCTAACGACAACTCTAAGGGTGAGCAAAGCTCATCTGGCGTTGTAGTGACACCGATCAAATAATGGAAAAATTTACAGTTCACCAAGGCATTGTTGTTCCACTTGATCGTGAGAACGTTGATACCGATGCCATCATTCCAAAACAGTTTTTAAAGTCTATTAAAAGAACTGGGTTTGGACCTAATTTGTTTGATGAGTGGCGTTACCTTGACCAAGGTGAGCCTGGTCAAGATTGTTCTAATCGCCCCTTAAATCCTGAGTTTGTTCTTAATCAAAGTCGCTACAAGGGTGGCAGCATCCTGTTGGCTCGTCAAAACTTTGGTTGTGGCAGTTCACGTGAGCATGCGCCATGGGCTCTTGAGCAATATGGTTTTAGAGCAATCATTGCCCCAAGTTTTGCGGATATCTTCTTTAACAACTGTTACAAAAATGGCTTGTTACCGATTGTGTTGTCTGCGCAGCAAGTAGACCATTTGTTTAATGAGACTTTTGCATTTAATGGTTATCAATTAACAATTGATCTGGAGAAGCAACAAGTCGTTGCGCCAGATGGTCGTACTTATGACTTTGATATTGCATCATTTAGAAAATATTGCATGATCAATGGCTTGGACGATATTGGGCTTACTTTGCGCCACGCAGATAAAATAAAAGCCTATGAATCCGAGCGCATTCTCAAGATGCCTTGGTTAGGTACCAAACTCCCTTAATTTTTTCGAAGGTTTTGTATGAAGATTGCAGTATTGCCAGGAGATGGCATTGGCTCAGAAATCGTTGCTGAAGCTGTCAAGGTTCTTAATGCTTTAGGTGAATCGTTTGAAATGGAAACTGCTCCGGTTGGTGGTGCAGGTTATGAAGCCAAAGGTCATCCATTGCCAGAAGAAACCTTGAAGTTAGCTAAAGAAGCGGATGCCATTTTATTTGGTGCTGTGGGTGATTGGAAATACGACACCTTGGCTCGTGAATTACGTCCTGAGCAAGCAATTTTGGGATTGCGTAAGCATTTGAGCTTATTCGCTAACTTACGCCCAGCTATTTGCTACCCAGAGTTAACTGAAGCATCTTCTTTGAAGCCTGAAATCGTGGCTGGTTTGAATATTTTGATTGTGCGTGAATTAAATGGCGACATTTACTTTGGTTCGCCAAAAGGTATTCGTACGGCAATAGACGGTTTGTTCCCAGGTGCTCGCGAAGGTTTTGACACCATGCGCTATTCAGAGCCCGAGGTGGAGCGTATCGCTCATATTGCCTTTCAGGCGGCTCAGAAGCGCGAAAAACGTCTTTGTAGCGTTGATAAATCAAATGTTCTTGAAACATTTCAATTGTGGAAAGATGTGATGATTCGCATCGGTAAAGAGTATCCGGATGTTGAACTAACACATATGTATGTTGACAATGCAGCGATGCAATTAGTTAAAGCGCCTAAGGCTTTTGATGTGGTGGTGACTGGAAACATGTTTGGAGACATTCTTTCAGATGAAGCAGCCATGCTTACTGGCTCGATCGGGATGTTACCTTCCGCCTCATTAGATAAAAACAACAAAGGTCTATATGAGCCAAGTCATGGCTCAGCCCCAGACATCGCTGGTAAGGGCATTGCTAATCCATTGGCAACGATTTTGTCTGCTGCCATGATGTTGCGCTATTCATTAGGTAAAGCTGAACAAGCGGATCGTATTGAAAAAGCGGTACAAAAGGTCTTGGCTCAAGGCTACCGAACGGGCGACATCAAAACTGATGGCTGTCAGCTCGTAGGCACTTGTGAAATGGGTGAGGCAGTTCTAAAAGCTCTGTAAGATAGACCCCTCGGGGTCTAATTCTGAATTTTTAAAGCATTCTGATAGATTCATTAACTATTTTTGTATAGGTGTCGTGATGGCAACTCCATTAGTTGGTTTAGTTGGTTGGCGTGGAATGGTGGGTAGTGTGCTTATGCAGCGCATGCAAGATGAAGGCGATTTTGCTTTGATCGAACCTGTGTTCTTTAGTACAAGTAATGCAGGTGGCGCAGCCCCTGCCATGGCTAAGAATGAGAAAAAACTATTTTCAGCTGATGATATTGATGCCTTAAAGCGTTGCGACATCATCATTACTTGCCAAGGTGGCGATTACACCAAAGAGATTTATCCAAAGATCCGTGCAGCTGGTTGGAAAGGTCATTGGATTGATGCTGCGAGCTCATTGCGTATGGTTGATGAGTCAGTGATCGTTCTTGATCCTGTTAATCGTTCAGTGATCGATTCTGCGATTGCTAAAGGTGGCAATCTTTGGGTAGGCGGCAATTGCACAGTCAGCTTAATGTTGATGGCGATGGGTGGTTTATTCCGTGAAAACATGATTGAGTGGGTCAGTGCGATGACTTACCAGGCAGCTTCTGGAGCTGGTGCTCAAAACATGCGTGAGTTGCTATCTCAAATGGGTGCTTTGCACGATGCGGTGAAGGCTGAGTTAGCTGACCCAGCATCTGCGATTTTGGATATTGATCGTAAAGTAGCGCAAACCATGCGTTCAGCAGATTTCCCGAAAAAGAACTTCCGTAATACGGCATTAGCAGGTAGCTTAATTCCTTGGATTGATGTGCCTGTTGAGAATGGTCAAACCAAAGAAGAGTGGAAGGGTGGTTCTGAGTGCAATAAGATCTTGGGTAACCCGCCATTTAGAACACCTGGCAGCATTCCTATTGACGGTTTATGTGTTCGTATTGGCGCGATGCGTTGCCACTCACAAGGTTTAACAATCAAACTCAAAAAAGATATTCCTTTGGCTGATATCGAGGGTATCTTGGCGAGCGCCAATGATTGGGTCAAAGTGGTTCCTAATGATCGCGAAACAACTGAGCGTGATTTAACACCTGCAGCAGTCACTGGTACTTTGACTGTGCCAGTAGGTCGTTTGCACAAGATGGCGATGGGCCCTGATTATTTAGGGGCATTCACAGTAGGCGACCAGTTGTTGTGGGGGGCTGCTGAGCCATTACGTCGCATGTTGCGCATTTTGTTGGAGCGTTAATTTGCGCTTGATCCGAGTTCTTGCAAGTGCTTTGTTCAGTCTATTGTTGACTGGGCAGGCACTCGCTTTGACCTTGGGTCACTTAAGCATTCAGTCAAAGCCAGATCAACCGTTAAAAGCTGAAATTACTATTCAGTTTCAGGCTGGCGAGTTAGCCAACCTCAAGGATCTTCAAGTGGCTTTATCCAGCCCTGAGATCTATCAGCGTCTGGGGATCTCTTCTTCGGCCACTCAAGCGCAGTTAAAAGTTAGCTTGATCAAAGGTTCTAAGCAAGAGCCTATAGTTGTTCAGATCACCTCCGATGAAGTTTTAAAACTTCAGACTGGTGAAGTCTTTTTAGATGCTTTGATTGAATTGCGTTGGTCAGCTGGTTTGGTACGCCGTGCCTATACCTTGATGGTGGGTGATCAGGCAAAAGTTCAAGTCAAAGGTGGTGACACCTTAACTGAAATTGCCGCTCGTGCCTTGCCTCAATTTGAAGATGCTAATTTAGATCAAGCATTAATTGCTTTGTACCGAGCTAATCCACAAGCATTTGCGGGTGGTTCGATTCATCGCCTCATGGCGGGTGCTGAATTAAAGATGCCAAGTCAGGCGATGGTGAAAAGTGTGCCAACGCAAGAAGCTAAAGACATTGCTGTATCTGCCGATCAAGCTTACCGTAGCGGTCAAACTCAACTATCTTTAGCAGAAGTTACCAAACTCAACTCAGGCTCAACTCCGGGTGATCGCCTCAAAGTAGGTCCTGCGGATGGTCTTGAAGGTGATGCTAAGCGTCGCATGGAAGAACTTTTGGTTCAAGAGAAAGCCCTGACTGAAGCTAAGCAAAGAATTGTTGAGCTAGAAAAGAATATCGCTGACCTGAAGACTCTGATTAAGAATTCAGATAAGAAGTCTGGTGCATCGACTTCAACGGATTGGTCAAATTACGCTGGTCCTTTAGCAATCGGTGTTGCTACACTGCTTGCACTATTGGTCTTATTGAAGCTTTCAAAAGGTCAGGCGCAACGAACAACAACAAGCCCTGAAGTTCCTCCACAGGCAGCCCAATTATTGGCTTCATTGGATCTCAATTTGGGATCTCCAGTTTCAGCGCCGCTACCGAGTGTTGAAACTCTCAAGGTGAAATTAAATCTAGTCAGAGCCTACATCACCATCGAAGACTTCAAGGCTGCTCGTCAAGCGCTTGATGAAGTTCTTTTGGTGAGCAATCAGGTGGATCCTGATTTAACGATTCAAGCTAAGAGCTTATTAGCTGAGATCGAGCAGCGAAGCGCCTAAATCACATGCTTATCGCACTGGGTTTGCAATACGACGGTGCTGCCTTTTCTGGATGGCAAACTCAGTCTAATGGTCAAACGGTTCAAGACCATCTCGAAGGAGCGCTCTATCAGTTCATGGGTGATCCCACATTAGCACCGGTCAAAACAATCACTGCAGGTCGAACAGATGCCGGGGTTCATGCCTTGGGGCAGGTGGTTCATTTTGATACTGAACTCGTTAGACCGGATAGTGCTTGGCTCAAAGGCGTTAATGCTTTTTTACCTGACTCGATGGTTGTCCAGTGGGTAAAACCTGTTTCCAGTGATTTTGATGCGCGTTACCTCGCATTCGAGCGCACATATTGTTATGCACTTTATGTGGGACCCCAAGCTGCTCCTCTAGTACGCGGTAAAGCGGGGTATTTAAAAGTTCCTACTCAGACATCACTAGACGTCCCAGCGATGCAAGAAGCTGCTCAATGCCTGATCGGTGAGCATGACTTTAGTTCATTCCGTTCTTCTGAGTGTCAAAGTAAATCCCCTGTAAAAACCTTGTATGAAGTGAAGATTCTTGAGCGAGGACCTTGGGTTTATTTCATCTTTAGAGGAAATGCCTTTTTGCATCATATGGTCAGAAATTTGGTTGGGAGCTTATTAGTCGTTGGGCTTAAGAAAGAGCCAGTGACTTGGCTCAATCAAGTTCTAGCAGCTAAAAACCGTCAATTAGCCGCGCCTACCTTTATGCCGGATGGCTTGTATCTTGTTAGAGTAGGATACCCTGAACACTTCGACATTCCTGAGCCCAATTTAAGCAGTAGCTTGCTACCCCTTGAATTGTTTGAAAAACGACCTTAAGGTTGCAGTATTCACTGAAAGACATCTAGACCAACATGGGATTACTCAAAAGAACACCTGGAAAGACTCGGATTAAATTCTGTGGCTTTACTCGTTCGGCTGATGTCGATGCAGCGGTCAGTTTGGGTATTGATGCCCTAGGCTTTGTTTTTTATGCTCCTAGCCCTCGTTATGTGAGCCCAGAAGTGGCAGCCACTTTGGTCGGGCGGATGCCAGGTGGGGTGGATGCCGTTGCCTTGGTGGTGAACCCCACGGATGAAGAAGTTCAGAGAATAAAAGACCGGATGCCTTTGACTCTATGGCAATTTCATGGGGATGAAACCCCTGAGCGCTGTATGGAGATCGCAGAGGGTTTACCTTGGATCAAAGCAGCCCGAATGAAGTCAGGATTCAGCTTGGAGAATTTTTCTCTACAATATAGCCAAGCAGCCGGCTTTTTACTGGATGCCTTCGTTGAAGGCTATGGTGGTGGCGGGCATGTATTTGAT
>SSFP01000131.1 GCA_008015455.1 Polynucleobacter sp. | reverse complement strand
GCTTTTTTATTTTTATAAGATCACGGTCCTTAGATAGTTTTAGATAGTGATTTTTTTAATTTCTTTGATCTTATTCTTTTCATCCACCAAGATGACTTTAGGAATGAATGTTTTAGCATCCGCTTCAGTCATGCCACCATAAGTACAGATAATCAGCAAATCACCAACATGTGCCTTACGAGCAGCAGCACCGTTCAATGAGATAGCTCCTGAACCTCTTGCAGCTTTGATAATGTAAGTAGAAAAGCGCTCGCCATTATTGATGTTGTATAGCTCAATCTTTTCGAATTCGCGCATATCGGCAGCATCCAATAGATCCTCATCGATTCCGCATGAACCTTCGTATTCAAGATCAGCCTCAGTCACCGTCACACGGTGCAATTTGGCTCGCAGCATAATTCTTTGCATAAATTTTCCTCCGGGAGCGAATTCTACCTTGATACTTCGTTTTCGATCAGAAATTTAAACCTCATGAGGCTCGTGATTTCACTTGATGAATAAAAATTGCCTTAATATTCATACATGAATAAAGAATTATTTGATTACCCATTGCAGGATGCCAGAGGCTCCACCTGCATTGCACAAGCTTGGGCCAAGGTGCCACCAACGCTTCAAAAAGATGAAAAAGCCCAAATAATTCAAACAATTAAGTCTGAATTAATCAAGCAAAATGCCGTTTTAGTCGCTCACTATTATGTGGATGGGGATATTCAGGATCTTGCTTGGGAAACTGGTGGTTATGTAGCCGACTCATTAGAAATGGCTCGTTTTGGTAAAAATCATAGCGCTCAAAAACTTATCGTCGCTGGCGTCAAATTCATGGGTGAAAGCGCCAAGATATTAAGCCCTGAAAAAACTGTTTTAATGCCTGATCTCGATGCCACTTGCTCTCTCGATTTAGGTTGCCCTGCGCCAGACTTCATTGAGTTCTGCAATGCTCACCCTGACCGTGAAGTGGTGGTGTACGCCAACACCAGTGCGGCAGTTAAAGCAAGAGCTGATTGGATGGTGACCAGTTCATGCGCTTTGGCGATTGTTCATCACTTAAAAGAACAAGGTAAAAAAATATTATGGGCACCAGACCGTCATCTTGGTCGCTATATTCAAGATCAAACCGGTGCGGATATGTTGCTTTGGGAAGGTCATTGCATTGTGCATGACGAATTCAAGGCGATTGAACTTGAAACACTCAAAGCAAAGCATCCACAAGCACTTGTCTTAGTTCACCCAGAATCTCCTGCCCACGTAGTGGATTTAGCTGATGTCGTAGGATCCACTTCAGCCATGATCAAAGCAGTCGTTGAAGGTAGCGCGCAAGAATATATCGTCGCTACGGATAAAGGTATCCTGCACCGCATGCGTCAATTAGCCCCGGGTAAAACTTTGATTGAAGCGCCGACCGCAGGAAATAGTGCCACCTGTAAGAGTTGCGCGCATTGCCCTTGGATGGCAATGAATGGTTTACAAGGCATCTTGGACTGCCTACAAAATCAAACAGGAGAAATCCTCATCGACGAAACCATCAGAGCTAAAGCCAGTGTTTGTATTGAGAAAATGCTCAACTTCACAGCAGAACATCCTGATTTGCTAGCGAAGGCACAACATGGTTTTGTTAAAAATATTGGCGCAGCTTAAATCAGCGACTAACCCAAAATAAAAATATGTTTGACTACAACGAATCTCTTGAACAAGCTCGTGAACGCAATATCAACAATGCTTTATTAGAAGATATTGGCACTGGTGACTGGACAGCCATGTTGGTCCCCAACGCGCCTGTGATGGCTAAATTAATTGTTCGCCAAAGCGCGGTACTTTGCGGTCAGGCGTGGTTTGAAGGTTGCTTGCTAGCACTTGATCCTCAAGCAACCATTAAGTGGCTCTACGCTGAGGGTGATGAAATGAGCCCAAATTCAACCGTTTGTGAAATCTCTGCTCAAGCGCGCGCTTTATTGTCTGCTGAACGCCCTGCCTTGAATTTTTTACAAACACTTTCGTGGACGGCGACTATCACTCGTGAACACGTCAAAGCGATTGAAGGCGCAAGCCCCAACCCTAAAGGTTGCGCCGTTTTAGATACGAGAAAAACAATTCCAGGTTTACGCCGCGCTCAAAAATATGCTGTGACCGTAGGCGGTGGAAAAAATCAACGATTAGCTCTCTGGCATGGCATTTTGATCAAAGAGAATCACATTGCCGCTGCAGGTGGCATTAAAGCAGCTCTAGAGGCTGCTCAGGCACTGCAATCAGGCGTTGAGATCCAAATTGAAGTGGAAACGATTGCCGAGCTCAATGAAGCTTTAGCGGCAGGTGCTAAAAATATCCTGATTGATAACTTCACTTTAGAGCAAATGAGAGAAGCCGTTACGATCACTGCAGGCAGAGCCCTTTTAGAAGCTTCTGGTGGGGTGAGCTTAGAACAGTTAAGGGGTATTGCTGAGACTGGCGTTGATCGAATTTCTATTGGTAAATTAACCAAAGATGTGATCGCAGTTGATTACTCATTAAGAGTTCAATAGCTTAGCCTTTATTGAGAGGCGTCAAAATCGTCGCATAAGAGACCGTCCAACTTTGTGGATAGTCTCTGCTGTAATGCAAGCCACGACTTTCTTTACGCATCAGCGCTGAACGCACAATCAATTCTGCGCAACTGAGCAAATTGCGTAACTCCAATAAATCTCGAGTCACTCTAAAGTTAGCGTAATACTCTTGCACTTCACTTTGTAATAACTCAATGCGATGCAAGGCTCGCTCTAAGCGACGATTGGTTCTCACAATACCAACATAGTTCCACATCAAAAGACGCAATTCATCCCAGTTATGAGAAATCACCACACTCTCATCTGCATCTTCGACTCGGCTCTCATCCCAGGCAGGTACTTCTGGAATATTACTCAAAGGATGCTGCGCAATATCTTCTGCAGCAGACTTACCAATCACCACACACTCTAATAATGAGTTACTGGCTAGACGATTAGCACCATGCAAACCTGTATAAGTCGCCTCACCGACTGCATACAAACCAGGTAGATCTGTCTTACCGGCCAAATCTGTCACTACACCACCGCAGGTGTAATGAGCAGCAGGAACAACTGGGATAGCTTGTTTAGAAATATCAATGCCGAGTGCTGCACAGCGAGCATAAATCGTTGGGAAATGTTCTTTTAAGAAAGCTTCACCTAAATGAGTCGCATCTAACAAAACATAATCCAAGCCATGTTTTTTCATTTCGAAGTCAATCGCACGTGCCACGATATCTCGGGGAGCTAATTCAGCTCTTTCATCATGCGCCATCATGAAGCGAGTGCCATCAGGCAGTTTTAATTGAGCGCCTTCACCACGTAAAGCTTCTGTCACTAAAAAGGTTCGATCTTGTGGGTGGTACAAACAAGTTGGATGGAATTGCACAAACTCCATATTGCCCACACGACACCCTGCACGCCATGCCATCGCAATGCCATCACCCGTTGCAGTTTCAGGGTTGCTGGTATAGCGATACACCTTACCGACGCCACCTGTTGCTAAAACAACTGCAGACGCAGGCAATGCATCAATCTTGCCACTGGCAATATCTAAGGCATACACACCATAACAACGATTGCTAGCAACCGAATGTTTGCCTTTTAAATGGCGATTAGTAATGAGGTCCAAAGCCATCCAACGCTCAAGTAAGCGAATATTAGGATGTGCTTTTGCTTTTTCTAATAAGACTTGATGAATGGCTTTACCTGTTGCATCAGCGGCATGAGCAATGCGGCGATGAGTATGACCACCCTCACGAGTGAGATGCAAACCTTTGGGACCTGTTGGGTCAGTTGTAAAAGGAACGCCTTGCTCAACTAACCAATCAATCGCTGAAGCGCTTCTCTCAGCAATATATTTAGCCGTTGATTCCACCACTAAACCGGCACCTGCGTCGACTGTGTCGCGCACATGAGCCTCAACACTGTCTTTTTCATCCAAAACTCCCACAATCCCGCCTTGCGCCCAGGCAGTTGCTGACTCAGATAAGCCACGTTTAGCCATGATGATGACTTGGCGGCTATCTGCTAACTCCAGCGCAACTGTTAAACCTGCCAAACCTGCGCCAATCACGACAACAGGTAAAGAGTCAGTGGGAAGTGTTTTGTTCATATGAAGATCTTAATGGAGTCTGCTCTGATGTGCTTAGCCTAGCTTAATTCAGCTTAACTGAGCTTGCTGGCATGCTCACGAGTTTCATGGAAGACAATCTGAGGCCAGCGTTCTTGAGTCACTTTTAAGTTAACGGATGAAGTCGCCAAATAAGCCAAATTATCTGCCGCATCTAAAGCTAATTGATGACCTGCTGAAGAATTTTCAAAATCAGCCATCATCTTTTTATCGTCACAAGTGACCCAACGTGCGCAGTTAATATTGGTGCCCTCAAAAACAGCATCCACACCATACTCATTCATGAGTCGGCTAGCGACAACTTCAAACTGCAAGGCACCCACGGCGCCCAAAATAAGATCGCTGCCATTCACTGGGCGGAACACTTGCACAGCGCCCTCTTCACCCAACTGCTGCAAGCCTTTTTGCAACTGCTTAATCTTCATGGGGTTACGGATTCTGGCAACTCTAAAGAAATCTGGAGCAAAGTAAGGGATGCCGGTAAATTGAAGTAATTCGCCTTCAGAAAAGCTATCTCCAATTTGCATATTGCCATGGTTAGGCAAACCAATAATATCGCCAGCGTAAGCTTCTTCCACTTGTTCACGCGAAGACGCCATAAATGTCACGACATTAGATACTTTGACATCACGCTTAATGCGCAAATGATTAATCTTCATACCGCGCTCAAACTTACCTGAACACACTCTTAAGAAAGCAATGCGGTCACGGTGAGCGGGATCCATATTAGCTTGGATCTTAAACACGAAACCAGAGAACTTGTCTTCGCGCGGATCTACTGAACGAACCGTGGCATCTCTCTCGCGTGGACCTGGCGCCCAATCTAAAAGCGCATTCAGAATCTCTCTCACACCAAAGTTATTAATAGCAGAACCAAAGAACACTGGCGTTTGTTGACCTGATAAGAAACGCTCCAAATTAAATGGATGAGAAGCGCCAGTCACTAGCTCTACTTCCATTTTTAACTGAGCCATTTCATCAGGGAACATTTCAGCCAATTTCGGGTTATCAATGCCTTTAACGAGCTCAAACTCTTGATCGGCACGATCGTTACCAGCTGCAAACAAAAGAATTTCATCATTAATGAGGTGATAAACCCCACGGAAATTTTTACCCATGCCAATTGGCCAAGTCACAGGGGCACATTCAATTTTCAAAACTGACTCTAGCTCGTCCAATAGCTCCATTGGGTCGCGCGTCTCTCGGTCCATCTTATTCACAAAAGTGATGATGGGCGTATTACGCATACGACACACATTTAATAATTTAAGAGTTTGTTCTTCAACACCCTTGGCAGCATCAATCACCATCAAGGCTGAGTCAACTGCTGTTAAAACACGGTAAGTATCCTCAGAGAAGTCTTGGTGACCTGGGGTATCCAAAAGATTGACCACATGGTCACGATACTCAAACTGCATGACAGAACTAGCAACCGAAATACCACGTTGCTTTTCAATTTCCATCCAATCAGATGTTGCGTGACGACCGCTCTTACGAGCCTTCACTGTACCCGCCAATTGGATAGCACCCGAGAACATGAGTAGCTTCTCAGTTAAAGTTGTTTTACCGGCATCAGGGTGAGAAATAATGCCAAAAGTCCTACGTCTTGCGACTTCGCGGACAATATCATTACTGTAATTCATAGGCTTTTCAATCAAATAGCCCTATAGTTTAGTTTAGACAGCCTCAATAGGCATTAATTCCGTTAGAAACAGGATAGTGAGGGGTTAACATCCCCTTAAAGACAGCATGAACACAAAAGCAGCAAAAAAAGACATTTCTGAGCAAAAACATGAAATTCGACCCACTCAATCAATTGAGCTGTTGAAGGAATTGCACATCCTCACCCGTGATGGCAAGCTCAATCAAGATACGCGTCGTAAGTTAAAACAGGTTTATCACTTGGTTCAGTTTATTGAACCCCTCTTAAAAGAGGTTCTTGAGCGAAAAAACAGCCTATCCCTAGTCGACCATGGGGCAGGAAAATCCTATTTAGGCTTCATCCTGAATGATCTATTTTGCAAATTACAAGATCAGCCCAGCACTATTTATGGCATTGAAGTACGTGAAGACTTAGTCAAAAAATCTCAAGATCTAGCTAGTCGCCTTGGTTTTGCCAATATGCAGTTTTTACATTTAAGCGTAGAAGAATCTCTAACATCCCCTTCTCTCCCTCAAGAGATTGATGTGGTGACTGCCTTGCATGCATGCAATACCGCTACAGATGACGCGATTCGTTTCGCATTAACTAAAAAGGCCAAGCACATTGTATTGGTGCCCTGTTGCCAAGCCGAAGTAGCAGCAGCCCTTAGGAAATCAAAAGGAACTGCTTTAAAAAATGAATTGGCAGAAATTTGGCGCCACCCTATTCATACTCGTGAATTTGGTAGCCACATCACCAATGTGTTGAGATGTCTACAGCTTGAGTCTCATGGCTACGATGTCACAGTGACAGAACTCGTGGGCTGGGAGCACTCCATGAAAAATGAACTCATCATTGCCACACACAAAGGTCTACCTGGTAAAAAAGCCGCAGAAAGAAAAGCAAAATTACTCGAGGAAGTAGGCTTACAAAGCTTAAGCGAGCGATTCGCTTAAGCATCACCCTAATTTAAACGACAGCATACTAATGGAGGCTAAATCAATGCCATCTGTGATGATTTCTAAAGAATCATCAGTCTCACGTAAAGCCAAAATATAAAGCGCTGGCCAGTAATGCTCTAGAGTGGGATGAGATATCCGCGCATCTGGATGATGATCAAAAGGATCAATCAAGGCTTGATCATCCCCAGCGATTAAATGCTCCTTGAAGTACTCATTAAAGCGCTGAGCCCAAGGGAACACTGAGCTAGAACTGAAGTCCACCATCTGCAAATTGTGAACCACGTTGCCACTACCCACAATGAGAATGCCATGCTCTCGCAAACTACTTAGTTTTCTGGCTAACTCATAGTGCTCTTGTGAACTTAAGCTCGCATCTAAGCTGAGTTGCACCACCGGAATATCTGCCTGAGGGAAGAGGTGCTTTAAAACAGTCCAAGCACCATGGTCTAAACCCCATTCATTTTCTTCTAAGGTGACCACTGTAGGAGCTAAAAGCTCCTTCACCATTTCTGCTAATTCAGGGGAGCCTGGGGCAGGATACTGCTCGTCAAAAAGAGCTTTAGGGAATCCACCAAAGTCATGAATCGTACTAGGCTCTTTCATCGCTGTGAGCCATGTCCCTCTCGTCACCCAATGCGCTGAGATCATCAAAATAGCTTTTGGTCGAGGTAAACGAGCACCCAAAGCCTGCCAAGTGGGCGTATAGGAATTATCTTCAATCGCGTACATAGGGTTGCCATGACCGAAGAAAAGAATAGGTTGTTTCATGGCTCTAGCTTAATCTAAAAATGCTACCCATGTTTCCTTAACAAACAGTCATCGATAGAGAAGCCAATAAGTTAGAGATATAACTATTGAGGTAAATAAAACTTGGAGGAAATAAAAAAGGCTGCATATGCAGCCTTTTTTATTCTCAATAAAGAGGAATTACTTGCGCTTGTTAACAGCGTCTTTGAATGCTTTACCAGCTGTGAACTTAACAGTCTTAGCAGCAGCAATCTTGATTGCTTCGCCAGTCTTTGGGTTACGGCCTGTACGTGCAGCACGCTTACCAGAACCAAATGTACCAAAACCGATCAATTGAACCTTGTCACCTTTTGTAACAGCTTTAATGATTGTCTCGATTGATGTGTTCAAAACTCTTTCAGCAGCAGCTTTAGAGATGTCAGCATCTTTTGCAATTTTTTCTACTAATTCAGCTTTATTCATTATTTACCTTTCAACATTGGAACTGGGAGTATATACAAACTTTATAAGCTCTTACTAAAAATTACTTATAAGCTTTCTAATACGTCTATTAAATCACATTATCGCTCTAGAAGCTAATATTTATAACGCTTTTAAGGGTTTTACCTATGCTCCAAATTGGCTCATAGGTCAACTTGTCATAAAAAATTCTTATGGTTTCAGAAATTCAAGGCCACCCATATATGGTTGTAAAGCTTTAGGTACACGAACGCTACCATCAGCTTGCTGGTAGTTTTCTAAGATGGCAACACCGGTTCTACCGACCGCCAAACCAGAACCATTTAATGTATGAACTAATTCAGGTTTATTCTGACCCGTTTTAAAACGAGCCTGCATACGTCTTGCCTGGAAATCCCCCATATTGGAGCATGAACTGATCTCACGATAAGTATTTTGCGCTGGCAACCAAACCTCTAAGTCATAGGTTTTAACGCTACCAAAGCCCATATCACCAGTGCATAGAAGCACCTTGCGATAAGGCAACTCTAATTTTTGCAAAATTGATTCCGCTTGAAGTGTTAAATCTTCCAAAGCCTGCATCGAATCTTCAGGCTTGGTCACTTGCACGAGTTCAACTTTTTCAAATTGGTGCTGGCGAATCATGCCACGCGTGTCTCGACCATAACTACCCGCCTCAGATCTAAAACAAGGCGTGTGGGCTACAAATTTCTTCGGTAATTGCTCTGCAGGGGTAATCGTGTCGCGCACCAAATTAGTGACTGGCACTTCAGCAGTTGGGATTAAATAGAAATTTTCAAAAGCGGCTTCAACAGAAGCATCTTGATCGTCGCCACCTACCTTGCGAGGTACTTTAAATAGATCAGCCTCAAACTTAGGTAACTGACCTGTTCCTCGCATAGAGTCAGCATTCACAATGAAAGGCACATAAACCTCGTTGTAACCAACAGCAATGTGGTTATCCAACATAAATTGAGCTAGGGCACGATGTAAACGCGCAATAGAGCCATGCAACACCGCAAAACGTGAACCAGTTACTTTGACAGCACTATCAAAATCTAAACCTAGTGGTGTTGCCAAATCAACGTGATCTTTTACCTCAAAATCAAACTTAGGTATTTCACCCCAACGTAATACTTCTTGGTTATTAGTTTCATCCTTACCGGCAGGAACGCTTTCATGAGGAATATTAGGGATATTCATCAAGAAATCATTTAACTGTGACTGAAGCACAGTTAATTTTTCTGTCAAATTTTGTAACTCTTGATTAACTTGACCAGATTCTGCAATTTCAGCAGCTGCATCTTCGCCTTTTGCTTTTTTCATACCAACTGCTTTGGCTAGCTGGTTACGTTTAGCTTGTAATTCTTCCGTACGACTTTGAACTTGTTTACGCTCAGACTCTAATGAGACGAATTTATCTTTATCAAGAATAAATTTTCGATCAGCCAAACGAGCGGCTACCGCGTCTAAATCTTTACGTAAAAGCTGAATATCAATCATGCTGTTCTCAATATATTTTTAGATATTTTCGTAGGACGTCTTTAGTGTCTTTATTGAACTTTAAAAACATCAGCCCCTGAGGGAGGCGTGAATTTAAAAGTATCAGACCCCAAAGAAATATTAGTTTGAATTTTACTCAAGTTAATTAAAACAACCGTTCCAAAGTTGTCATAAAGCTCTAAACCAACAGGTAAACCATTGACCATCCCCACGCCGATGCGGCTATAAGGCAAGTCACTTTTAGCTTTACCAGCCTTGGGCTTTAACTCTAACCACTGAATCCCGCCTTTTTCTTCACCAGGAATTAAATCAAAATGATCCTCAACAGTCGTTGTTCCAAACAATATGGCTGCTGGACTAGATGCCAAAGCCTGTCCTGCAGGTCTAGTAGTTAATTGATTTAAATCTTTGTCCCAAAGTAGTAATTGCTGACTATTGGCAATGACTTTTTGCTCAAATGGCTTTTTGGTTTCCCAAACAAACTTACCAGGGCGCTCAAAAATAAAATGTCCTTGGCTTTTTCTTAAGACCTTAGCTTCTTTCTCGCCCGCACGCGCAGGACGAATCTGCTGTTGCGTGAAATCTCCTCGAGCATTATTGACTTGGGCTAAAAATTCTTTAAATTGGGTGATGCCATCTGCTGCACAGGCAAGAGGAGAAGTTATAGCAACAAGCCCCGTGAGTGTCCATGCGAGGATTGTTTTAAGTGCGTGATTTAACTTTAGAGTCATAAGTAAGATTAATCAAAACTAAATGGAATTGATTAATCAGGGGCACGCACAAGAATGTCGCGGTTACCGTTGCTACCCATCTTTGATACCAAGCCAGCACGCTCCATATCTTCTAATAGGCGCGCAGCGCGGTTGTAACCAATTCTTAAGTGGCGTTGCACAAGAGAAATCGATGCGCGTTTATTTTCTAAAATAATCGCTACCGCTTGATCGTAAAGTGGATCCGCTTCACCGCTTGCAGAAGCTTCTCCACTAGAACCATCCATCTCTGCTTGAGGCTCCAAAATAGATTCAATGTAATGAGGCTCACCATGTTTTTCTTTGAGCCATGTCACCACACGATGAACCTCATCGTCAGTCACAAAGGCACCATGAACGCGAACTGGTAAGCCTGTACCTGGAGCCATGTACAGCATGTCACCCATACCTAACAAACTCTCAGCACCTTGCTGATCCAAAATGGTTCGGCTATCAATACGGCTACTTACTTGGAATGAGATACGAGTAGGAACGTTGGCCTTAATCAAACCAGTAATCACATCCACACTCGGCCGTTGGGTCGCCAACACTAAATGAATACCTGCCGCACGCGCTTTTTGCGCAATACGTGCGATCAATTCTTCTATCTTCTTGCCAACCACCATCATCAAGTCAGCTAACTCGTCGATCACGATCACAATCACCGGAGCCTTATGAAGTGGCTCAGGATCATCTGGTGTCAAACTGAATGGGTTATAGAGGTACTCGCCTTTTTCTTCAGCATCAGCAATCTTTTTATTAAATCCAGCTAAATTACGGACGCCAAATTTACTCATGAGCTTATAACGGCGATCCATCTCCACCACAGCCCAATTGAGCGCGTTATAGGCTTGCTTCATGTCGGTTACAACGGGGCAAAGCAAATGAGGAATGCCTTCATAAACTGACATCTCTAACATTTTTGGATCAACCATGATGAGCTTCACTTCATCAGCTTTTGCTTTATACAAAAGTGACAAGATCATTGAATTAATACCAACAGACTTACCTGAACCAGTCGTACCGGCTACTAAGCAATGAGGCATTTTTGCCAAGTCAGCAACCACTGGTAAGCCAGCAATATCTTTACCTAAAGACAGTGTTAACAATGATGAGCTGTCGTTATATGTGCGAGAGCTCAAAATCTCAGTTAAATGAACTGCCTGACGATTAGGGTTAGGAAGCTCCAAGCCCATGCATGTTTTACCCGGAATGGTTTCCACCACACGAATACTCAAAACACCCAAGGCACGTGATAAATCTTTTTGCAGATTAACAATCTGACTACCCTTCACACCCACAGCAGGCTCGATCTCGTAACGAGTAATCACCGGACCTGGGTGAGCAGAAATAACTTTCACTTCGATATTGAATTCTTTTAACTTGCGCTCAATTAAGCGAGAAGTGAATTCCAAAGTGTCAGCAGAGATGGTTTCTTTAACTGGTGGCACAGGATCGAGCAAAGAAAGTGGTGGCAACTCTGAATCTGCTAAGTCTGCAAATAAAGGTTGTTGCTTCTCACGCTCCACACGCTCACTCTTAACAACTGTTAATGGCGCACGGTAAATTGGTACTGGTGGCAACTCTTCAATTTTGACGCGCTCTTCTTCAACGATTTCTTCGCGTTCCTCAGCCGCTTGTTCACCAATACGACGATCCACTTCGGATTCTCGTTTTTGACGAATACGCATGACTGATAACTCTAAAAAGCGACCCACTTGTTCAGATAGGCTCAACCATGAAAAACGTAAAAATAAGGACATGCCAATCGCAAGTGTTACTAAAAGGACTAGCGTAGCCCCCGTAAAACCAATAGCCATTTGCAAAGGATCACCCAATAACTCACCCAAAACACCGCCAGGAGGTCTTGGCAAATCCATGGTCATACTGTGCATACGAATAGACTCCAACGCCATGCTGGAGACCATTGTTAATCCAAAACCTAATAAACGTGGCAAAAATGGCTCAGGCTCGAGCTCATGCCCTGGCAATTTGGCAGCGGTCAGCTCCTGCCAACCACGAACTGCACGTTTTAAAAGCAAAATGACCCACCAATAAGCAGATGCGCCAAAGATATAGAACATCAAATCGGCGACCCAGGCGCCCAAACGACCACCAATATTGCCAATCTGAGGGACTTGATTAGCATGCGACCAAGCTGGATCACCCTTGCTGTAGCTTGCCAAAACGGCAAACAAAGCCAAGGTTAGCGCCATAAAGGCAATCCATTTAACTTCCCGCATGAGCTTACTCATACGAGAATTAGAAGCCCCTTCTGCAGGGGGGCGATTGGAGGAGGATGCGATTCTAGCCATGTAATCCCAATTGTAATCAACAAGAAACAATGAAACTCTTATAATTGCAAAATGACTACAAAAAATATTAAACACGCTAAAGTTTTGATCCTCGGTTCAGGCCCTGCGGGCTATACAGCAGCTGTCTATGCTGCTCGCGCCAACCTAGATCCTGTCCTAATCACTGGTATTGCCCAGGGCGGCCAATTAATGACAACCACTGAAGTGGAAAACTGGCCTGCTGACCCTGATGGCGTTCAAGGTCCAGAACTCATGCAGCGCTTTTTAGCCCATGCCGAGAGATTTAAGACTGAAATCGTTTTTGACCATATTCACACAGCAGCACTGACAGAAAAACCCATTCGCCTTGAAGGGGATGCCGGCACCTACACTTGCGATTCATTAATCATTGCTACAGGTGCTTCAGCTCAGTACCTAGGCTTACCAAGTGAAGAAGCTTTTATGGGTAAAGGTGTATCTGCTTGTGCTACTTGCGATGGCTTCTTCTACAGAAACCAAGATGTCTGCGTGATCGGTGGTGGCAACACAGCTGTTGAAGAGGCACTTTATCTTGCAGGTATTGCCAACAAAGTAACCGTGATTCACCGTCGCGATAAATTCCGCGCCGAGCCTATTTTGATTGATCGCTTAATGGCTAAAGTAGCTGAAGGCAAAGTAGCCATTGAATGGAATAGCCACCTCGATGAAGTGCTTGGCGACAACACCGGTGTTACGGGTGTTCGCATTGCAAATGCAGCTGGCGAGAAAAAAGATATTGCTCTAAAGGGTGTTTTCGTAGCAATTGGTCACAAACCAAATACTGATTTATTTGTTGGTCAACTAGACATGAATAATGGTTACCTCAAAACGAAGACTGGTTTAGAAGGTAATGCAACAGCAACTAATATCCCTGGCGTATTTGCTGCCGGTGACGTTCAAGACCACATTTATCGTCAAGCAATTACAAGTGCCGGCACGGGATGCATGGCAGCTCTGGATGCGCAACGTTATTTGGAAACTCTCTAAGCGAAAACTCTCCAAATCTAGAGAATCTTCCAAAAAAAACCCCACTGCTTTTGCGTGGGGTTTTTTGTTAAGGCAGGTAAAACTGAGAATTAAACTGCAGACTCGTTGGTTTCACCTGTTCGAATACGGATTACTTGCTCAACGGTCGAAACAAAAATCTTGCCGTCACCAATCTTGCCAGTATGAGCAGCTTTCACGATCGCATCAATAATCGCATCCACTCGATCATCTGCTACAACGACCTCAACCTTGATCTTAGGCAGAAAATCAACGACATATTCAGCGCCACGATAGAGCTCTGTATGACCCTTTTGGCGACCAAAGCCTTTAACCTCAGTCACAGTTAAGCCAGTAACGCCCAACTCAGCCAAGCCTTCACGAACTTCGTCTAACTTAAATGGTTTAATAATTGCAGTTACTTGTTTCATATTGATCTCCTAGAACTTCAATCATACCTAAAAATACAGGCGCCCCTCAAAACTGCCCAGGTAACTGCCTAAGCGCGGTTTTCTGGGATGTGTTCTTGGGTATGTTTACGCCCTAAATTTATTCGTAATCGGATAACGCCAATCCCGACCAAAAGCTCTTTGAGTAATTCGAACACCAATCGGAGATTGGCGACGCTTGTACTCATTAATCTTGATCAGTCGGGTTACTTTTTCAACATCTTCGGGTTTAAAGCCCTCAGCAATAATAGATTCAATCGACTGATCTTGCTCCATGTACTTCATCAAAATAGCATCCAAGACTTCATACTCAGGCAAGCTATCTTGATCTTTCTGATCTGGACGTAATTCGGCTGAAGGAGCTCGCGTCAAAACTCTCTCTGGAATGATCGGCTTGATGGAGTTTCGATAAGCACATAAGCGATAAACCAACGTCTTAGCGATATCCTTAATCACAGCGAATCCGCCCGCCATATCTCCATAGAGCGTGCAGTAACCCACAGCCATTTCACTCTTATTACCCGTCGTTAAAACAATGCGCCCCGATTTATTAGACAAAGCCATGAGCAAAGTGCCACGAATACGTGCTTGAATATTTTCTTCAGTAGCATCGACAGCCGTATTTTTAAACTCTTGGGCTAGGGAAGCTTCGAATGCGTCATACATCGGGGAGATGCCAATTTCGTCATATTGAACTGATAGGTTTTCAGCCATTTGACGAGCATCAATCCAAGAAATATCTGCCGTATATTTTGAAGGCATCATCACGGCACGCACCTTATCAGCTCCCAAAGCATCCACTGCAATTGCTAAGACAAGCGCTGAATCAACACCGCCCGATAGACCGATAATGGCGCCCGGAAAACCGTTTTTAGTAATGTAGTCTCTCACTCCTAAAACCAAAGCGTCATAAACCTGTGCTTCGATAGAAGATGGTGGCGTGATGACATCACCCTTTAAGTCATTCTCACACCACTGCGCAAGCGCGAAGTCTTCTTTAAATGCAGGTAGAGATAAAACAACTTGGGCTGATTGATTGAGGGCAAAAGATGCTCCATCAAAAACCAACTCATCCTGCCCACCCACTGCATTGACATAAATGAGCGGCAAACCCGTTTCAATGGTTCGAGCTTTTAAGATATCCGTTCTAAGGTTTTGCTTTTCCAAGTGATAAGGAGAGGCATTGGGGACCACCAAGAATTCAGCTCCCGCATGCTTAGCTTGTGCCGCTGGCGCCGAGTGCCAAGCATCTTCACAAATGATTAAACCAACTTTTGCGCCATCAATCTCAAAGACGCAGGCATCATGCCCAGGAACAAAATAACGCACCTCATCAAAAACTTCATGATTAGGTAATTTCTGTTTGGCATAAGTCGCAATACATTGCCCCTGATATAAAACACTCGCCAGATTTTGCAAGCCGTGAGTTGTTCGTGCAGGATGCCCCACAACAACTCTCAAATCAGGATATTGACTTAATTGCTTAGCCAAGGAATCCAACTGGTTGGCAACTGCAGTAATAAAAGCATCACGCAGTAATAAATCCTCTGGGGGATAGCCCGTGAGCGATAACTCAGAAGTAATTAATAATTTGGCGCCCTGCTGATGCGCCTTTTCGGCAGCAGCCAAAATAAGATCAGCATTTCTTGGCAAGTCACCAAGAACAGGGTTACTTTGAGAAAGGGCAATAAAAAACGGAGGCATAGGGAAATATTATCCCATTGCCTCCGTTTGGAGTCAGCAGACTAATTATTTAGTCTTGTTGTAACGCTCAACGCTACCCATAATTTCTTGTTTAGCGGCTTCGATACCTTCCCAACCCTTCACTTTTACCCACTTACCTTTTTCAAGGTCTTTGTAGTGCTCAAAGAAGTGTTGAATTTGCTGTGTCACCAATGGATTTAAATCTTCCATTTTTTGGATATTGGCATACATCGGCAAAATCTTTTCAGTTGGAACAGCTAATAACTTGGCATCACCACCAGATTCGTCGTCCATATGCAATACACCTAAAGCACGGCAAGTGATCACAACGCCAGGAGGAATTGGGAATGGTGTTAATACGAGAACGTCTGCAGGATCTCCGTCTTCAGACAATGTTTGTGGGATATAGCCATAGTTGCATGGATAGTGCATCGCTGTACCCATAAAACGGTCAACAAAAACTGCGCCAGATTCTTTATCAACTTCGTACTTCACTGGATCAGAATTCATCGGAATTTCGATGATGACATTGAATTGATCAGGGATCTTAGAACCTGGTTGAACATTGTTTAAGCTCATTTTTACTCCATGCTGTACGTTTGAATTGAGGCGAATATTAACAAAGCAAACCATCAGTTCCCTGACGATTTATATATGCAGTGCAACAATCTTAGCGAAAGTATGGCATAATCCGTCTTGTAGTACGAATCATCGCCCCCCAGCCATAGTTCTTAAGTTTAAAAGAACCACATGCCTTTTTGTTTGTCTGTTGGTCGATGCCTTAATTGACCAACCACAGAAAGGACATCCCGTCTTAGGGATGTGCATGACTATGACTATTAGTTTTAAAGAACTGGGCTTAGCCCAACCCCTACTTCAAGCAACTGAAGCGCTTGGCTATACACAAGCCACGCCTGTTCAAGAGAAAGTGATCCCTGCTGCTATTTCTGGCGGCGATTGGATGGTAAGCAGCCAAACAGGTAGCGGTAAAACAGCTGCCTTCTTGTTGCCATTATTGAACCAATTAATTGCTTCTAACCCTAACGGCAAACCAGTACCTGGTCGTGCTGAGCCACAAGTATTGATCTTGTGCCCAACACGTGAACTTGCTCAACAAGTAAGTACTGATGCTATCAATTTAGTTAAATTTGCGAGAGGTATTCGTATTGCCACCATCATGGGCGGCATGCCATACGGTAAGCAAATTGCACAAATTAAAGGTGCCAATTTGGTTGTTGCAACACCAGGTCGTTTGTTAGACCTTTGCAATAGCCGTGCGATTCGCTTAGACAAAGTGAAATGCATGATTCTTGACGAAGCTGATCGTATGTTGGATCTTGGTTTCCAAGACGACATCGAAGCGATCCATGAATTATGTTCAGCTCGCGGTCAAACATTGATGTTCTCAGCAACTTTTGCTCCTCGCATCATGCAATTGGCTACTAGCCTCATGAACAATCCAGGTCGCATCGAATTAGCTAGTGCGCAAGATAGACATGAAAACATTGCTCAAACATTGCACTGGGCTGATAGCGTTGCTCACAAACATAAATTGTTAGACCACCTTTTATCAGACCCAACGATTGAACAAGCCGTTGTTTTTGCAAGCACACAAGTGGATAGCGAAACAATCGCTGACTCATTACGTGCTGATGGCCATCAAGCAACTGCACTTCATGGCGCGATGCCTCAAGCTGTGCGTAACCGTCGCTTGCAATCTTTACGCAAAGGTCAAACTCGTATCTTGGTAGCCACTGATGTAGCTGCTCGCGGTATTGATGTGCCAACCATTACGCACGTGATCAACTTTGGCTTACCAATGAAAGCTGAAGACTATGTTCACCGTATCGGTCGTACAGGTCGTGCAGGTCGCAGTGGTGTTGCCATTACATTAGCTGAACACCGCGATCGCTCTAAGATTCGTGCGATTGAGCAATACACTCAGCAACCTTTGCAAGCTGAAGTTATTCCAGGTCTTGAGCCTCAAGAAAAATCACGCAAACCATCTCATCGCCCAGGCTCAGGTCGCCCAGGCAGATCATTTGGTGGCAAAGGTGGCAGCAATGCATCTAATCGCCAAGGTGAAGGTAAATCATTCAAACAAAACCATTTTGGTAAACCTAGTGGTCCTAAGTTTGCTGGCTCAGGTAAACCTTCATCAGGCCCTAAGTTCGGTGGCTCAGGTAAATCTTCATCAGGGCATAAGCGCTCATTTGCTTAAATGAAAAAACTGCGCCGGTCTTGGTTAAATCTAGATCATGCGGTGCTGCACTCAGCACCGCCAATCTGGCAAGACTGGTTAAGTTACCCGTTCTCTCTCACGCAATACATAGAGCATAGAACCGGACAATCTGTCACCGTTCAGGTGCTATCAGATCAATATCAATTAGTCTTGGATGACGAAAGACATCTTTTTACAAGACCATTTCAGCGGTGTCGTGTTCGCGAAGTGCATCTTTGTATTGATAACACCCCTGTTGTTTATGCAAGAAGCATTCTTCCAACAACAAGTTGCACCGGCATCAATCGCGACCTCTTACAAATAGGCAATAAGCCATTAGGTGAAGTCTTATTTAAAAAAGGTAAGGCACCTATTTTGCTAAGACAAATTACAGAGATTGCTCACATTGGTTATGGGCGTCGCTCTCTTTACCAACTTCGAGGACACCCCATCCTGATTACTGAATTTTTCCTACCGACATTACTAGAGAAAATAGAACTTAGAAAATAAAAAGACCACCCGCAGGTGGTCTTTTTATTTGAAATGGTTTGGTTTAGAGAACGTAACCAATATGAGCAGAAGCCAAGGCAAATAAAATTGCCAAACATGTAGCAGCAGCCAACATCACAATCATCGTAATGATCTTTTTGTTGATTTCTTCTTTACTCTCGTTATGCCATTCATTCATTTAGGGCTCCCTAATTTAAAAATTTGGTATTAGCCGTATTATCCATGAATCTTTACTTTATTTGATATTTATCAAATCTCTAACCTTCAAAATAACTTCCATGGGCGTCAATCCAATAGGTCCAACCCCTTGATTTACAAGCTGATCTGCTGCTTGAGCATGTAATTGAACCGCCAAACCCGTTGCCTCAAAGACTGACAAATCATGACGTAAACCTTGAGCTACGATTGCAGCCATCAAGCCAGTTAAGACGTCTCCCATGCCCCCAACCCCCATACCAGGATTACCATCTAGACAAACTTGAGGTGCGTTTGCAGGAGAAGCTATGAGAGTGTTATGCCCTTTTAGAGCAACAATTGCCCCAGTCAACTCAACTAATTTGTGAAGCGAGCTCAAACGATCCGCCTGAACCTCTTCTGAAGATACATGAAGCAATCTAGCCGCTTCACCAGGATGAGGAGTCAATACAGTCAAGCCAGCAGGTCTAGCTTGTAGCTTTACCATGAGAGCCGAATCTGACGCCAATAAGTTAATCGCATCAGCATCCAGAATTAAAGGGCTTGGGTTAATTAACGCAGCCTCTAGCAATTGACGAGCTAATCCACTATGCCCCAAACCTGGACCTATTGCCACAACATCGGGAGAAACCTCTGACAGCAATTGCTCGTGAGCAGATTTAAGCATTAGCTCAGGCTGATTGATCACCAAGGCTGGCGCACGAGAATCTAATAAGCCCAGAATAATCCATCCTGCTCCACCATATAAAGCAGCTTGACCTGATAAAAAGACGGCGCCAGACATGCCCACATCACCACCAATGATTAATACTTTGCCTGCATGACTCTTATGTTCGTGAGGGGCACGCACCAAACGCTGGCGGAGTTCTGTCGCGTGAAGAACCTCAGGGGCATTTGGAACGATAGGAGTTGTAGGATTCATAAAAATCAATCAAAGTCTATACTCAGAGAGTACAACAAAAAGGAGACAATAATGAAAT
>SSFP01000143.1 GCA_008015455.1 Polynucleobacter sp. | reverse complement strand
TCTTATATAAGACATAAGACCTGCATCACTTGAGATGGAGAGTTTTATAAAAGATTTTTTTGGTTTTTTACAGGGAGAGAAACATGTCAACACGTCAACAAGAAATTGATGCATTGCAAAAGGATTGGGATACAAACCCACGTTGGAAAGGTATTAAGCGCGGCTACACAGCAGCTGACGTAGTTCGTCTACGTGGTTCTTTCCAAATTGAACACACATTGGCACGCCGTGGTGCAGAAAAACTATGGAACTTGGTAAATAACGAGCCATACGTGAACTGTTTAGGCGCTTTGACTGGTGGTCAAGCCATGCAACAAGTTAAAGCAGGTGTAAAAGCTATTTATTTGTCAGGTTGGCAAGTTGCTGCTGATAACAATACATATGCTTCTATGTATCCTGACCAATCATTGTATCCAGTGGATTCAGTACCTAAAGTGGTTGAGCGTATCAACAACACATTCCGTCGTGCTGACGAAATCCAACACTCTAAAGGTGTTGAAAAGGGTGACAAGGGTTATATCGATTGTTTCGCTCCAATCGTAGCTGATGCTGAAGCTGGTTTCGGTGGTGTATTGAACGCATTCGAATTAATGAAGTCTATGATTAAAGCCGGTGCTGCTGGTGTTCACTGGGAAGACCAATTGGCTTCTGTGAAGAAATGTGGTCACATGGGCGGTAAAGTGTTGGTTCCAACACAAGAAGCTTGTCAAAAATTGATCGCAGCTCGTATGGCTGCTGACGTGTGTGGCGTTCCAACTCTAGTGATCGCTCGTACAGACGCTGAAGCTGCTGACTTGTTGACTTCTGACTATGATGAGAATGACAAGCCATTCTTGACAGGTGAGCGTACTGCAGAAGGTTTCTACAAGACTAAGAAAGGTCTTGACCAAGCTATTTCACGTGCGATTGCTTATGCTGAGTACGCTGACTTGGTATGGTGTGAAACTGGTACGCCTGACCTTGAGTTTGCTCGTAAGTTTGCTGAAGCAGTTCACGCTAAGCACCCAGGTAAGATGTTGGCATACAACTGCTCACCATCATTCAACTGGAAGAAGAACTTGGACGACGCGACAATTGCTAAGTTCCAACGTGAATTAGGTGCAATGGGTTACAAATACCAATTCATCACATTGGCTGGTATTCACTCTATGTGGTACAACATGTTCGACTTGGCTCAAGACTACGTTGCACGTGGTATGTCAGCTTATGTTGAAAAAGTTCAAGAGCCTGAATTCGCAGCTCGTGACCGTGGTTACACATTCGTTTCACACCAACAAGAAGTTGGTACAGGTTACTTCGACGAAGTAACAACTGTGATTCAAGGTGGCGCTTCATCTGTAACAGCTTTGACTGGTTCAACAGAAGAAGAGCAGTTCCACTAAGCAAGTCATTGGCTTAGGCGTACCCCGCCTTTGTTGATCAGCCCGGCCAAAAGCCGGGCTTTTTATTTTTGAGCGAAAATACCAGCATGAATTCAAATTGTCCCTTGTGTACGACTGATGGTGGAGAGCTTCTCTGGAAGAATGAAGAGATGCGTGTCATTTTGGCTGATGAGCCAGAGTTCCCTGGGTTTTGTCGTATTGTCTGGAATGAGCATGTTGCAGAAATGAGTGATCTATCCATTGATCAACGAGCAAGATTGCATCACATTCTTATTTTGGTAGAAAAAGTAGTTTTAGAAGTGATGCAACCTGACAAAATTAATTTAGCTGCGTTAGGTAATCTGGTTCCTCATTTGCATTGGCATCTCATTCCTAGATATCAGGCTGATGTCTGTTTCCCTGCATCTGTTTGGTCAGAGAAACAGCGAGCGTCTGATCATACCCATTTAGAGATACAGCGTGCTAAGGTGCCATCTTTAAAGAAAAAAATTCAAGAGGTTTTGGGAGTTCTGTAAGTGGCAATGAATCCCGAAAAACGCAGAGCTTTTTTTGAGGCTCTCAAAAGTAATAATCCTAAACCCACCACTGAGTTGGAATATTCAACGCCATTTGAGTTACTAGCCGCAGTTCTTTTATCTGCTCAAGCGACGGATGTTTCTGTTAATAAAGGAACTAGAAGATTATTCCCAATCGCTAATACGCCTGAAACAATTTATGCCTTGGGTGAAGATGGCTTGATTCCTTATATTCAGCATATTGGTTTATATAAAACAAAAGCCAAACATCTGATTGAAACTTGTCGCTTACTGATGGAAAGACACCAAAGTCAGGTACCAGAGAATCGAGAAGCTCTAGAAGCTTTGCCAGGCGTCGGTAGAAAAACGGCTAATGTGATTCTGAATACTGCTTTTGGTCACCCTACGATGGCAGTTGATACGCATATTTTTAGAGTATCTAATCGGACGGGTTTAGCGCCTGGTAAAGATGTTTTAGCGGTTGAAATGGCTTTATTAAAACGAGTGCCCAAAGAGTATTTGATAGATGCTCATCATTGGTTAATTTTGCATGGTCGATATGTTTGTAAAGCTAGAAAACCATCTTGTGGGCAATGTATTGTTGAGCCATTATGCTCATTTAAAGAGAAGGACTTTTCAGCATGAGTTTGTTTAATCCAAGTCGTGAGGAAGTTCGTCAATTTTTTTGTGATGCCTGGACTAAACATGTGCAGGCTGGAGTTTTAACGCCACTGGAGTCGATCGCTACTCGATGGATGGTCGAGCATCCTGAGTACCATGAAATTCTGAGTCAGCTTGAAACAGCAAAGGCGACTGACTATACCCCTGAGATGGGACAAACCAATCCTTTCTTACATTTGGCGATGCATTTATCGATTGCAGAACAAATTCAGATTGATCAGCCACCAGGTATTCGTGAAGTGGGGCGACAGTTAATGATCAAGCTGGATTCTGAGCATGAGGCTCACCATCGCATCATGGAGTGTCTTGGTGAGGTGATGTGGCAAGCCCAAAGAAATGGTACTCCGCCAGATATGCATGCCTATGTTGAGGCGATCAAGCAACTGATCTAACTAAGTCCTTAGTCGTTAGGTTCTTGTTCAGATTCTTCTTTTTTTGCTTTAGCACGTGCCATGGCGGCAGCAATGATGGCTTTTTTTCTCTCGATTTCTGATTTTTCAGCATCATTCGATGCAGACTCGGTATCTAGAGCTTTTAGTTTGCTTTCCGCTTTGCGTTTGAGGCGCTCATCATTATCAGCATCTTCACGTACCAAACGTTTCTGTCTTGAGAGATACCGCTCTTGGGCTAGGCGAGCATCTTCCTCGCTCCATGCGTCCCAACCAGTTTGAGATCCTGTGACCGGAATCATGGTGATGCAGTCAACTGGGCAGGGGGGGATACATAAATCACATCCTGTGCACCAGTCTTTTAAGACCACATGCATTTGCTTAGACGCACCGACAATTGCATCAACAGGGCAAGCCTGAATGCATAAAGTGCAACCAATGCACGCCTTAGGGTCTATGAAAGCTACAGGACGAGGTCTCTCTTGACCATTGTCTGGATTGAGTGGAATAACTTCTTTATCAAGAATTTTCGCTAGGCGAACAATGCCCTCTGCGCCGCCTGGAGGGCATTGATTATAAGAAGCTTCTCCGGATGCCATCGCTTTTGCATACGCTTGGCAATCTGGATAACCACACTTAGTACATTGCGTTTGTGGAAGGGCTTCGTATAGACGGCTAAACAGGTCATCTAGACCGTCTATGGATTTAGGCATTCTTCTTCGCTACAGCTTTTTTAGCTACTGTTCTTTTAGCAGTCTTAACTGCTGGCTTTTTAGCCACAGGTCTTGCAGCAACGGCTTTGCTGCCTTTAATCGCATGTTTGCGGATAAATTGGCAAATCTCTGGGTACACCATTTCACGCCAGCGACGACCTGAAAAAATACCATAGTGACCAGCACCTTTAGCTTCGTAATGTTCCTTTTTGTTAGTAGGAATATTTTTACAAAGTGTATGTGCTGCGCGTGTCTGACCACTGCCAGAGATGTCATCAAGCTCACCCTCAACAGTTAATAAAGCTGTGCCAGTGATATCTTGAGGTTTAACTAATTTACCGCCCACCATCCATTTACCTGTTGGTAAAGAGAAGTCCTGGAAGACTGTTTTGATAGTTTCAAGGTAATAAGCTGCATCCATATCCAATACAGCGTTGTACTCGTCATAAAACTCAATATGAGCCTGAGCATCACCCTTGTCACCTTTCACCAAGTTTTGGAAATAGTCCCAATGTGATTGAAGATGACGATCAGGGTTCATGGCAACAAAACCAGTATGTTGCAAGAAGCCAGGGTAGACACGGCGACCAGCACCAGGGTGTGGAGGTGGCACTGTGTAAACCACATTATTTTCAAACCACTCGTATGACTTATTAGTAGCTGTGGAGTTGACCATCGTCGGGCTCTTGCGAGCATCAATTGGGCCACCCATCATGGTCATGGTGCGAGGCGTGACCTCACCATTAGAGGCCATGAGAGAAACAGCTGCTAAAACAGGAACAGTAGGTTGGCAAACTGACACTAAGTTAAGGTTCTTGGCGCCAATCGCTCGAATGAAATCCTGCACATAATGAACGTAATCATCAAGGTGGAAGACGCCATCTTCAAGTGGTACAAGTCGAGCATCCACCCAGTCGGTGATGTAAACCTTGTGGTTTTGTAAGAGTGTGCGAACAGTATCGCGAAGCAATGTGGAGTGATGACCTGAGAGTGGGGCAACGATTAAAACAACTGGATCATCTTTTAGTTTCTTAATAACTTCTACATCATCCGAGAAACGTTTAAAGCGAATTAATTTACAGAACGGCTTATCAACAACTGTGAATTCATTAATGGCAACGTTCTTACCGTGAGCCATCACATTTTTGATTTTGAATTCTGGTTTTTCGTATTCTTTACCTAGGCGGTAGAGTAATTCATAGCCTGCGGCGATTCTGGCTGCTGAAGGAAGCAAGGAAAGCGGGTTGCTGGGGTTAACAAAAGTTTTTGCTGTAGCTTGTGCCCACGCCGTTAAAGGTTGAAGTAGGGCTTTTTGAAATTCTTGATATTGATACAGCATTAGTTAATCTCCCGAAAGCTTAAAAGTTCAAATCACTCAAAATTTGAACAACTTGTGCACTAAGGCACTTTTTACACTAAGTTCGATTATCCTCAAAATGTCTATTTTGTGCAATGCAACAATTTGGTGCTCTAAGCACCAAATTGTTGTCTAAGACATTGATTAATATGACTTAAAGAACAGCAGCAATTGCTTTGGCAACAGCGTCAATATTCTTGCTATTGAGGGCTGCCACACAAATACGGCCAGTTGAAACGGCATAAATGCCAAATTCAGTCTTTAAACGCTCTACTTGGTCAGCAGTTAAGCCTGAGTAGGAGAACATTCCTCTTTGTGCATTAACAAAGCCAAAATCGCGTTTTGCGCCTGCTTCAGCTAATTTGGACACCAAGCTGTTGCGCATTAATTTGATGCGGTCACGCATTTCGCCTAGCTCTTGTTCCCACATAGCACGCAATTCAGGGCTATTGAGCACGGTTGCAACCACGGTACCGCCATGGATCGCTGGGTTGGAGTAGTTGGTGCGAATTACGCGTTTAACCTGTGACAACACGCGAGTAGATTCATCCTTGCTAGCTGTGACAACTGACAGGGCACCCACACGCTCACCATACAAAGAGAATGACTTTGAAAAGGAGCTTGAAACGAAGAAACATAGACCAGCATCTGCAAATAAGCGAACTGCTGCGCCATCTTGGTCAATGCTGTCTGCAAAGCCTTGATATGCCATATCTAGGAAAGGGATCAGATTCTTAGATTTGCAGATTTCAGCTACTTTTTTCCATTGATCTGCACTCAGGTCCGCACCAGTCGGGTTGTGGCAGCAAGCGTGCAATAAAACAACAGATTTAGCAGGCAAAGCCTCTAAAGATTGAACCATGCCGGCAAAATCAACGCCACGAGTATTGGCGTCATAGTATTTGTAGTTCTGAACAGTAAAACCAGCAGATTCAAAAATACCGCGGTGGTTTTCCCAGCTTGGGTCGCTAATAGCAACGATTGCATTCGGTTCTAGACGTTTGATGAAGTCGGCACCGATTTTCAGTGCGCCTGTACCACCCACAGCCTGAGCTGTGACCACTCGGCCAGACGTCAAAATTTCAGAATTAGCACCAAATAATAAGTTTTGAACGCCTTGGTTATAGGCAGGGATGCCCTCAATGGCTAAATATCCACGAGCAGCAGATTTTTCCATCATGATCTTTTCAGCAGCCTGCACCGCACGCAATAATGGAATCTTTCCATCATCCGTAAAATAGACGCCAACCCCAAGGTTTACCTTGGTTGCACGTGTATCAGAGTTATAGGCTTCATTAAGACCCAAAATAGGATCACGAGGGGCAAGTTCAACGTTTGAAAATAGGCTCATAGTATGAAAAATGTTAGAAAGTTCAAGCAAGCCTAGAATGATAGCCGAGATGCAGAAAAAGACACCTAAAAAATTAGAGAATGCGAGTTCGGTTGATTCGGAAAATGTGATCCGTTTTCCCGGGTCACCATTCCTATTGCACCAGCCATTTCCCCCTGCTGGGGATCAGCCGGAAGCCATTAGTCAGCTCGTGGAAGGGGTAGAGGATGGCTTGATTTTCCAAACTCTTTTGGGTGTCACAGGGTCTGGTAAGACCTATACGATGGCTAATACGATTGCTCGCTTGGGTCGCCCCGCCATTATTTTTGCCCCTAACAAGACTTTAGCGGCACAGCTCTATAGTGAATTTAGGGAATTTTTCCCACAAAATGCGGTCGAGTATTTTGTGAGTTATTACGATTACTACCAGCCTGAGGCTTATGTGCCCACACGAGATCTTTTTATTGAAAAAGATTCTTCGATTAACGAGCACATTGAGCAAATGAGGTTGTCTGCCACTAAAAGTCTTCTTGAGCGTCGCGATACCATCATTGTTTCTACAGTGTCTGCGATCTACGGTATTGGTAATCCTGGTGATTACCACCAGATGGTTTTAACTTTGCGTCAAGGCGACAAGTTATCTCAACGTGACATTGTGACGCGTTTAATTGCCATGCAATATGAACGTAATGACGTCGATTTTTCGCGAGGCAGTTTTAGGGTGAGGGGTGACACCATTGATGTGTTCCCAGCTGAACATAATGAACTAGCTGTTCGGATAGAGCTTTTTGATGATGAATTAGATAGTTTGCAATTCTTTGATCCCCTAACTGGAAGAATCAAACAAAAAATTCCACGCTTCACCATTTATCCAGGTTCTCACTATGTCACTCCAAGAGAGACTGTTTTAAAGGCGATCGAAACTATCAAAGCTGAGCTAAGAGAGCGGCTTGATTTCTATGTCAAAGAAGGCAAATTAGTTGAGGCTCAGCGACTAGAACAAAGAACTCGGTTTGATATTGAAATGCTTTCAGAGCTAGGTTTCTGTAAAGGTATTGAAAATTACTCACGCCATTTATCGGGCGCCAAGCCAGGAGAGGCACCCCCAACATTGGTGGATTATTTGCCACCCGATGCTTTGATGTTTTTGGACGAGAGTCATGTCTTGATTGGTCAGTTAAATGGTATGTATAACGGCGACAAGGCTCGTAAATCGACACTCGTTGAGTATGGCTTCCGTTTGCCGTCCGCCATGGATAACCGCCCATTAAAGTTTGATGAGTTTGAGAAAAAAATGAGGCAGGTGGTCTTTGTTTCAGCAACTCCAGCGACCTATGAGAATGAACACGCCGATAAAGTCGTGGAGCAGGTGGTTAGACCGACAGGTCTTGTTGATCCTGTCATCCATGTCCGCCCAGCAAGTTCTCAAGTCGATGATGTTTTATCGGAAATTAATGATCGTATTAAGGTCGGTGAGAGGGTCTTGGTAACCACTTTAACCAAGCGTATGTCAGAACAGCTCACGGAGTTTATGTCTGATAACGGCATTAAAGTCCGCTACCTTCATTCTGATATTGATACCGTTGAGCGTGTAGAGATACTTCGTGACTTACGCTTAGGGGTATTTGATGTGTTGATTGGAATTAACCTCCTCAGAGAGGGTTTAGATATTCCAGAGGTCTCTTTGGTGGCGATTTTGGATGCCGATAAAGAGGGGTTCTTACGTTCTGAGAGAAGTTTGATTCAAACCATTGGTCGAGCTGCTCGAAACGTGAATGGCACCGCTATTTTGTATGCCGATAAAATAACCGATTCGATGAAGCGGGCGATTGATGAAACAGAGCGTCGACGAGCGAAACAAACAGAATTCAATCGCCTTCACGGCATTGAGCCTAAGGGGGTTGTTAAAAAGATTAAAGACATTATTGATGGTGTTTATGATGTCGATGAAAAACGCTCTGAGCTTAAGTTGGCTGAAGAAAAAGCCCGATATGAAGATATGAGCGAAAAACAATTGGCTAAAGAAATTAAACAGCTAGAAAAAATGATGGTTGAGCATGCTAAGAATTTAGAATTTGAGAAAGCTGCTCAAGCAAGAGATCAACTATTAAAACTCAAGGCAATGGTATTTGGCGCTGAGTTACACGACACAATTTAATCAACGGAAATATTAATAATGCTTGGTTTAAAAGGTATGAAAGAGTTATGGTCACGCTGGAAGGAATCCAGAAATGCGTACCAATCATTAGATCGTTTATTGATTGTTCCGGATGTGTCTGCAGATCTTGCTGAGCGTAATCGTTGGTTAATTGAACTCATTTATTGGTTGCGTCGTAAGGGGCGTAGCGATGTAGATATTTTTGTTGGCGATACAAGCCACCCTGAACATGCTCGCCTTCGCTCGCTTTTAAAAGTTCTAGAGCAACGTTCTGATGTTAAGTTGCAAGTAGCTAAGTTGATTCGAAGTGTTTTGCGTGAAAACGATGCACTTTCTTTATTGTGTGATGCCGGTGTGGCAACCAAGCCTAGCTTTTGGGGTGAGATAAGCGAGAGAATCCGTAATCGCTTAGTGCCACCGCCACCCAATAAACCTGAATTAGCAGTTCTTTTTGCGCTAGGATTTGTGGGTGATCATGATGCCTCTTGGGTTCATGATCTTGATCATGAATTGCTCGCGAGCATTCATGAGTTAGTTCATTTTGGTGAGGAGGTCAGTGAGTCGTATCAAATTTTTAATGATATGGCTGAGGCTATTCATATCTTAATTAGTTACATCGGCTCAGCAGGTTTGAGCTACTCTGTGCGTTCACGTTTAAGAGATGTGAGCGGTCAGCATTCGCCTTTTTACAAATTGGCTAAGTTAGCTGAGGAGATTTTGCGTGATCAACCCCGTCTTCAAGAGCATGTTTATCAAGCTCATTTAAAAGATTTCAAAGATGTTGTTGATGCTTGTTATTTGGCATGTGATGATGTGTATGCACATCTAGATGACAATGGGGTTTCTATTGAAACGGTGTTTCAGGTTGAAACGATGCGTCTCCGGTTGGCGCGCGTTGAACTCTTATTGAAGACCTGGCTGGAGCGTGGTCAAGCAAGTAATTATTCCTATTTGGCTGCCGACTTGATTTTGACTGTTCAAGGACATCGCAGTGTCAAACGTTTAGCTGAGCAATCTTTCGCTTTATTGTCTCGAAAGGTTGTGGAGAGAAGTGCTGAAACTGGCGATCATTACATTGCTGATAGCCGCCAGGACTATGTGGCGATGGTGAAAAAATCCTTGG
This sequence comes from Polynucleobacter sp., assembly GCA_008015455.1. Classification (GTDB taxonomy): domain Bacteria; phylum Pseudomonadota; class Gammaproteobacteria; order Burkholderiales; family Burkholderiaceae; genus Polynucleobacter. The sequence goes on along the minus strand of SSFP01000143.1, from coordinate 2,758 downwards.
GTGGCGGTGCCGTTATTGCCGGCACTGTTTACATTAAGTTCCTAATTGCTAGCTTAGGTTTAGTTAGATTTTTCGAGAATCTGCTATTCAGTATTAACTATGCGGGTAGTTTCTTGCTGATTCAATTTGCTAACTTCACCTTGGCAACTAAACAGCCAGCGATGACTGCGCCAGCCCTTGCTCAGCTTTTGGATCAGTCAAATACGGAAGAGGGTTTGAAGCATTTTGTAGATCGCTCAATGGCATTAATGCGTTCGCAAGCAGCCTCCATCTTTGGTAATTTGGTGATGGTGATCCCAGTTGTGATCTTGATTCAGGTCGCTATTCTTTTCATTATGGGTAATCCTTCGATTACACCCACCAAGGCTCAGGCTATTTTCCAAACGGTCTCTCCATTCAGTGGGGCACTAATTTTTGCAGCTTTCACAGGCTTCTTGCTCTGGCTCTCAAGCTTGGTAGCAGGTCTGGTGGATAACTGGTTTGTCTTACATTCTGTTCAGGATGTGATTCGTTATAACCGTCGACTTAATTTGGTCTTTGGCGACATCAGGGCTGCGCGCTGGGCTCAATGGTGGCGTGACAATATCTCAGTAGTTGCCGCGAATATATCTTTAGGCTTTTTATTAATTTACGGTCCTACCTTCCTAGGCTTTTTGGGTATTGGGATGGAAATCCGCCACGTCACACTATCTGCTGGGCAATTTGCTGCTGCTGCTACAGCGTTAGGTTGGAAAGTATTTTTGATGACAGGCTTTTGGTTGGGCATCATTGGCTTTTTATTAATTGGGGTAGTGAACGTTCTTGTTAGCTTCTCCTTGGCTTTTAATATGGCTCTTCGCTCAAGAGATCTACCGCTCTTGGATCGTAGAAGACTCTATGCAGCGGTCAGAGATCGTTTAAAAACAGACTTCAAGTCTGTTCTATTTCCACCTAGATAATTGATTTAACAGGATAAATTTCTATTTATCCTGTTTCAATACCCTTACTTTCTTTAGTACTTGATTATTTTTATCGGGTATATGATATAGTTGAGCACAAAGGTCGGGTATTGACCATAATGAGTCATAACTTCTAGTGAGGTGAAACATGAGATTAACAACTAAGGGTCGTTTTGCTGTAACTGCAATGATTGATTTAGCGTTGCGTGAATCACATGGGCCAGTGACATTGGCTGGCATCAGTCAAAGACAAAATATTTCTTTGTCATATCTAGAGCAACTGTTTGGCAAATTGCGTCGTTTCGATATCGTTGAAAGCACTCGTGGACCAGGTGGTGGTTATACCTTGGCAAGACGTGCTGAACAAGTCAGTGTGGCTGACATCATCATTGCTGTGGATGAGCCATTAGATGCCACTCAATGCGGTGGTAAGGGTAACTGTCATGGTGAGGAAGAAGGCCGCGGTCGTTGCATGACTCACGATTTGTGGAGCAACTTGAACCAGAAGATGGTGGAGTATTTAAGTTCAGTTTCTTTGGCTGATCTTGTCAAGCAGCAAGAAGGTCGTGTGATGATTCATGACATGCGCGAGTCCAAGCCAAAGTCAGATGCTCAAAAACCTTCTAAGACTGTTTCTGCAACGTCTAAGAAAGAGCCTGAAACTAAAAAACCATTAGCTAATTCAGTATTTACATTTGCTCAGCAAATTAACTAATTAATTAACTATTTAAGATATTTGAGAAATTTGATTACTAGAAAGTAAGTAACTATGTCATCACCCAAACCAGTACCAATGTTTAGTCCCGAGCACTTTCCAATTTATATGGATTACTCGGCAACTACTCCTATTGATCCAAGGGTTGTAGACAAGATGATTCCTTTTCTTCGTGAGCAGTTTGGTAACCCGGCTTCTAGAAGTCATGCTTACGGTTGGAGTGCTGAGGAGGCAGTAGAAAACGCCCGTCAAGAGGTGGCTCAATTAGTGGGCGCTGATCCAAGAGAAATCGTTTGGACTAGTGGAGCAACAGAAAGTAATAACTTAGCGATCAAAGGCGCTGCACATTTTTATAAAGAAAAAGGTCGACACATCATCACGGTGAAGACCGAGCACAAAGCCGTTTTGGATACTTGTCGTGAGCTTGAGCGTGAGGGCTATGAGGTCACATACCTTGATGTCTTACCTAATGGTTTGATTGATTTTGAAGTGTTCAAGGCAGCCGTTCGTCCTGACACCATTCTTGTATCCATCATGTTTGTGAATAATGAAATTGGTGTCATCCAAGATATTCCTAGGATTGGCGAATTTTGTCGTGAGAAGGGTATCGTTTTTCATGTCGATGCTGCCCAAGCCACTGGCAAGGTTGCGATTGATTTGCAAACGCTCAAGGTTGATTTAATGAGTTTCTCTGCACATAAAACATACGGACCTAAAGGTATCGGTGCTTTGTTTGTGCGTCGTAAACCACGTATTCGTATTGAAGCCCAGATGCATGGTGGTGGTCATGAGCGTGGCATGCGCTCAGGCACACTAGCCCCTCATCAAATTGTGGGAATGGGCGAATGTTTCAAAATTGCTCGTGAAGAAATGGCGACCGAAAATGAACGTATCCGTATGTTGAGAGATCGTTTGTGGAATGGTTTAAACCAGATTGAAGAAGTCTATTTGAATGGTGATATGGAACATCGTGTTCCTCACAATTTAAATATCAGTTTCAATTATGTTGAAGGTGAGTCCATGATCATGGCTTTGAAAGATATTGCTGTGTCATCTGGCTCCGCTTGTACATCAGCATCCTTAGAGCCTTCTTATGTGCTCCGTG
>SSFP01000022.1 GCA_008015455.1 Polynucleobacter sp. | reverse complement strand
GTACGTAGATTTGCGCTATAGTATCCTTTGTATGTCATCTTTGGGATCCAGTCAGTTACCTGTGGATATGTGTGTGTCTTTAATTGGATTTACGCGTGACAGTACCGCTAATACAGCTTTAACAATTAATAGTGTCTCTGTTGTTCACATCTACGGACCAGAGCCGTTACCTGGCCCAAACCAGATGAACCAGAATATGCCAGCTAGTGCTAATATACACACAGGCAACCTCTCAGATGAATCTTACATTAATGCTTATCGTTTCAGAATAGCAAAAACTGTTCTTGGTGGTTTTACTTTCACTATGGATGGTGCTAATGATTTAAACTCACCTGCGTACTTAGGCCAGCCTCTGGATACTGAGTTCGGCAGAAGATCTGATCTGTATGCCAATAAAGCATACTACGATGCACTGCGTCCAGGTGGTCAACATAAAAACTTTGGTATACATCCATACTTCCCCACTGTGGCGACATCGACTACTCCGATTATTTCATTCACAACGGACATCAAACCAGCAGCGTTCAATACGCAGGCTGTTTAACTTGATAACAATAAGGAAACAAAATGCCAATCAGACCGTACACGTACGAGCTGGACTACACTGGTCAGAGTCCGGACAATTACGTGTACGGGGAGGTGCATGACATCTCTCCCGTACACAACAGACCAGTAAGAGCAATAGCGCCTAACTATGGGGCTTTCTACAACGATAGCCTTATCGTAATAGACCACAGCACCGGTATTACCCTGGTGAAGGATCAAGATTACACATCTGTAGAGTTCTACGAGTTACCATCTGCTAAAACCGGTAAAGAGATTTTCTCGGTAGTACTTATACTGAATCAAACAGTGAGTGACCAAGTTAGGCTAAACTACCAGACTTTGGGCGGTGAGTATTCTTTATCTAACTTAGCTGTACAGAATCAGTTAAACACTCTTGATCTGGATAACAGACAAGTAGCTTTCCTGAACATTCAGAATAAACCAGAGCGTTTTAATCCGGCCCATCACTTGCATGACATTGGTGATGTATACGGCTTTGAGTATATTACTCTGGCTTTGGATAGAATACGCCACGCTATTTTGTTTGGTGACGTGCAGACAAGACAAGCTATTTATGATTACATAGATCAGAGAAATAGTGAGACTCAGGCTAGTGTTGCTGCACAACTGAATCAGTTAGCTCCTAGTTTGCAGAGTTATGGTGACGCTATTGCTAACCTGACATCGGGTCAGTCCGGCATGCAGTCCCAGATAAACGCGATAGTGGCTGTTAACAACTCCCAGGGCGGTGCCATATCTGGACTACAGAACTCTTACGCCGGTATGGACCAAAGGGTAACAAGTAATACAGCACTAGTAAATGCAGCAATACATGTTAATCATCTGCAAGACGCCAGCATAGATGTCCTTAGCTCTCGGGTTTCTACAAATACAACTAGCATAGCTTCTCTGCAGAATGCTTCTGCTAATACACAAAACATCAATAACCAACAAGCTATTAGCATAGCAGCGCTAGAGCAGTCTGTACAGAACTTAAACCAATCGAACGGTAGCGCTGGTAGCTCAATCGCCGCGCACGTTGCCAATAAGAATAACCCACACGAAACAACTAAGACTCACGTGGGTTTGGGCAATGTACAGAACTACGCCGTGGCATCGATAGCGGAGGCCCAGGCCGGAGTTGCTACTGACAAATACATGACGCCGGCTGGTGTTTCAGCTGCTGTGCCTTATGCTACAAAAACTATTCCCGGTAAGATAAGACTGGCTAGTACAGCAACCGATGCGGATACCACTAATGCTAACAACGCATTAACCGCCGAGTCTCTAGCCCAGTTACTTATTGGTTTTGGTAATAGCTATGTTGATAATGTCGGCAATGGTAGTGCCGCTAGCGTAATACAGAAAAATGCCGCGTGGGCTGTTACGAGCACTCTTAAGCGTTCTGCCAATTGGGCGGTTGGTTTAGCCGCTCATCGTTTCGGTGAGGCACTCACATTTTCCAGCTATGGTGAACGTGAGAAAGCCTTAAGGGTTGTCCCCAATGAGGGTATAGGTGTCACCATAGACCCTTACTCACCAATGCACGCAGTGGGTGGTAAGTTGACCACAGGTGGTCTTATTTACAACTTCTATTTTGATGCGCAAAACGGTAATGATGCTAATGATGGCTTTACGGAAGCCACCGCTAAGAAAACAGTAGCCGGTGTCGATAGTTATTACACAACAAAAGCTGCAGTTACTTTGAACTATTACTTCAAGGAAGCACAGGTGCATGTGATAAACAGAATGCTTCTATGCCCTAAGGACGGTAGGTTATTTATGTGTATCTATGGTCCCAACTATAACGCTCTGAAGGTTAATAACCCATTCCTGTATGCAAACGTGTACAGGAATCTCGGTACAACATTAGACTTTCATTCTTACCAAAGGAATTTCACCTCTGTGGAGAATGGAAATACTGTTTACTATAGTGAGTATATGGGTATTAAGGGCGATGGGTCTTGTAAGGTTCACATTGGTGGCCTAACACTGTTCCCTAAGAGAACATTTAGTTTCAACCCCAATAAACCAAACTCTGCTACAAACAGAAAAACCGCTGAAGAAACAGATAGATTCTTGGTTGTGTTTGATATGGAGAGAAAGAGCGACCCGATGCTTATACTAGAAGGTTGTTTAGTAAATGACCCATCGATACAGCTATCTGGTGCCGTAGACAACATGAACTACGATGGAATGTTCTTGTGTAACAGACCTTATCGTGATGATTTCTATACAGCAGATGCCACCATTATACTGACAGGGGTTAAGTTTAGTAACACCAACTACTGGAGAACTACATCTCCAAATACTGGTTCACGTAGCGGTGACGCATCTGTTAATAGCAATATGCTGAGTTATGCTCAGTTACAGCAAGCTGCGGCTACCCATGCGACCTATGGTGTTATACAGAAGTATGGGATATGTATAGGTGGTTACTATTATCAGAGTCCAACTTATGGTTACTTCTATATGAGGTCGCCAGTCTCTGATGCCAATAACCATGTTGGGTATGCACCCTATCGTATTCATAGACCACTGTCAGCAGGCAGAACAGCAGTTACCATTCTGCCAAAGAACCCTGATGATGACGCTTACGGATCAGAAACCAACATGACGGCCAGAGGTGACTACGTTTACCGTTTTGGTATTTATAGTAAGGGCGCTGGCCCATCTGGATTCTTTAACAACACAGAGCTACCCTGGGGCTTACCAGGTCTAGCTATAGCCTAATAATAGAAAGGAGACCCGCTTGTGAGACCATACAGATACGAACTTGACCCCACTGGAGTTTCTCCTGACAATTACGTTGTTAATGAAGTTATGACACTTGTTGGAGGGGTAGACACCGTGAGGGCAGCAATGCCTGAATACGGTGCCTTCTTCTCTGACACTGTGACTGTGTATGACGTAGGCAACAGTAGACCGTTAGTCAAAGACGAGGACTTCTATTTCACTGAACTGTATGAATTACCGACAGCTAAGTATGGCAGAGAAATCTGTGCAGTTATACTGTTTGTTAAGAATACGATAAGTAGCAATGTAAGGATAAACTACCAAGCACTGGGCGGAGAATACTCTTATTCCAATCAGGCTGTAATAGACCAGATAAATCAATTACAGTTGGATAACAGGAATGTAGCTTATAAAGACATCATAGGGAAGCCGGAAGGCTTTAACCCCACACACCACCTGCATGACATTGGTGATGTATACGGCTTTGAGTATATAACGTTAGCTATAGACAGAGTCAGGCAAGCAATACTGCTTGGTGACAGAGTGAATAACGAACGTATATTTCAGTTTGTTAAAGATCAGGTAGCTGAGTTAGACGCCACCCTTAGGGCGCAGATGGCGCAAATAGAGGCCAATCCAGGCGGTAGTTCTGATTCGAACCACCAGCATCCGTATGCTAATGGCACCAGCGGTGGTTTTATGTCACCAGCTATGTATAACAAATTGTTAAACATACAAGCTAATGCCACTAAGAACAATACTGACCTGTATCTACTCTCAAGAAACAACCATGTTGGTACACAACCAGCGAGCACAATCACTGGACTGGCAAACGTAGCAACAACTGGTAACTATGAGGACTTATTGAATAAACCCAACTTAGAGGGCTTTGATGCTGATAACTATCAGCTTAAACTCAAAGAGTTGGTCATAAAGGCGGGTGCCTCATCGGTGCTTGAGTTTAATAGGCAAACGATAATAGACGTCACACCTCATGATGTTTATATCCCTGGTGACCCTAATGACACTGGTAACCCAAACACAGCAAAGAACGGGGACATAGTTCGTTTGTTCAATAACACAAACACTAATGTTAATGTGTATTGGGGTAATTACAAAGTCAAATCAGCTACGCCTGAGAACCCAATGGTGGTTCCGGCTAAATCAATCTTCACTTGTGTTTATTCACTAGATAAAAAATCTTTCTTTTAATAGGACTTTAGAAAATGGCTTCTAATTACAATGACCTCTTTGGTGTAAAGGCTTATTCAGCCACGATACTGGCCACACCAAGAAACATAGCGGTAGCTGGTGCCGTAACTGGCACGGCTGCTTTTGATGGCTCCAGCAACATCAGTATCACAACCACACTGGCCGATAGCGGTGTAACCGCAGGCACCTACACTAAGGTAGTGGTTAATTCCAAAGGTATAATTACCTCAGCTAGCGCTTTGTTAGCAGGCGATATACCAACACTGAACCAGAACACCACTGGTAATGCCGCTACTGCCACAACTGCCGATAAGGTAGCGCAGTCATTGACTATCAATGGCACAGCCTACGATGGTTCCACTGCTAGAGCTTTCACTTTGGTAACTGGTGCCGAGAAGGGCGCGGCTAATGGTGTTGCCACGCTGGATTCTAACTCTAAGATCCCAGCTAGCCAGCTACCTGCTTTGGCTATCAGTGACACTTATGTTGTTGCCACAGAAGCGGCGATGCTTGCACTGACAGCCGAGCGTGGCGATACAGCTATCCGCACTGACGTGTCTAAGACATTCATCTTGCAAACAGAACCAGCTAGCACACTGGCTAACTGGAAAGAGATGTTATCACCAGCTTCCCCTGTTCAGTCTGTGGCTGGTAAAACAGGTGTGGTTACTTTAGTTAAAGCGGATGTTGGACTCGGTAACGTAGATAACACCGCAGACAATGCCAAGAACGTATTGTCAGCCACAAAGTTAACAACGTCTAGAACTATCGCTATTAGCGGCGGTGCAACTGGTACAGCAACAGCTTTTGATGGTTCTTCTAACATCAGTATTGCAGTAACCAGCCTAGACGCTACGGTATTATCAGGCACCGCTTCCGTTAACACAACAGGTAATGCTGGTACCGCTACAAAATTACAAACTCCAAGAACCATTAATGGTGTAGCTTTTGATGGTAGCGCCAACATCACTATTGATGCAGCAATGAAGTTTGAGAACTTAACTGCCAACAAAACAATGGTGGCAAATACGTTCTATTCTGTAGCTTCTTCTGGTTTAACTCTGACTGTTCCTGCAACACTCAACGCTGGTGATACATTCATCATCCAAGAGGTTGCTGGTAATACTTTCAGTATTGACTGGGGCAGCCGCACAGTACGCGGTCAAACACCAGATTCACCAATGGTCTGCCCTGCCTACGGTAGAGTAGAAGTAACTTGGACTGGTTCTACGTTTGCTTAAAATACGGCATAACCACACTAGCGAGGGGTAACGCCCCCGCTAGTATGACTTAATAATTAATAAAGGGTATTACCAATGGCTAGTTTTCACGAGTTATTCTCCAACCACATAGTGGTAAGAGAGATAGTAGGCGTACAGGCTACACAGAACATACCTAAGTTCACCGCATGTGGCGTTGACGATAACGGTTCCGTAACATGGGTTGGCGCTGGCAATGGTTGCACGGAAAACACCTATGGTGGGGTGCTGGTGGAAGATTTGGTAATTGGTGGTTACCCTAAGGTGCAACTATCTGGCACACTGAGTATGATCGGTAGCGGCTTAACGCCACTAACACCTGGTGATCTTGCTGTTACTAACAACGTAGGACAAATGGTTTTCACCAGACCGGGTATTAACTTTACATTACCATCCACCCCGTCCATACTTTTGGGCATGTGCGTATCCCCCACAGAGATCTTTCTGTTCCCAGAACCAACAATATTCACAAACTCCGAAGCTGGTGTTGTGGTCCACAACTGTGGTAAGAAAACAGTATCTAGTGTTTTAGAAATAGAGTTTGGTGGTACTGGTGCGGGCACGATAGCAGAGGTTAAGGATAACTTAGGTATTACTGCTGTATCAGGTAAGTCAATAGGTACTGGGAGTAACCAAATTGCCGCCGGTGACCATGTCCACGAGGTTACAGCACTGAAGTCCACAGGTCTGACAAATAACAGATTAGTGACTACGGACGGTACCGACGGCGTTACAACAAAAGATGCTGGAGAATTTATACTACCTGTAGTAGCCGGTGCCACTGGTGATATGTCTGGGTTCCCTAATAGAGTAGATACAAGCATCACCTTTAACACTGGTACAAGACAAGTCACACTCACTCGTAATGATTCAAACGCTTATGTGTTACATTTAGGAACTAAGAAACCTCTACCGACATCCCTTACTTTGACGTGGGCAGATACTGATGGTGGCAGATACATTGTTCTTGATCCGGTGACTATGACGCTCAGTGAGGTTTCAGGCAATCCTGATATCCTATCTGGTGCGATATTTGTAGCCTATGTTTATTGGAATGTGTACTGGGCAGTGGCCCCTGTGCTTGCCGATGAGAGACATTCATTTAATAGAGATTTGCAATGGCATAATGCACAACACTTAAACGAAGGCGCTGTTTGGAGGAGCGGTGGCGCACTAACATGCCCACTGGACACTTCTAGTATAACGCTTGGTTTCACTGGACCTATAGTTTTTGACGATGAAGAGTTAACACACACTGTAACACATTCTGACACACCTAATAACTGGTACACACAGGTGCTCAGTAGTAACGCTAAGTTACCAGTGCTCTACAAGTATGGTCAAACTTTCTCTGAGCTGCCATCACAAAGTGGTGTTCAGATACCAGCCGGAGCTGGTGCTGTTTATTACAATAAGATCATAAACGTGGATGATGGTACACTTGACGTTGCACCTACCGATACTTATGTTAACTACTGGATTGTGGCAACTAATGATAGCCGTAATCCGATTAAGTTATTGATGGGGCAGATTGCACACACAACAGCTGAAGCTACTGCGAGTGAGAGACTTAGTGATATAGGTATTCAGTTAGCCGAAATAGTTGTTCTTTATAGACTTGTAGTACATGCTGATAACATAACCTATACAACTAATTCCTACTGCGCTGTGAGTAAAGTGGTTATTGGTGACAAGGTGAGAATGGGTAGTGGTTTACAGATTGGGTCTTATTCGCACAGTGAACTAGGTGATAGGGATAAAGTCGATCAGCACCCAATATCCTCTATAACAGGTCTTACCTCTGCACTGTCTGGTAAGGTTGATGTTGTTGCCGGTAAAGGGTTATCAACTAACGACTTAACTAATACTAGAGCTACGGCTGTTGATGACTTTATTAATGGCGACATGCCCGATGTCCTGATACTTCCGGGGACTACCCGACCATCAGTTCCTGCCGATGGGTTCTTGAAGATGTGGGCGCAAGACATTGGCGGTAGACTGATGCCCAAGATACTTGACCCCAGTGGTTTAGATACAGCACTGCAGCCACACATGGGTGGTAACGGTATAGTTCTGCTGGCCCCTGGCTCCGGTACGGCATTTTCTATGTTCGGGTCAGCAGCACCAACAACCGTGGGGACTGTTAGTCATCCTTTACCGACCAATGGTACTAATTTAGTCGCAGCTACCAGACGCGGGGTAGTCACAAGTTCAGCTACTGCCAATAGCGTTGCCGACAGCCGTATCCAGACAGCACCTGTTTGCATAGGCCAGACCTATGGTGCCGCCACGTCTGGCGGATTCTTTGTTTTGTTCAGATTTGCTTTGAGTTCTAACGTATCGGGCCAGCGGGTTTGTGTCGGCTTATCCTCTAGTACGACCGCCTACTCAACTAGTCTGCAGCCGTCGACCCTTACCAGTAGTTTATTTATAGGTAATGATAGTGCAGATACAAATATGAAAATTATGCACAACGACGGATCCGGCACTTGTACTAAAATTGATTTGGGATCAGATTTCCCGGCGGGGGCTGGCGCTCAAAACAAGATGTATGAATTGGTTCTATTTTGCAAACCGGCCGGGACACAGGTTAATTACAGAGTCAGGAATTATACAGACAATAAAGTGGCAACAGGTGTTTTGACCACAAACCTACCAACTGTCACCACTAACCTATTCCCAAGGATATATGCTAATAACAACGGCGTAGCGTCTGCCGTCACAATGAATATCTTCAGGATGTATATAGAAACGGATTATTAATCATGATTAAGTATTACGAACATAACGGTACTCTCTATGCTTATAACGCCAATTATACGCCTCCAGAGGAAATGACACTATTGACTAAGCAGGGTTATCTCACCCTCAGGCAGTCTATGCCTGTGGATAAGTCAGCAATTCCCACACTCATCACCATGAGACAAACACGTCTTATATTGAATGCGCTCGGTCTGCTTCAGGCTATTGAGGTCGCCCTAAAGAACGCACCAATGGAATACAAGATAGAATGGGAACATGGTTCCATTGTTGATAGAAACTCACTAGTGGTTTACATGTTAGCAGGTTCACTTGGGTTAGATGAATGTGATTTAGACGACATGTTCTTATCGGCTTCAGAACTTTGATCTCGGGAGGGAACTAAATGAAGATAGTTATTTTTATAGCTAACTGGTCTGCTAACTGTGAAACCCTATTTACTAGATTAGACACCATAAATCGGAACGTTGATTATGACGTAATCGATGTTATGAAAAACACCAAATTAGCAATGAAACACAACATCAGGGTATTGCCTACATGTGTCAAACTAGACAATGAGGAACTAGAGGTTGGTAGATTAATCGGCCTCAAAGGTGTTGAAGTATTAACAGATTTTTTTAATCAAGAGGAACCAGCATGACAATGACAGATGAACAACTAACAGAAGTTCTTATATCAACAGGTGTATCTCCTAGCATAGCTAAGGTTACAGCTAAATCACTCAGACCAGCAATGGCACTGTATCAGATAGATACAGCACAACGCATGGCAGGCCTTATTGGTCAACTGATGGTGGAGTCTATTTCTTTTACACACACCGAAGAGTCTCTATACTACACAACACTAGCCCGTATTGAGGCTGTATTCTCTAAGACTCGCGGTAAGAACCGTAAGGACTTAGTGCGCAATCCTAAAGGTCTAGCTAACTTTGTTTATGCTGGTCGTAACGGAAATGGCACAGAAGCATCAGGTGACGGCTGGAACTATAGAGGTTCCGGCTGGATACAGACTACAGGTAAGAATAACTTCCAGAAAGTATTTACCGCCACAAAGCTAGACGTGGTATCAAAACCAGATCTCCTTAGAACTGATGACTCAGCAATTGCGCAAGCTGCCTGTGTGTACTGGAGTGATAATAAACTCAATCGTTTTGCAGATAAGGAAGATTGGGACTCAATCACTAAAGGTGTAAATGGTCCAGCTATGCTAGAAGCTAAGCAGCGTGCTGCATACTCTAAAAAAGCTTTAGCCGCATTTAAACGCTTAGGGGTGCAGTAATGTGGTTTTCTCTCCCGTTGGCTCTTATGCATGGTTTTGCTAGCTCTATGGCGTCTGCAATACTAGTTGTAACAAGTAGTTTGTTTCCTTCACCTTATTCCTCTAAGACTTACAATAGAGGAGTTCATGTGGAAGACTCTGTTTAAACAAAAAAAAAATAAGGCCTCCCCTAGGGGAGGCTCTTATGACGCCATTTAGGCAGGTTGTTTTTTCTTAGCTTCCTCGGCTTGCACCCGTGGGCTGGGTTCTAGCGACGCTTGGCCTTGAGTCTGCCCATTGCTTACCTGCCCCTCGCCGTTCTGCGCATCAGTAGCCTGGCTGGGGTAAAACTCCTCCTCATCATCAAACTCCGTCCCGAAGTGCTGCGCCCAAAAGCTTTTAACTTCCTCTTCTAGGACGGGGCAATCCTCAGCCTGCCCGCTACTACCGAGCACTTGCCCTGCAAACCAACACCCCGTTTCTGCATAGCTCAAGCTCAGCTCAATGTCTGGGAAGCGTTCACAAAGCTTTTGCATCACCCCGACAGGCGGC
>SSFP01000063.1 GCA_008015455.1 Polynucleobacter sp. | reverse complement strand
TTTGATAGAAATATTCAAATCATCAGCGATTTGCTTATTTAAACGACCTGCAACAATACGTTCTAAAACTTGTTTTTCGCGACCAGTTAGTTTGCTCAACAAATTCTGAGTATTCTTTTGTGAGTCTGCCTTGGCGTAATCAACGCGAGCGCGGGATAACATCTTTTCAACCAAGGTTTTAAGCTCTGATTCCTTGAAAGGTTTTTCAATGAAATCAACAGCACCTTTTTTCATGGTGGATACCGCCATAGATACATCACCGTGACCAGTAATGAAAGCGATCGGCATAGGGATACCTTCAGTCAATAGACGTTCTTGCAATTCTAGCCCTGACATACCTGGCATACGGACATCTAGAATTAAGCAGGCAACAGTTTCTTTATCTTCACCCTGGAGTGATTGTAAAAATCTTTCTGCGCTAGGTTGGCATTTAACTGTGTAGCCATTACTTTCTAAAAGCCAAGTGAGCGAGTCTCTAACAGCCTCATCGTCATCTACGACATAAACGATTTCAGTTTTAGTATTCATAATTTCAATTAATCTAGTGGAAGTAGTATTGTAAAGGTGCAGCCGCTAAGGTCTGGATCTTTTTCAGTGGCATGGTTGGTAACCCAAAGTCTGCCACGGTGAGACTCAACAATGGATCGACAGATATTTAAGCCTATCCCCATACCATCCTGTTTAGTACTGAAGAAGGGTTCATAAAGGCGCTCGAGAGCATCTTCTGGGATGCCTGGCCCGTGATCTATCACCTGAATTCTTAGCATGGATGGATTAACTATTTGATCAATATCGACTTTTAGCGCAATGATCTTAGCGTTGGGGTGGTGATTTGTGCCATTTTTAACTGCATCAATGGCATTTTTCAATAGGTTAACGAGTACCTGCTGAATCAGGATAGGATCTAAGAAGACAGTTGGAATGTTATCCGCTAGAGAGGTGCTGAGCTGCACCCCATACCGTTGGGCTTCAATTTCAGCTAAACCAACTGAATCTTCAATAATGCTTCGAATATCAACATTCTTACTTTGTGGCTGGCTACGTTTAACAAAGCCTCTGATCCTTTGAATGATGGTGCCTGCTCGGTGTGCCTGAGTGGTCGCTTTTTCAATAGCTGGGAGGATGTCTTTCTCAATATTCAGGTCTTGGCTAGATTTGAGTCGATTGGCAATACCTGTGCAATAGTTACTAATTGCAGCTAAGGGTTGATTGAGTTCGTGAGCTAAAGAAGAAGCCATTTCACCCATTGTGGCAAGACGGCTTGAGAACTGCATTTTTTCTTCTTGCTGCCTAGCTAATTCATCAGCATTTTTACGGGCGGGAATATCAGTAGCGACAATCAGTTGTGCCAAATGACCATCGACCCAAGAAATATAACGACGTCTGACTTCATACCAAAACTTAGAGTCTTTCATTTGAATTTCTCTAAAGTCAGATTTAGCAGGGGTTAACTCAGAACCTGGAAGTCCGACAAAACCATCCACACTGTCATTATCTAATTCATCAACAGTACTTGGTTCAATTTCTCGACCTGCAAGATCTAAGTGAGCTTGAGTGGTAGTGCCAAAGTGATCTCGATAATATTTATTAGCAAACAACAGATGACCGCTTTGCAATGAAATCACTGAAACAGCAGCGTCTAGACTTTCAAGAACAGTTGTGAAGCGCTCTTGGGCTAGAGCAAGTTCTTGCCTTGCTTTTACTGGTTCTGAGATGTCAACAATCGAACTAACCCATCCAATTTGCTGACCTTTTTCATCATTTAATTTAGAGACGAATGTTCGAATATTAAAAGTCTGACCATCTTTCTTTTTAAGGATCGCTTCAAAACCTGTTTTGGGACTATTACCAGCCAATGCTAGTGACATTTTTTTATTTAAATCAGGAATTAATTCGCTTGGCCAAAATGGAAAGGGCGCTGACATCCCAATGCGTTCATCTTTATGCCACCCCACCATTTTGCAAAAGGCGGGGTTGACGTAGGTAATCTTTCCTGTCATGTCATGCGCTCTCATGCCAATCGTGTTGGATTCTTCCATGGCACGACGAAAGTTAGTTTCTATTTGAAGGTCTTTTTGAACGGCATAACGTTGAGTGGTTTGTTTCCAAACTGACCATAAACTCCACAACACAAAACCACTTAAACCAATCACTAACCAAATCAAGGTGCGGTAGGTGAGGTTGGTGGGAGGTGGATACGAACTAACACTCAGACTCAGTGGGGTTCCTAGCTTATCGATGGAAATACTATGTTCCATCGATCTTGCGGTGGTCTTTTTCGGGTTGGATGTTGCGATTTCGCGACCTTGTGGATCAATCAGTGAGAATCGATAGAGACCATTCAGTTCACTTGGAATCATGTGCTTCAGAACGCGCCGTGATGAGTAGATAACAGCAATCGCACCGATGACCTTACCTCTTTGAATAACAGGCGTCACATGCCAGAAAATATTCTCTCGATCTAAATTGTTAGCGTTTTCTTTATCTTCGTAGCTAAGATTCAGAATTTTTCCGTACTCAGATTTATTGGTCTCAGATGTCACGGCATAAAGTGAAGAGAGTTCACTTTCAATCATTCCTTTAACTTTTGGTCTTTCAAACCATTCAGGATGATTGATGACAACTGGAATATTCCAAAGTTTTCTTTTCTCGGTATCTATCCAGCGAAGATGAAGAATTTCTGGGCTATCTTGAATAAGGGTAGTAGCTCGTCTTAAAAATGCATCTGGATTTTGCATTTGGTTAATCGAGGTAGTGATTTCTCGGCTTAACTCTAGTAGCGCCTCTTCGTTGGAATTAAACCGCATCATGATGCGTTGCTTGGCGTACGCACTTTCTCTATAAAGGGTGTATTGCTGTTGGTTTTTATCCTGATAGTTCAGCGTCCACAAAATCAGCGCCATGACCCCAGTAAAAATAACAATCGCTAGGATGGGTATGAATATAAAAGTGTATGAACGCGTCCTTTGGTTTAAAGCTTTCGGTAAAAGCTTGTCCAATGTAGCTTCAAATTTTGTGACAAGACGCGTGATCAAATTAAATTCTCATTAACCAGGGGAAAACCATAGAAGACACGAGTTTAATTCGAGCTGACAGTGGAGGTTGTTTTTTTATGTATTTGCCGTGTTGCTTTGCAATAATATTCCATATTATGAGAAAGATATCCGTTATGTGGTAAATATCTTGCTGTGGATGAGGCTGTTTCATAGAATTTCTAAAGAATTAAAAGGGCTATTTCGCCTACAGATCAATCTGCGTATCAAGGAGAAAATGATGGCAGCTGTACCAGAGCAAGTGCTTGGATCAAATAAAATTCAGGATCAAGATCCAATAGAAACGAAAGAATGGATTGATGCGCTCAATGGCGTGATCGCAAAAGAAGGTGCAGAGCGTGCAGCCTTTTTAATTGATGAACAAATTTCTCATGCTAGAGTGAGTGGAGTTGTTCAGCCATTCCATGCTGAAACTCCTTATATCAATACGATTCCTGTAGATCAACAAGCCAAGTTGCCTGGTAACCATGAGGTAGAAGAGCGTATTCGTGCCTATACACGTTGGAATGCGATGGCGATGGTGTTGAAAGCCAATAAAAATACCAATGTGGGCGGTCATATTTCATCGTTCCAATCTGCGGCAACTTTGTATGACGTGGGCTTTAATCACTTCTGGCATGCGCCCTCAGATAAGCATGGTGGCGATCTTGTTTTTGTTCAAGGACATGTGGCAACAGGTGTCTATGCCCGTGCTTACATGCTAGGCCGATTAACGGAGGAGCACCTCACCAACTTTAGACAAGAAGTTGAAGGTAAAGGAATTTCAAGCTACCCACATCCTTGGTTGATGCCTGACTTTTGGCAGTTCCCAACAGTATCGATGGGCTTAGGTCCCATCATGGCGATTTACCAAGCCCGCTTTATGAAGTACCTACAAGATCGTGGCTTTGCTCAAACTGAGGGTCGCAAGGTTTGGGCTTTCTTAGGTGATGGTGAAACAGACGAACCTGAGTCATTAGGTGCCATTGGTATGGCGGGGCGTGAGAAATTAGATAACTTGTGCTTTGTGATTAACTGTAATTTGCAACGCCTTGATGGTCCTGTGCGCGGTAATGGAAAAATTATTCAAGAATTAGAAAGTGAGTTCCGTGGTTCTGGCTGGAATGTGATTAAGTTAGTTTGGGGAACACATTGGGATGCCTTATTTGCAAGAGATAAAAAAGGTATTTTGATGAAACGCTTAGGCGAAATTGTCGATGGCGAGTACCAAACAATGAAGTCTAAAAATGGTGCTTATGTTCGCCAAGTCGTGTTCAACACGCCAGAGTTACAAGAGTTAGTGGCTGACTGGAGCGATGAGGAGATATGGAATCTCAATCGCGGTGGACATGATCCTTATAAGGTTTATGCAGCTTTCCATGCGGCTAATCAACATAAAGGTCAACCAACTGTTATCTTAGCTAAGACCATTAAGGGTGATGGCATGGGTAGCTCTGGTCAAGCGATGAATATTGCTCACCAAGCTAAGAAAATGAGCGTGGAAGATATCAAAGCCTTCCGCGATCGTTTCAAGATTCCAGTGGCTGATGATCAACTAGAAGCCTTACCTTTAGTGAAATTTGAAGAAGGTAGCCCTGAATTAAATTACATGCGTGAAAGACGCATCGAGTTAGGTGGCTATTTACCTCAAAGACGTACTAAAGCTGAGAGCTTAGAAGTACCGAACTTAGAGACCTTTGCGCCACTACTTGAGGCAACGGTAGAAGGTCGCGAGATTTCAACCACGATGGCTTTTGTTCGTATGTTGAATATCATCATTAAAGACAAGTTAATTGGTAAGCGTGTTGTTCCTATTGTTCCTGATGAATCAAGAACATTTGGTATGGAAGGCATGTTCCGTCAATTAGGTATTTGGAATCAATTAGGCCAGTTATATACACCGCAAGACCATGATCAGCTGATGTTCTACAAAGAAGATAAGCACGGTCAAATTTTGCAAGAGGGTATCAATGAAGCTGGTGCTATGTGTGACTGGATTGCCGCTGCTACTTCTTACTCGACTCATGGCGTGCCCATGTTGCCGTTCTATATTTTCTACTCCATGTTTGGTTTCCAGCGTATTGGTGACCTAGCTTGGGCTGCGGGTGATATGAGAAGTCGTGGATTCTTGTTGGGTGGGACAGCAGGTCGCACAACATTGAACGGTGAAGGCTTGCAACACGAAGATGGCCATAGTCATTTATGGAGTGGGGCAATTCCTAACTGCATCAGCTATGACCCAACGTTTGCATTTGAGTTGGCAGTCATTATTCAAGACGGTATGCGTCGCATGATGACTGAGCAACAAGATGTTTACTACTACCTCACTTTGATGAATGAAAACTATGCTCACCCAGCTATGCCAAAAGGGGCTGAGAAAGATATTCTCAAAGGGATGTACCACTTAACGAGTGTTGGTGAAGCTAAAGCAAAACAACGTGTTCAGCTTTTAGGTAGCGGTACGATTTTCCGAGAAGTGATTGAAGCAGCCAATATGTTGCGTGATGATTGGGGTGTGGCGTCAGATATTTGGGGTTGCCCAAGCTTCACAGAGTTAGGGCGCGATTGGAATGCCACAGCTCGTCACAATATGCTCCATCCAACTAGCAAGCCGACACTGTCCCATGTGGAAGCTTTACTCAAAGATAAGACTGGTCCAGTGATTGCTGCGACCGACTATGTTCGATTATTTGCTGAGCAAATTCGTCCTGCTATTCAAAACATTGGGAAGCGTTACAACGTATTGGGTACCGATGGCTATGGACGTTCTGACACTCGTGAGAAGTTGCGTCACTTCTTCGA
This sequence comes from Polynucleobacter sp., assembly GCA_008015455.1. GTDB lineage: Bacteria > Pseudomonadota > Gammaproteobacteria > Burkholderiales > Burkholderiaceae > Polynucleobacter. Next base: position 178 of record SSFP01000063.1, on the reverse strand, counting down.
GGTAGATCGTCGCTGGATCACTGTGGCTGCTCTTAAATCATTGGCTGATGAAGGACAGATGGAACCTCAAAAAGTGGCTGATGCTTTGAAAAAGTATGGCTTAGATCCTAATAAACCTAACCCAATGACAGTGTGAGGACAGAGAGATGAGTCAAGTGATTGAAATCAAAGTACCAGA
>SSFP01000057.1 GCA_008015455.1 Polynucleobacter sp. | reverse complement strand
CTCTGCTTTTTTCTTTTGCTTATCATCAACACCCATCAAGATATTTTCTCTGATAGTTTCATCAAAAAGATCGACATGTTGCTCTACATATCCTATATGTGAACGTAAATAAGACCCTTCTATCATTCGTAGTTCGTTATCTCCTAATCTAATAGACCCTTCTTGATAGTCATAGATACGAAGAAGTAGTTTAACGATAGTTGATTTTCCAGATCCAGAGCTTCCAACAAACGCAACTTTTTTGCCTTGTGGAATAGTAAATGAAAGGTTAGTAAAGAGGAGTGTGGTACTTGCTGGATATCGGAAGCTTACTTGAGAAAAAACAATATCACCCGCTACCTGAGCTCGTTTCCCTGATTCTTCAAAGTGAGGTTGTGTATCAATAATATGAAGATACTTTTCAAGTTCAGTAAAACGAAGCGGCATTTGACGAAGCGCTCGAATGATATTAAATATCTGACTGTTTGCTTCAGTTATGTATGACCAAATAGCATAGATTGACCCAGCGGTGAGTGTGCCGGTATAGGCAAGGTAAATAATCGCACATGTGCTCATTGCTCGTGTGATATTAAAGAACGCCCAGCGTTTATTGCTATGAGCTATCTGTTTGTTCCAGACAAATTTCTTGTAGTCTAAAAATTCTTGGCGGTTATTGAGGTACTTTTTTATATAGAAGCTTTCAGCCCCAAGTGTTCTAATAAGGCTAAGGTGTTGGAATGATTCGGTGCGGATACGCTTCTGCTTGTCCCAATTGTCAACGTCTTGTTTTATGAACGGTCTGTGGTAGCTTGCAAAGTAGTTACTCCATAGTATTCCTATGACAAGTACACCCGCTGTGAAAAGTGCTATAGGAATTGAATAAAACCCAATAGCAATAACAGCAAAGAGGGTTTGGGTTACGGTTGGAAGTATGGTGAGTACTATTGTGGAAATGATTTCCTCCGCTGCACCTTCGCCACGGTTTACAACTTGCTCTTTTACGGCAGAGTGATCTTCTGAATATTGTGAAATATTGAGTTTGAAAATTTTCTCAAACGAATATTGTTCAAGGTGTTGTTGTATGGCAAAGTCTATTTTGTTTTGTCCATGAAGGTCTGTGAGGTAGAATATAACAACACGCACAAGAATGATTGCAAGATTAAAAGCTGTTATCTCTATGGCGAGCTTGTAATCTGCACTAATGATTGCATCGAGTGATTTTGCTACAAGAAAAATACTAAAGATACCTATCCCTTGCTGAACAACAATTGAAGCAATTTGAATATAGAAGTCTTTGTGGAAATCCTTAAGTAACCTCCATAGGCGAAGGATAAGAGAAAAATATTTTTTCATGAATGTTTACGGTAAAAACTTAAGCGTGTAGGTGAAGGTAGATGTCTTCAAGAGCTCGTACGGCGTCTCCTGCTGCAATGTTGTTTTGATGATAGAGTACATCTGTACAATCTCCAGCAGCCCAGATACCTTGTACGCTCGTTTCTTGTGTACGTGGGTTAATAATAATATTTTTTGTTGGGCTAAGATCAAGAAGGTTTTCAACGAAAGATGTTGCGGGGATTTGCCCGATTTCAACAAACACTGCAGCAACAGGAAGTTTTATTTCTTCACCAGAACCATCTGTGTAGCTGAGCGACTCCACAAACACAGACCCTTCTACTTTTGTTGGAACAGCGTTTTCGATAAGTGTAAAGTTTGGGTGTCGTTTTAGTTTTTCTACGGTGATAGCATCTGCACGGGGTGTACTACGAGAAAGAAGGGTTACACTTTTGCAGTAGGCAAGCAGCTGAGCTGCAGATTCAAACCCAGCATTACCTCCACCAACCACAACCACATCCATGCCACCAAAAAGTGGTCCATCACATGACGCACAGTAGGTGAGACCTTTATGTTCAAACGTGTCAGCCCCAGGAACTTCAAGTTTTCTTCGCGCTGAACCAGTAGAGACGAGCACTGTTTTTGTTGGGTATGTTTCAGTGGTTGTTGTAACGGTAAAGTCCCCATCTGTTCCAGATATGGCACTCACTTCACCTTCTACAATAGATAGAATGTCTCCTTTGTATTCCTCAACGTGTGCACGGAGTGATGCTGCTAGTTGTGCTCCAGAGATATGCGGTGTGCCAATCCAGTTTTGGATATCATCAGACACTATAGATTGCCCACCCCATTCCTTGAGAATAAGCAGCGTTTTGAGTTGTTTTCGAGCGGCATATACAGCTGCCGCAGTTCCGGCTGGGCCTCCACCGATAATAACAAGGTCGTAGATAGTAGACATAGAGTAATAGTGTAACACATGAGCCGCCCGTAGGGCGGCTCATGTGTGCGAAACAGAATTTTCAGAAAATTGTTTTATATGTGAGGCGCGGGGGATGTTTCGACGGAGACGTAGATACTGCTACGTTGACCGAGAAACATGGGGCCCGCAACAAAGCAGATGAGACGATTTTCTGAAAATTATTTCTTGCGGCGGAGGAATGGTGGAAGAGCCTCCCAGTCATCGTCTTCTTCCTCATCGTCATCAAACTTAAACACAGGCTTCTTGTTTGCTTTTCGTCGGTCTGCAGATTCAACCTCTTCTGTGGTTACTGTTACGCTGTTATCGATACGTTTATCATCAGAAGTGGTTTCTTCTTTTGATTCTTCTATAGCTTCTTTGATAGTCTCACGCTTTTCGAGTCGTGGTTCAGGAAGTACTACTTCAGCATCTCGCTTCTCGCTTATAGATGACTGTGATGAATGTGAACGTCCAAATCCAGCAGGGAATCCAGTTGCGATAACAGTTACCTTCACCTCATCTTTCTTAAGTGTTGGATCAGATGCAATACCAAAGATAATCTTAGCGTCTTTATCAACAGATTCAGTGATAATCTTTGCTGCTTCTTGAACTTCAAGCATTCCTAGGTCTTCAGATCCATAAATTGCAAACAGTACACCTTTTGCTCCATGAATTGAAACATCAAGGAGAGGTGAGTTAACTGCAGCAGTTGCTGCTTCACGTGCACGGTTTTCACCCATACCTCGCCCTACACCCATAAGCGCTGTTCCAGAATCCTTGAGAATCCGTTTGATATCTGCAAAGTCGAGGTTGATTGTTCCTGCTGTGCGGATAATATCTGAAATACCTTCTACGGCTTGCTTAAGAACCTCGTCACACATTTCAAACGCTTGCTTTACTGATGTATTTTTGTCGATAACAGAGAGGAGTCTGTCGTTTGGGATAACAATGAGAGCATCAACTTCTTTTTCAAGCTCTTCAAGTCCTCGTTCTGCGAGCTTCATGCGAGATGCACCTTCAAAGAAGAATGGTTTCGTTACTACACCAACTGTGAGGATACCTTCGTTCTTTGCAATTGATGCAACCACTGGTGCAGCACCAGTTCCTGTTCCTCCACCCATACCACCTGCGATAAATACCATGTCAGCACCTTTGATGACATCTTGCACTTCTTCGCGAGTTTCTTCTGCAGAGCGCTTACCAATTTCTGGGTCCATGCCAGCCCCAAGACCTTTGGTGAGATTTTTTCCAATGTGAATTTTCTTTTCTGCAAGTGAGTGATGAAGGTCCTGCGTGTCAGTGTTCATCGCGATGAACTCAACTCCCTGGAGTTTGGAGTTGATCATGTGATTGAGCGCGCCTTTTCCTGATCCACCGATACCGATGACTTTAATGCGGGCAAAACTTTCGATTTCTGGGTTTACTTTTGGCATGGTGAGTATGTTAATTTGATATGTAGTAACTATATCACTTTTAGGTGAGTTTTTGCAAAGATATTTTTTTAGACGAAAATCCTAGAAAACCCTTGTATATTAAGGTAAAAATTGACCAAAGAAGCCCTTGACGCGAGCAAAAAATGATGTCAGTACCAAGCGAATAACCTCTACATGAGACTCATGTGGCGCTAGAAAAGTAAGACCGTATGCACGTGCCCATGTTGTATCTCGCAAGCTATCGTTTGATATGCGAGCGAGTTCGTTTGTTGTGATGGTGATAGGTAGACGCAAATCACGACGAAGTAGTACATCGAGGTTTGGTATATGCATACTGCCACCAGTTACGATAACACCAGCAGGGAGTAGTTCTTTGCGGTGAATGCGATCAAGCTCTTTATTTATTTTGATACAAAGATCTTCGATACGTGCTTCGATAATTTCTTCTAACTTTCTTCGCGCGTTTGTTTGTAACTTTCCGCATTTGATGTCTTCAGCTTCTTGAAGAGATACTTTTAGTCCAAGTGCGATATCTTTGGTGATGTCATCTCCTCCAACTGGAATTGTCGAAACAAGAAGGGGAACATTGTTCTCATAAACAAGGAGTGATGTTACTCCAGATCCAATAGACAAAAGAAGTACACCCGCAACTTTTTGTTTTTTTGTAAGAAGTGCAACACTTTCAGCAATTGGTCCAGCTACTATGTCGGTTACACGGACATGACCATCTTTAAGTGTTTCTTTAAAGAGATTCATATGTGTTTCCGGGTATGTAACAAACAGTGTTTTTACTTCGAGTTTGTTGCCATGCATACCAAGCACATCTCCAGGTACATCATTTCCGTCTAGTTTGTATTTAAGTGGGATTGTATGAATGATAGCTTTGTTGCGGATATCAGGCACTCCTTTGTGAGCGTCTTTGATGGCGTTATCGACATCGAGTTCTGTTACTTGCGCATCTCCGCGTGTGACACGAGTGTGTCCATTTGCGTGGTGTGAGGATATGGGAACTGCAGACAAAGCAACAAGTGTGTGAGCGATAGAGAGTTCGGTGTCTTTTGTTATTGAATCAAGAGCATCCTCAAGCATAAGAGCAACCTCGCCCTTGTCTTTGATTGCACCACGTTCTATACCCTCAAGATGTTTTTTGTAGCTAGCAATAACGGTAGGGAATCTCTTACCTTCTTCTTGGATGCATCCTAAAGCACGTATATACGTGCTTCCGATATCAATACCGACAATGAGAGATTCTTTTCGTTTAGCCACAAGTGGTGATTGGTTTATTTATGAAAAAATTGCTTGAGATGCTTTTCTTCCAGTGAGTCCATTGTACTACCATGGTCGTGTCCTTTCAAATGGAGACATCCATGAATAACAAGGAGATGAAGGAATTGATCGTATGTCATGTCAAACTTTTTTGCATCTCTTCGGGCAATAGAAAGACAGATATAGATTTCACCTGTGCGCTCATCAAGTGGAAATGAAAGAATATTCGTTGGGTAGTCTTTGTCGCGATAGGTTTTGTTTCGCTCCTGAGATTCCTTCGGGGTGCAAAATGTAACTGTTAGGTCGTATGTTCTTCCAAGGAGTTTATTTTTAATCTCCAAAAACGGTACGTTTGGTAACGTACCGTTTTTTCGTATAACTGTGAGATTCTTTGTTTCTAGAATCGCCATACTATAGATTATCTACCTCGCTTCTTCTTCTCTACAAGCTTCCCCATTCGCTTTGCAAGTTCGTATTTTTCTTTTCCAGCAAGCTTCTTCATCTTTGCTTTCTTTACTTTGAGGTCAGAAAGAGCTCGATCGCTGTAGCGAAGTGAGCGAACACGTGGGAGAACCCCAGATTCCTGAACCTTCTTCTGGAAACGACGAAGGAGAGAAAGAGCGTTTTCTCCACCGTTCTTGATTACTTGTACGTTAACGTTTGACATAGTGGGCTCTATTTTACTACAAAACTAGAAAGAAGACAAGGTGTTGAAGATATGGTAGGGTTGGGCGAGTATAGTACAAGGAGTTTAATCATGACCATACTTAAGAGGCATATCAGTTTGGTGAGATGCCGCGCTTGGCCAAGTGAGGTAATCGGTGACTATGTTCCTCTTAAACCAAGAGGGGTAAAGCGGCGGGGTGAGTGGATAGGTCTCTGTCCTTTTTATAAAGAACAGACCCCATCCTTTACAGTAACGAACGTTAAAGGTTTTTACCATTGCTTTAGCTGTGGTTCACACGGTAACATCTTTGAGTTTCTTGTTCAGCACCAAGGTGTGACTTTTCAAGAGGCGGTTCTCATTGTTGCAAAGAAATATGGCATTAAATTACCATCAGGTAAAACAAATACCACGAAAAAGAATATAAAAGACCGTAAACGTCGCGCCAAAAAAATTGCGAAAAGAAAAGCAAGAAAAGAGATTGCTGATCGTGAATCTCTTTTTGGTGGAGACGAGGAATAAAAAATATAGCGCCAGATCCCTAGGGATCTGGCGCTCACTGCTTTCGCAGGGCCCCGGCCGAAGCCTGATGATGCACTCAGGAGTGGAGGGTGTTGACCGGACGGGTCTTGTCTTCATCCTTAATCCATTTCCACGATTCAGCGCCTATTTGGATTTTCATCCAGTCGCTTTCGAGTGACTCTATTATAGATAGATTGAAATAAGTGTCAAGCCTACTTCAAATGCTTGATGTAGTCTGAGAGTGCGTCTATTTTCACTGTGTCTTGTGAGTGTGTAGACATGTTGCGTACGATGACAGTGTTATCCATAGCTTCTTTTTGTCCAAAGATGATACAGTACGGAACTTCCATTTTTTCAGCGATTGCAAGCTGGGCTGAGAGAGAGTCCTTGGCAACAGACTGGTGTACTGGGATACGTGCTTTACGCAATACCTCCATAATGCAAAGACTTTTTAGTTTTGCTTCAAAGCCAAGCTGAATAAAGTACACTTTTGGTGGCTTCATAATACGTGGAGCAAGTGTCTTGCATTCTGGGAACATCATGATACGTTCAAAGCCAAGCGCTGTACCAACAGCAGGGACATCTTTCTTTGATCCCATCATGCGACCGAGATAGTCATAGCGACCACCACCTGTAATAGTGATTTCTTTTTCTTTACCGTTTTCATCTACGTCAACTTTGATAACTTCAAACACGGTACGAGAATAATAGTCGAGTCCTCGAACAAGCGAATTGTTGATACGATACGGAATCGCCATTTCTTCTAGATACTGAAGCACTTCTTTGAAGTGCGAACGAGCGTCATTTGAAAGGTATGCAAGCGATGATGGAGCGTTTTCTTTAAACGGCTGACACTGTTCTTGTTTGCAATCCAAAAGGCGAAGCGGGTTTGTCTTGATACGTTCATGACAGTCCTTACATAGATGGTCGAGATGCTTTTTGTAGTAGTTGGTAAGTTCTTTGATAAACGCAGGTCTGGTTTCCTTGTCTCCCATTGAGTTGATATCAACAATCAAATCCTTGAAACCAAATTCTTCAAGCATAGTACTGAGTGTGCGGATGATGAGAGCGTCCGCAATAGATTTTTGAGTCCCAAGAATTTCCAAGTTGAACTGTCTGAACTGACGCAAACGTCCACGTTGTGGGTTTTCGTGTCTATATACAGGCCCATATGAATAGAGGAGTACAGGTTGAGGCAGGTTTTGCATGCCGTGTTCAAGGTATGCGCGCATAACAGACGCTGTGAACTCAGGGCGTACTGCAATACGTTCATTTCCTTTTGTACGGAACGTGTACATCTCTTTATCGATAATATCTGTTCCTTCTCCGTGAGCTGTGGTGAACACTTCTTCTCGTTCAAGTACCGGTGTGTCTAAAGGTTTGAATCCATAATACACAGCAACTTCTTGTGCTTTTTCAAAAAGCCCTTGATAGGCATAGTATGCTTCTTCTGCGATATCATGCATTCCTTTAAGAGAAATAGGTGCTTCTTTTTTTGCATCAGCTTTTCCTTCTTTTTTTATATCTTTTTCATTCATACAAGTTTGCTAGTGTGGATTATTTTTCGTACTGATAACGACCTGGCTCGAGACTAAACATTGAAAAGGGGAGGACACGCAGGAGTACCTGTCCGCGTACCGCATGGGCTTCAAGCGGCCCCCAATCTCGACTGTCATAACTTTGTGATCTGTTATCTCCCATCATAAAGTAGTGGTCTCCATCAAGTATTCTGTCTACGGTCTTACTTGTGTCCTTGTAAGTAACGTATGGCTCATCAAGGATAAATCCATTAGGGTACTCTCCATTGTAGATAGTGGTTACTCCGCCTTTGATAACGATACGTTCACCAGGAAGACCTATGACACGCTTGATGAGGTGTTTGCCTCCATAAGGGTTACCAGACTCTTCTAGTTTAAATACCATAACATCGCCACGCTTTGGTTCGCCGAGGCGATATGAGAGCTTGTCCACCAAGAGAAATTCTTGGTTATGAAAAGTTGGTAACATCGATCCACCGTCAACAATGAATGGTTGGATGATAAATGTCTGAAGGATTTTGACAATAAGCATCACTGCGACAATCCATAGAAGAAGAGATGATGGACGCTCGTCCTCTTCGAGGAATCGTGCGCGAACAAGTGTATCTCTCCAGCTTGGGAATATCATTGCGAGCCCAAGCGATATGATAAGCAGTGTGAGGATAGAAAAGATGGTGAGAGAAATTGGATTTTGGCTGACCTCTATCAGAGAATCAGCGAGTGCACCACCAATCGAGGAGAGCGTCGTATCGAACATGTGAGTCAGTATATAGATTTGAATCTGTGTCTGCAAATTTTGCGTTCGTTTGATACACTGTGCGCATGATATACACGCTTGTACCTCTTGGTAATCCTGGAAACGACTACGCTCGCACCCGTCACAACGCTGCACGTATCGTGCTTTCGCATGTAACAGATGAATTAGTTGCTACTTCAAATCTTGAAATATTCGTACCCGAAACATATATGAATGAAAGTGGTCACGCAGTTGCAGAATATCTTCGTTACCACGAAGGGCGTGAGCTTGTTGTTATGTATGACGACAAAGATTTACCCCTTGGTAGTTTGCGTATTTCTCATGATAGAGGAGACGGAGGGCATAATGGAGTAAAAAGTATTATTGAGGCTCTCGGTACGCGAGAGTTTACACGAATTCGTATTGGTATCGCGCCGATTGCGGTGGATGGCGAAACAGCCATTGCTCCACATGGAGATATGGTGCAAGGGTTTGTGATGGGAAAGGCAACGGAAGACGAAATGACTGCGTATAAGGCAGTTTCTTCAAAAGTCCTACGAGCGCTTCGAGATATTTGTGAGCATGGATATCAGAAGGCGATGGAAAGGAATAACTAACTCAATAAAAAAGCACCATATCTCTACAGCTAGTGTTTTGATTGGTGCGTGTTACTTGTACGTTGCAAGGGCAAGCTCAGTTGCTTGCCTCAAGATAGATTCTTTCGGTAAATGAAGCTGATCTTCAATAGCCTGCAGTTCGTTCACTGCATCTTGTGAAGCTTGTGTACTTTCTGCGGTAAGCATCGCATACCGCAGAATGAGTTTTTTTCTTTCAGAATTCATGATTGTTTTGTTCATAACTAACTCCTTTCTTATTTTATAGTAACATGTAATCTATAAAAAGTCAATAAAGCAAATGTTGCGTATCCGGCTCTACCATTTTCAACAAGTGGTCGCATCCATTCGATGTCTTTACCTTTCTTGTTAAGTTCTCTCGACATAAGATTTATAGAATCCATAAGAGCATTATGAAGATGATGCCTGCGTTCATCTGTTTGTGCCAAAAGTTCTGCGTCTTCTCGAGTATTCTCACCTTGCTCTCTTTTTTTAGCTAGTGCAATCTGTTCAAGCATCATAGAATATACATCGTGCGCGTATCTGTGTACATACGTTTTCATGCTTGTAAAACATGTTTCAAGAGTAGGGTCTCCCAAACAAAGCGCCTCAAGTTCGTGCGGCAGTATAGATGGTTGCAGTTCACCATACCCAGAAGTTTCTAGCTTAGACACAAGACTGTTTGTTGTTTCAAGTTCGTGATGCATATATATAAGTGTACACAAAAAACAAAAAAACACAGAAAGTTCTGTGTTTTTTGTTTTTTATTTAGGTCCTTACTTCACGTATGACAATGTCATGCGT
>SSFP01000059.1 GCA_008015455.1 Polynucleobacter sp. | reverse complement strand
TCGGAATCGCACCACCGACACAAGGATTTTCAGTCCTCTGCTCTACCGACTGAGCTACCAGGCCAAGAAACGAGATTGTACTATATGAGGGGTAGGCTGGGCAAATGTGCCTGACTGTACCTAACTCTTCTAGTGCTTATTGGATCCTACGGAGGGTGGGGATGGTAATCCTGTTTAACGGTGCGAGTGATTACTAACAACAACTTTTATTTTTTTGTATTGGCGGACAAGGCACATCACCATAGCTACAGAACACACAACAGTCGCCATCTTTAGGTTTAAGGATTGTGTGGCAATGTTCGCACTCATAAAAGAACTGACAACTGGTTGTTGGCATCACCTCTTTTGTTTTTACTTGGCAATTTGGGCAAGTAATAGTTGAATTCAATTTCATTTGTAAATTCTACAGCAATGGTAGAGCAGAGGATTACTTTTAGGCTGTCTTATTGTTTTTGAACCATTGACTGCTGTGCTGAATTGATTTGTTGCTGAGCCTTTTTTATTTTTTGCCTAGCTCGCTCAGCTTTTAACTGCTTGCTGACATTGTCTTTTTGTCTTTTCAAGGCATCGATTCGTGGATTGGGTGCGGGGATGGCAGAGATGTATTAATCCTCTGCTTTATCAACTAAATGCAAAAAGTATTTCAAATGCATCTCGCATAGTCAAAACACAAACTGTGAATTGCAATGGGAACTAATGGAGAAATGTGTGATTTTGAATCGAATGACGCATTTATTGCGTGGTCAAAAATCAAGTGCTGGCAGGAAAAAGTAGTTAAGCTGCAATTTTTTGTGCAGTTAACTTTTTAATTGTTGTTTGGGCTTTTTGTATCTGCTGTGCTTTGCGCTCACTAGCCAATGCTTGTTTGGCAATTTCAGCGTTACGCTTAAGACTGGCAATACGTGACTGCTGTGGTGTTAATGGTTTATTTGGTTTGAATTCGTAAAAGCGCATACGAATATTTACCAAGCACCAAATAATGATGCTTGGTAAAAGTGCCTTTAATGCTTAAATCCACTGCGTAATGTAGTGCTTGCGTTTTCAATCTGTGCGTCAAGTTCGCCATCTTCCACAGCCTGCTTAACTGTTTCTAACGCTTTAATTAACGCTTGTGCGCTATCCACTTCAATGCTGTGCTTACCTTTAGCTAGCTCTAAAGTTTGACTGCCATACTTTACGCAAAAGCAGACTTTTCCCGCTTCGTTCTTAAACCACCATTCGCGTATGCGCTTAGGAATTTCCACGCTTTTACGTAAACCACTATCTCTGTCTACAACTGTACGGAACTTTTTAACAACAAACTGTGTGCCTTCAATTTGTGATTTAGCTAACTGGATTTGTTCCCACAACTTGCTAGAAAGTTTATTCCTACGCAATACAACACTAGACAAGTGTTTTGGTTTCTTAGCGGTTGTTAGCTTAAGTGTGCTTAATGCGCTCATTGTGTTCTCCTATTTGTTTAATGGGCACACACAATGTATTTTCGGTTTTGCTGTTTGGACAATGATTTTTTATTCAATTTGTCAGTTTTACCAAAACCACCAAATATCACGCCACTTTTATTCACAAAGCCTTTACCAGTTACTAAATAACTGCGAGTGGCGAAGTGAGTTGCAATGAGTAGCTAGTAACAAATAGTTGCTCGTTACTAAGTTACTCAGTAACTGTGTGACAAATGGCAACTTGTGACTAGTGACTGAGTAACACGCAACCCAGTAACACGTAACTATTACTGGCATCGGCAACTTCTTCTGCTACTCACCTGCAACTAAAAGGAGAAATGAATATGCAGAACGAAATCGCAGTACGTCTATACGAAAACAACAAATACGGAACTACTTATGGCAAAGGCGTCTATCACCACGCAGTATTTAACGCCACAGCCGATGTGAAAAATCCCAAAGCCAAATACTTATTAGATTTTTACAGCTACGCACATTGGGAAGCACAGGCTAAAACTGATGCACAGATGGAAGTAATAGAACTAGTCACAGACAAAGACAACAAGGACACATTAATTAGTTGGGTACTGCGCTACGACCCTGCGACTAAACATAAATCATTTGTCTTGGGCTTTTGTACGCTGAACTTAGCCACTAACAAGCTACAGCTAGTAATTGCCGATGATGCTATGAACATACAAACAGCGTGGAATTTGCCAGTTAAACCTTGCAAACTAGTACGCGATAAAAACGCACCCCAGCTACTAGCTACGAATGCAGAGCTGTGTGAGTGGTAGCAAAGTGTTACTTAAGTAACACTTGTAATGCAAAAAAGGTCGGTTTTAACGCTAAAACCGCCTTTTAAGCACTGATTTAAAGGGCTTGCAGGGCTGACTAGCTGAGAAACCCGTTTTTACAGCATAGGGCTTGTACGCCAATCTAGCCAATCTCGTGCACCGCACAAACTAAATACACAACCAAAGATTTTCCATAAATTCTTTGTTCTTTTGCTAACCACTTGTTTTTTGGCAGGATTTTTTCAGTCAAAAACAGGTAGGAATTTTGCAATAAAGAAAACACACTACAGCTATGTTTTTATTTGATTGAAGGGAGATTTAGATGTCACAAGCTAAAACACTAACGCAAGCAGAAATTGATCAAGTACTTCGTTACATCAACACACGTCAATTTGCAGTACGCAATCGCACAATGCTATTAATGAGCTTTTGGAGTGGTATGCGTGTGGGTGAAATTAGCGCATTAAAAGTTGGCGATATATGCAACGAAGATGGCACAGTAAAAGCGGAAGTGCATTTAACGCCAGAACAAACAAAAGGCAAATATGCACGTACTGTGTTTTTACCTGAAAAGCTACGTGTAGAAATTACCAGTTACTTGCAGACACTTAAAACAATCAACGTTACTAAACCATTATTTTTCACAGCGAAACGTGATGGCTTTACAGCAAACACACTGACACAACATTTCTTTTGGCTATACAAACGTGCAGGGGTAAGTGGTGCTAGTAGTCACAGCGGACGTCGTAGCTTTATTACAAAATTAGCACAGCAGGGTATTGGTGTGCGTGTACTGGCTAGTTTGGCAGGACATCGCAGCATTACTGTGACACAGGCCTATATTGATGTGAACGATGATATGAAACGCAGGGCTGTGGAGTTGGTTTAACTTAAGCAGCCTACTCCTCCTCATCTTCCATAGTCATCGACTTAAAGCAATCATATGCCGATTGAATGTCATCCAAATTTTTAATTGGAAATTCAATAGTTTTAAATGAGCTAAAGACATTATCTCTATCACACCTAACCTCAATTCTTCCCTCATATACAAACAAATAACATTCATTGTCGTAAATGAAGTTGTACTTGTCATCGCTATCCCAGCGAAAGTAATGCTCATCGGCAAAGTTACTTTTAGCAATAATCTTTTCTAGCTCCTCCTTTATCTTATCGTTATACCAAGCCTGTCCGTGCTTAATAACATTAAATAAATCTTCTTTTTTAATAATTTCATCGCTCATTTATATTTCCTTGCCTTAACTTGTTTTGCAAATTCGTATTGATCGTCAGCCATTGACGCCTGCTGTCTATTAGCCCAATACTCTTTATTCTTTTCTACTTCTTCATCACAAGAAGCAACCAAACGCTCCCACACTTCATCAGCCCACTGCTCTTCCTCTTCTTCATACAAACGCTGCTCATATTCTTCAACATCGCCAATTATGTAGCGAGCAAGTTTGTCAATTATTGTTACCTCTAAATCAATACTTGGTGGAATAAGTAGATTTAGATTTATATCTACATCCATTCCGTCGTCACCCCTACCAAATGTACGATAGGCATAACCCAGCATCACGCATAACCCAAATCTACTACCAATCATTTTTTGTGCTGTGGGTTCTATGCGTGTAAATTTGATGATGGGTTTTGTTTCACGTAGTTCAATCATTCGCAGCACAACCCTACGTGCCCTATCCAATCGCTCTGCGGGCGTTTCAATTTCTTTCTTAATAGCTCGCTGCTCTTCAATTACTTTAGTCAGCGTCTTACGCTCTAACCATTCTGCAAAGTTGTTTGTGTCTACACCATCATATCGAGCACCATCTAATGCGCGACTGTAATCACTTACAGTTTTTGTTTGGGTATCTATGCCAAAAACAAAACGAATAATTAAAGCTGAATCAGTAGTATTGCTCTGTACCTTGAAGCCCTGTGTATATAAAGCACCTCGCAAGTTTGCAAAGAAGTCGTCGCAATACTCACTTCGCAAAACATTGTCATAAACCTCATAAGCATCCTGCAAATGCTTATAGAGAATTTTTCTATATTGCTGATTTAAGTCTCGTACTTTTCTCGCAGTATTAGTTAATTTACTTGCCCAAACAGTAATAAAACTTTCAATTTCAGCCTGCTTTTCTCTCCACTCCACCATTCGCGCTTCGTGCTCAGCGTTTAGCTGTATTGGCTTCGCTTCAACTACTGCTGTAGATTTCTTTGTATTTTTAGAGGTAGTGGTTTTACGTTTTATAGATTTAAGTATCTGCTCCGCTGTTTTCTTTTTGGCTACTTCTTTGCTCTTTGCGGCTGTTTTTTTGATTGCAGGCTTTTTTATACTAGGCTTAGGTGTTGATGATGATGTTTTTTTGGTAGCCATTTAAAACCTTACTATGCAGGGAGTTAATGGAGTATTACTTAAGTAATACTTTGAAACATATTTGGATTAATGGTGAAGGATTTCATCCACTTTTTTTCTAAACAAAATAGGCTTACTGATGAACTGAATTGGCTCTCTTGTGCCGCCTGTACCAACTATTTCTATATCACCATAATCAAGCAAGCGCCCAAATATGCTTTGAGAGACGCTAATGCTTTCTACTTTTGATAAATTAATTTCAATTGTGTAACGACTAATCAATCCAAACTTCGCAATAATTCGTCTATTTGTTATCACCAGCTCTGTAGTTTCTTTTGCAATAATTGGTTGAATTAAAACTAGCAATCCACACAAAAACAAAGAAATGGCCAGAATTGATGCAAATGAAATGCCTCCAATTTTTTCCGCGTTCGGAATTTGGAAAGCGTATGCTCCGCCCGCAAGCAAAACAAAACCAAAAACAAATCTGTTTAAAAATGGCATTAGGGATACATTGGCCTCGTATTGAACCACTTCTTCTTTTCCTAAAACAGAATTTACATACGTCATAAAATTCTTTCTAAAAATTCGTATTAAATATCAATTTAACATAGCCGAACGTATATTATTAGCGCTATGATTAAGTATTGGTGGCTTCTTCTTCCGCTTGCTGCGCTTCTGGGTTATCTAACCCGCTCATATCGTCAACGCTTAGCTTATAAATTTCAAAATCGCGGTGAAGTACTTGTGCGTCGCGCTATAACCAAGTACCTATCTACAAACTCTTGGCACCTACTCAATAACATAACGCTAAAGATAGATGACACAACAACTCAAATTGATCATATCTTGGTATCACGCTATGGCATTTTTGTTATTGAAACAAAACATTACACGGGCTGGATATTTGGCGAAGAGAGAGCTAAACAATGGACGCAGGTTGTATATGGAAATAAGTATCCGTTCCAAAATCCACTGCATCAAAATTACAAACACATTAAAGCTGTGCAAGAACTATTGGATTTTTTACCGCCCGAACAAATTGTAGGATTGGTTGTATTTACAGGCGAGGCTGAATTTAAAACTAACAAGCCCTCAAGCGTTCACTCTCTACAATCCCTCATCTCACATCTAACTAATTTAAATGAAGAATTGTTAACAGAAAACCGTATGCAGTTTTGTGTTGGCAGGTTAGAGTGCAATCGCTTGGCTTTGACACAGGAAACTGATGTTGAGCATCAAGAAAATTTACAAGCAAGAAAAAACTAAGCCAACTTCTCAGCCGCCATAGTCGCAGTCATCTTGCTGTAGTGCCTCTCAATCATTCCCACACTAGTGCCCATCTGTTTTGCTAGCGTGTGTATGTCAATGCCTTTAGTCAACGCTTGTGTTGCATAGGTGTGACGTAATGAATACAGCGTTCTGTTTAGTCCGCTAGCGTCTTTGCGTAAGTGACTGCGTGTCATTAAGTTTCTAAATATATTTTCCATATTGCTTATTTGCTCACCCGTCGGCAATCTAAATACCAACTTATCAAGCCTTGCCTCAATTACTGCGCTTAAGTTTCTGTAGTCCAGCCTCTGCCATTTAATTAATCGCTCAAGCACCGCAATTAATTCTTTACGTGCAATCAAGTATCTCGGCCCAGTCTTACCGCTTACCCATATACGCAAATACCTCCTGTTACCCACCCAATGCCATTGCATATGCATCCAACGCAAAGGTAACACTTCTGTGCCGTGCCTTGCGCCTGTGTAGAGCAAGAACTGTATGTACTCCCCACACAATGTACGCATCAATGCTGTTCTGTCTGTGTATGAGCTTTTCTGCCACGTCTCCAAGTAACTTAATAGTTCTCGCACTTCTTCATTAGTAAACGCTGGACGTGCTGTGCTTCTTTGTCCTTTAGCATCAAGCAATGGCACGGCTTGGTTAACGCCAATCATTCCTTTCTCTCTCGCCAAATTAATCACCCTGTTGTATGCGCTTGCGTGATTACGCTTCGTACTTGCTTTAGGAACTTTGCCCATCATTGCAATACGCCACGCTTCAAAGTCAGCCACAACATCAACAGTAATTTTTCCCACTTCGTATTCGCCAAAAAACGGAATGAGATATTTGTTGATTGCAAATTCGTAATCAATATATGTACGCTTGCCACTACTAGCATTTAATGCACGACGCATACACGCCAGCTCTTCTGTAGCAATTTGTTTAAATGTTTTTGCTACTGGCGCTAAGCCTGCACTTACTTTTATTTTTGTTGTTTCATAAATTGCAATGGCTTGTATCTTTGCTTGCTCTATGTCGTCTGTGCCAGTCGTTGCGCTATGCCACTTGCCATTAGCTAATTTAAACCTGCATTGCCATTGCATCGTCTTGGGACGCTTATAAACAGTGAGTTTGCCGTCCATTAGCTTTATGACAGCGTCATTGCCAACTACTTCATTTGCGAATAGAAAATTAATATTAGACATAACAAGCAGCGATGATTGCGATGCTTGTTATTTTGTTTTCTGTTTACGTTTTATGCGACCGAAATATTTTGTCGCACGACACTCTGCGAACAAAATAATGTGTGTGATTTTTTTATTGAGTGCCGATGATGATGTTGCGGAATTCGCAGCAAACGTAGACCACGCTTAGAGACAATGTACAAACAACTGTTAGTCCTCTGCTCTACCGACTGAGCTACCAGGCCAAGAAACGAGATTATAGCGTATTTGTGGCTTGACCTAAAGAATTATCACTGCTCATCAAATTCACTTCTTTATCAACTGAACTGCAAGCTCGTGAATAGCGCTTGGATGAGCAACTCTAGAGTATGGCGGCTCTTGCCAAACCCAACGACCCTCAGAAAATAATGCTCTGATTGTATTAATCCCGCAATCATAGGGGGGTCCATCAATATATCCCTCTTCAATTGCTTGTTTTTTGGGCGCCTGCATAGCCATTAAAAATAAATTGCCCTTGGGCTTTAACCAACTATAAAGTTTATTTGAGTAATCCAACCAGGCGTCAGGATGCAAAGCACACAAACATGTTTGCTCATAAATAGCATCAAAAAAATTTGAAAACTCTAAAGTTAAAACATCTGCTTGAATAAGTTCAGCGTTTAAATTTGCCTTTTGTAGTAAATCAGCCGTCTTGTTGAGGGCAGCCTCAGCGTAATCAATCGCGACCACCTCAAAACCTCGCTTCGCCAACTCCAACACCTCCCAGCCAGAGCCGCAACCAGGAACAACAATTCTGCAAGGCGTCAGTATGCGTTGCTCACACCAAGCTAAAAGCTGTGGACTAACAGCGCCTCTATCCCAGCCCGTTTGATTTAATCTATATTTTTCTTGCCAAAATGCGGCGTCTATTTTTTTCACCGCTATTCCTTATATGACCCCACATCAATGCCCAAAGCCTTAAGCTTTCTATATAGGTGGGTTCGTTCAAGCCCTGTTTTTTCGGAAACCCTTGTCATGCTGCCACCGGCTTGTGCCAAGTGATATTCAAAATAAGCTTTTTCAAATAGGTCTCTAGCTTCGCGTAGCGGTAAATCTATGTATGAAAAATTAAAAGATGGGTTGGGCTGCGTAGCAGCAGCTTTAACCTCCTCCAATTTAGGAGCAGGTGTTGCAGGCGTTAGGTCTGTCTTAGCTTCAACAAATAGCTCTTTTGGGGGTGCTTTCTCAAGCGCTTGCTCAACAGTCTTTAAAAGCTTTTGTAATGCAATTGGTTTTTCTAAAAAGTTAACGGCGCCAATGCGAGTCGCCTCAACTGCAGTATCAATCGTTGCGTGACCAGACATCATCACAACAGGCATGGTCAACTGACCCGTGCTTGACCACTCTTTTAATAACGTGACACCATCAACCTCTGGCATCCAAATGTCTAAAAGGACTAAATCAGGCTCAAGATTATTTCTGGCATTTCTTGCTTCTTGTGCATTCTGAGCGGCAACAACAGAATGCCCCTCATCTGTGAGAATTTCATTGAGCAACTCTCTAATGCCCATTTCGTCATCTACTACCAAGATACTTGCCATAACTAACTTTGCTTCGCTAATTGATTGAAATAAATAGATACCTCAGCACCTATCACTTGATTTTGCTCCATCCGATTACGTAACTCAATTCTTGCACCATGCTCATCGACGATTTTCTTGACCGTCGCCAAACCTAAACCCGTTCCCTTTGCTTTTGTTGTGACATAAGGCTCAAATGCACGATTCAAGATTCTTGGGGCGAAGCCTGTGCCCGCATCCAAAATACTTAATTTCACAATCCCTAAACTAGATGCACCTTCAGTTGTATATGGCAAAAATTCTGTTTTCACCAAAATAGAAAATGCGTCGTTCTGGTGGGCTTCTAGGCTAGCGTCGAGTCCGTTTTGGATTAAATTATGGATCACCTGTCGTATCTGTGTTGCATCTGCCATGATGTCTGGGCATGCTGAATCTAGATCACCCTTGACCGGACTTCCTTCATATAAGCCAAGAACATCAAGCACAAGATTGTTAATTGATAACTGCTGCAAATTAGCTTCTGGCGTTTTAGCAAAGTCTCTAAAGTCATTCACCATCTGTTTCATCGCCTCTACCTGAGTAATGATGGTGGTGGTGCTTCTAGTTAAAAATTCTTGTTGTGATGGATCTAAATCCTCTTTTAACTTTTGTTGAATTCTTTCTGCAGATAATTGAATCGGTGTTAAAGGATTTTTAATTTCATGAGCTAAGCGGCGAGCCACCTCTCCCCATGCAATCGAACGCTGAGCAGTAATCACCTCAGAAATATCATCAAAAACAATAATTGATAACTGATTAGGCAGGCGAGTTCCGCGCACCAATAGAGTAACGCCATGTTCATGCTGATGATCCTTAGACTCCTCGCCCAAGATAATTTGTTTTTGCCAGTGCGATGACGGGTCGCTATTGGAAATCTGATGGGCCTGGAAAGCATCTTTCACCGCAAGATCAAACTCTTTAAGTTTAGGTATTTCGCCCAAACTGAGCCCCACCGATTGATCTAAGGAAGTTTCGAAAATTCGAGCAGCGCCTGCATTCGATAGAACTAAACGATAGTTTGCGTCCAACACACAAACACCCGCAGTCAAATTAGAAAGCACACTCTCAGAAAAAGCTTTGGAGTCTTCTAAAGAATTTCTAGCGTCTAGAAGTTGCTTGGTCATGACATTAAATTGGCGCGTTAACAAGCCCAACTCATCGCCTGTATTAATCTCAGGGCGAGGTGAAAGATCTCCCTCTGCCACCGCTTTCGTGCCCTTTAACAACATAATTAATGGGGATGCCAACTGTTTACCCAAGAACAAAGCTAGAGTCATGGCAATAAATAAGGCGAGAAATAATGTAATCGTTAATGTGCCGATATACATTTTTCGAAGCCCAGATCTACCAAGCGCTTTTTCTTGATATTCGATATACGCTTCTTGAACGGCTAGTGCATTATTACTCAAAGTTTCAGGCATATCTTTAACTAACAAAAGATAGCGCTCTTCAGATTGGTTCTTTAAATTAAAGCCCAAGGCGGAATTGTTGGATACATACTGCAAAGGAAGAATTAATTTAATTCGATAAGTGGCTAGCTCACCAGATCTGCTTGGCTCGTCGATCTCAACAAACTGTCCAAGAGAACGAGCTTGTTGCAACTTATCCGCTTGAGCCATTTGATTAACATAAGAGTTCAGCTGCAAGCTAGCGCTGGCAACCACCTTAGCATTAGGGGTGAAGACTGTCAGCTCTTGAACATCTAACTGCTGACGCTGTCTTGAGAGTAATAGCGTTAAGCCACCTTCGCCTGCATTTCTGGAGTTGGCTTGAATCGAGCTAGCCAACTCTCGTCCCTTGCTTAACAAATCGGACTTAGAAATTTCAATACTGGTTCGACCTAAGTTCAAACCAGCCTCAAGCGCACCCTCAACTTTGACATCAAACCAAGACTCAATACTCCGCGAAACGAATTGCAATGAGACACCATACAAAATGGCACCGGGCAAGACGCCCACCAATGCAAAGAACATCGCCAGCTTGGCAATTAATCGAGCGCCGAAATATTTTTGTCGCCAACGAATCGAAATGGTAACAACCAGAACAACAATAACAATTAAAAATAAAACGCCGATCAAAACATTGGCAGCAAATAACCAAGCAAAGTATTGATCAAAAAAAGTGGTATTCGCGGAAGCAACTGCAAGCAACACTAAAAGAATAAGTGCCAAGAAAACAATCACGCCCACTAACAAAGGCTTAGCCAAAATCTTGATCATGGATTTACACCATTAATTGCTGATTTTGGAGAAAACTCGAAACGCTGCCAGTCACTTTGCAAATTCCAGGAGCGTGAATTTATCGCATTGACCTGAAATGGCTTAGCGAGCTGATTGGTATCTAAGCGCATCCGAACAGCTGCTTGATATGTTTGGTTGGGATCAATAGCCGAAGCCTCTATCACCGCCCAATCTTCTATGGTTCTAACTGCGGCTAGCGCTTGCTTTAAATTAGCCGCCGTTAAGCTGAAGTTTCCTAAAGTTACTCGGTATTGATTAGTGAGTGCTTGATATGAAATCTTTGATACTCGCTGAACTTCAACTGTTTTTGCATCAAACCAATACCACCTACTTTTAGTCAGTTGAAATTCTGTTACAAACTGAAGCGTTACGCCTTTAACAACTAACTGCTCTAAAGCGGGGCTTAACTCTAGTGCGAGAGTCGCATCTAAAACCCAAGCTTTTTCAACAGGGCGTAAATTGATTTTTTGAAAAGTAATTTCATCTGCGTGCGCCACCCCGACCAACATGGTCCATGAATATATGACAACTGCCATCCAGTTCAATATTCGGCGCATAGTGCTTTAGAAAATCAATCTTTCGCTTTCTCAAATAGGGCATAAAAGAAACCATCATGATGCTGATTGGGTAACAATTGTCCCGGTGCCCCTAATCGTACCGCATTCGGCATAGCGTTCAACCACCACTTAGCTTGAGACTCGCCTTCATCAGGGAATACTGAACAGGTCACGTAAAGTAAACGACCACCTGGCTTTAATAATCCCCATAAGGCAGTTAATATTTTTCGTTGCGTAATTTGAAGTGCTTGAATATCCGCTTCTTGCCTTAAATATGGAATATCTGGATGGCGACGAACGATGCCCGAAGCTGAACAGGGCACATCCGCCAATATAAAGTCATACGGCTCACCCTTAAACCAAGTCTGAGGATTGGCAGCATCACCCACCAATACTTGTCCGCCACTTAACTTTAAGCGCGCAAAGTTTTCCTCAATTCTGGTAGCTCTAGCAGGATCTATCTCTAAAGCATCTAAGTTGATATCAAATTGTTCCAAAAGTTGTGCCGATTTACCGCCAGGCGCAGCGCAGGCATCTAAAACACGCGAGCCCTTGCTTGGGCTCAATAAGTAGGCTGCTAATTGCGCGCCAGCATCTTGAACAGAGCACACCCCATCAAAGAACCCTGGGATTTGATGAACGGGTACAGGATTAAGTAATTCAAGTGCATTGGGCAAAGCTTGATTAGAAACCGCTCTGACTGCTTGAATAGATAAGCCAGACTCCTTAAGCTTAGTGATGTACTCTTGTTTTAAAGTGTCACCACCTATCTCTCTTTGATTGAGACGCAAAGTTAAAGGTGGCTTTTCTTTAGAAGAAGCAATGATTTTGGTGAATTGCTCAGGGTATGCGTATCTTAACTTTCTGATCCACCACTCTGGATAAGAGGGATTCTTCTCTTCAGAAATTTCTTGATAAAGGTGTTCATTTCTAAGAACGCGCCTAAGCACAGCGTTGATTAAGCCTTTGGCAAAACCCAATTTGGCATCAAGATGAGTTGCATTAACAGCCTCATTCACCAAAGTATGCATGGGATACATCGGCTCACGATCTTTTTCAGGAACTAATGAAATTGCAGCCCATAACAAATAAAGTGTTAAACCTGGCGGGGTCTTTTGAACATACTGATTCAGAATTTCATGAACCCAATAGCCACGTCGCAAGGCTTGAAACGTAATGCTTTGAACAGCAGGGCGCAGAGCGGGCGGAGCTGATTGAATAGCAACCGTTAAAGAAGCTCCGCCTTGAACTTGTTCTAATACTTTTGCAGTGGCAAAAAGTGCTTTTGATAGGCTTGCGCCTTGTTGTTTAGTTTCAGACAGGATAAGTTCCAGTTCTTGCCATTTCCATCAGACGTGATACACGATCATCTGTTGGAGGATGTGTTGAAAACAACCCAGAAATGCCTCCGCCAGATAAAGGATTCATGATCATCATCTGAGCTGTTTCTGGGTGATGCTCGACAGCGTTAAAGTGTTGACCCGCTGCATAACGCTGTATCTTATCAAG
The DNA here is from genome assembly GCA_008015455.1 of Polynucleobacter sp. Lineage (GTDB taxonomy): Bacteria > Pseudomonadota > Gammaproteobacteria > Burkholderiales > Burkholderiaceae > Polynucleobacter. The sequence goes on along the minus strand of SSFP01000059.1, from coordinate 31,798 downwards.
AGCGCTAGCCAAAGCTTCTGGATCGCCACAAATTTCTGCACCACCCCTATCTGCCTCATATTCACGAGCACGAGAAATCGCCATTTGAATTAAGCTCGCTGCCAATGGTGCCAATACAGCCACCAAGATAGTAGCAATCGGATTGGTTGGGCGCCCCTCAGAATCTCTCCCACCAAAAAACATAGCGAAGTTGGCTAATGCTGACAATGCACCAGCCATCGTTGCTGAAATGGTCGAAATCAAAATGTCGCGATGCTTGACGTGAGCTAACTCGTGAGCCATCACGCCACGAATTTCTCTTTCCGAGAGAATTCGCAAAATACCTGTTGTTGCAGCAACTGCTGCATGCTGAGGATTTCGACCGGTCGCAAAAGCGTTGGGTGCAGCCTCATCAATTAAATAAACTCTAGGCATCGGTAGCTGAGCCTTTTGAGACAGCTCTTGAATCATGCGATAAAAATGCGGGGCGGTAACTTCGTCGACTTCTCTAGCATTCATCATGCGCAAAACCATGCTGTCAGAGAACCAATAGCTGAAAAAGTTCATGCCGAAGGCTAAAAGCAAAGCCATCAACATCCCTTGCTCACCCCCCATCATGCCACCGACCACGACAAATAATGCCGTAATGCCTGCCATTAGGATGCCGGTTTTAAACCAATTAAACATGTATGTTGCCCTCAGAAATATATTGCTACAAATTCTAGATTTAACTTAATTAACAAGCATTATGTGGGTGTAATTGTTGACACTTTCAAGGGGGTGTTAATCCTTTACTAACTATTACCCCAGCAAAGAACCTTCTACCCAAGATAAATTTTGAGCCAACTGACTCGCTGAAGTGCGTTTACCACCAGGCTTTTGAAGCTCTGTTAAAACTAGACTGCCAGCGCCCGTTGCAACATGAACTCCCTGGCGATCAATTGCCAGGATGGAACCCGGCTGCGTAGAAGGGGATGCCATGTTGCCCAAGCTAACTCCCCAAGCTTTGAAAAGAATCCCCTCTCTTTCAAAACTGGCGCCTGGAAAAGGATTAAAGGCACGAATTTTTCTATCAAGCAACAACGCCGGTAAGGACCAATCAATACGCGCCTCATCTTTGAGAATCTTCTGCGCATAAGTGACACCTGATGAATCTTGAGCTTGGCTTGGTAAATGCCGATTTTTTTCAAAATCAGATAGGGCTTGCACAATCATCTGCCCGCCCAAAATAGCTAATTGATCATGCAAAGTAGCCGTTGTTTCTTGATCTGTAATGGCCAGCTCTTTCATTGAAATCACTGCACCCGTATCCAAACCCAAATCCATCTGCATAATGGATATACCCGTGACCGAATCCCCAGCCTCAATCGCTCGATGAATCGGAGCAGCGCCGCGCCAACGAGGAAGTAAAGACGCATGAATATTCAGGCATCCTGCACGACCATCTCGTTCTGCGATATCAAAAACTTCTTGGGGCAAGATCAATCCATAAGCCGCCACCACCATCACGTCGAAATCTATTTGATCTAAAACTTTCAGAGCTGCTTGAGCTTCTTCGGCATAAGCGCCATTAATCTTTAAAGAATGTGGTTGATAAACCGGAATTTGATGTGTCAGGGCCAGCGTTTTGACTGGGCTGGCTTGTAAGTTCATGCCCCTGCCAGCCGGTCGATCCGGCTGAGTAAACACTGCCACTACCTGGTGACCTGCGTGAAGAATGGCATCAAGAGCTGTTTTTGCAAACTCAGGAGTGCCGGCAAAAACAACCTTTAACATTAGATCGAACCCGTCTTGGCTTTTTTCTTTAACTTGCCAGCAATGCGCATGCGTTTTAAAGACGATAAATATTCAACAAAAACTTTCCCTTTAAGATGATCCATCTCATGTTGAATACAAACAGCCATCAAACCATCTGCGTGGATTTCAAATGGTTGACCGTTAACATCTAAAGCTTTGACTTTAACTTCGGAGGGGCGCAAGACCTCATCAAAAAAATCGGGCACGGACAAACAGCCCTCTTGCCAAACTTTCTTCTCTTCACTCGCCCAAACAAGCTCTGGGTTAATAAAGACCTGCAATTGATCTCTTTCGTCTGATAAATCAATCACTATGATTTGCTGATGGATATTGACCTGAGTCGCAGCCAAACCAATGCCTGGTGCCTCGTACATGGTTTGCGCCATGTCCTTAACAATTTGGCGCACCTTCTCATTAACCTCAGGAACAGGTTTAGCCACCGTGTGTAAACGCGGATCTGGATAGTGAAGAATCGGTAGTACAGCCATTTCAGAAGTTTCTTACAAAAAAATCAATCGGGTCTGATTATTCTTAATTAGATATATCAAGACAATTTATGCATGACATCTATTATCTCAATCAATCAAACAAGCCCCTATTATCCAAGGAGATTGCTTGATTTGCAGGATGCTCCTGCAGAAATCTTTTGTTTAGGTAACCTTCAAGCTCTAAAGCTTCCTTGCTTTGCCATTGTGGGCTCAAGAAAAGCGACTCTTCAAGGAATTAAGCATGCCCACCATTTTGCAAAATCCATTGCCAATATGGGGGCTTGCATCATTTCTGGGTTAGCCGAGGGAATCGATGCGGCAGCCCACCGAGGGGCGCTTGCCTCTCGCCTCAGACCCAGCACCATTGCCGTTTGTGGCACCAGCCTAGATCGGTGTTATCCATTTAAAAATAAGGAACTATTTAAACTGATTGCCGAAAATGGGCTCCTTATTTCTGAATATCCACCCGGAACAATCACCAAACCCTATCACTTTCCCCAAAGAAATCGCTTAATAGCGGCACTTTCAACAGGTACCTTAGTTGTTGAGGCTAGCCCTAAATCTGGCTCTTTGATTACAGCCAAGATGGCTAACGAGCTCGGTAGGGATGTATTTGCGATCCCCAACGCTATTGGGAAGGTGTGCTCAGCAGGCTGCCACCAATTAATCAGGGAGGGCGCCAAATTGACAGAAAAACCCTCTGATATTGCCGAAGAGCTCCTGTTTCGCCTATAAATAAGGGAGTTTTTGATTAAATTTCTAGGCTAAAGACTTAGGAAATTTTTAATTTTTTCCTACTTTTTCATTTATCGGTTAATAATGAAAAAAGGAAATAAATTAAATTCGACCCATTGGGAAAGCGGTATCGTGGCAAAAACAAGTGCACAACCTGGGCATTACAAAGCCCTCATCATTGCTGAAAAACCATCAGTAGCGGCTGATATTGCCCGAGCTATTGGCGGCTTTACAAAGCATGAAGACTATTTTGAGAGCGATGATTTTGTTGTGTCATCGGCTGTGGGACATCTATTAGAAATTGCTGCGCCTGACGCTTATGAAGTCAAACGCGGCAAATGGTCTTTTGCTAACTTACCTGTTATTCCGCCACATTTTGATTTAAGACCGATTGCAAAGACAGAGGCACGATTAAAAGTTTTACAAAAGCTTATTAAGCGCAAAGACATCAATCGCTTAATCAATGCTTGTGACGCGGGACGAGAAGGTGAGTTAATTTTCAGATTAATCGCTCAGCACACCAAAGCACCGCACAAGATTGAGCGCTTGTGGTTGCAATCAATGACCCCGCAAGCCATTAGAGATGGCTTTGCCAACTTGCGTAGTGATGAAGATTTACAAAACTTGGCCAACGCAGCTCGCTGCCGCTCTGAATCAGACTGGTTAGTTGGCATTAATGGCACACGTGCCATGACTGCCTTTAATAGTAAAAGTGGTGGCTTCTTCTTAACAACTGTTGGACGCGTACAAACGCCCACCCTCTCTATCGTTGTTGAAAGAGAAGAGTTAATCCGCAAATTTATTTCTAAAGACTACTGGGAAGTCAGCGCTGAATTTATCTGCGCTGCAGGTGTTTACCAAGGTAAATGGTTTGATCCTAAATTCAAAAAAGACTCCAAAGAAACTGCAGATCCTGAGAAAAAAGAAAGCCGTCTTTGGAGTGAAGCCGCTGCCGCAAGTATCGTTGCAGCGTGCCATGACAAAGCAGGCAAAGTCACCGAAGAGTCAAAACCTAGCACTCAAGCAGCTCCACAATTATTTGACTTAACTAGTTTGCAACGTGAAGCCAACGCACGCTTTGGCTTTTCTGCCAAGAACACATTGGGCTTAGCTCAGGCGCTTTACGAAAAGCATAAGGTGCTGACCTATCCTAGAACAGACTCTAGAGCGCTTCCGGAAGATTATTTGCCAACGGTTACTAGCACGCTAGAAATGCTGGCTGATAGCTCTGACAATTACTATCCTTTTGCATCACAAATTCTGAATAATTCATGGGTTAAGCCTAATAAGAAGATTTTTGACAACAGCAAAATCTCTGATCACTTTGCAATTATTCCAACTTTGCAAGCTCCCAAGAACTTATCGGAGCCTGAACAAAAACTATATGACTTAGTGGTGCGCCGCTTTATGGCGATCTTTTTCCCTGCCGCAGAATTTAAAGTTACCACCCGCATTACAGAAGTCAGCGGACATCTCTTTAAAACGGATGGCAAGATCTTAACGAGCCCAGGTTGGTTATCTGTGTACGGCAAATCAACACAAGATGACAAAGAACTAGTGGCTGTTGCACCTAACGAAAAAGTTCAAACCGAATCTGTTACACCGGTAGAGCTCAAAACAAAACCACCAGCCCGATATACTGAAGCCACCTTGCTTTCTGCAATGGAAGGCGCTGGTAAATTGGTCGATGATGATGACATGCGCGAAGCCATGTCTGATAAAGGTTTAGGAACCCCAGCAACACGAGCCGCGATTATTGAAGGCTTGTTGGCAGAAAAGTACATGGTTCGAGAAGCTCGCGAACTGATTCCTACTGCAAAAGCTTTCCAGCTGATGACTTTGTTGCGTGGACTTGGAGTTGAAGAATTAACCCACCCAGCTCTAACAGGCAACTGGGAGCATAAGCTAGCTCTCATGGAAAAAGGGCAAATGGATCGCAATACATTTATGCAAGAAATTGCACAAATGACACAAAGAATTGTGAAGCGCGCGAAGGAATATGACAGCGACACCATACCTGGTGATTATGTTGACTTAAAAACTCCGTGTCCTCATTGCGGTAGCTTGGTAAAAGAAAACTATCGTCGTTTTGCTTGTGAGAAATGTGGTTTCTCAATTAGCAAAATTCCTGGGGGTAGAGCATTTGAATACGATGAAGTGGAGGCCTTTATTGCCAATAAAGAAATTGGTCCACTTCAAGGCTTTAGAAGCAAAATGGGACGTCCGTTTGCTGCCATCATCAAGCTAGTTGCCATTCCAGAGGACGACAAAGACTACCCCAATGCTGGTTACAAGCTAGAGTTTGATTTTGGCAACAGCCAAGAAGATGACTTAGAAGAGGTTGATTTCACAGGACAGGTCGCTTTAGGAGCTTGTCCAAAATGTTCTGGTGCCGTTTATGAACACGGCATGAAGTACCTTTGTGAGCGCAGTGTTGGACCATCAAAATCATGTGACTTCTCAACGGGCAAAGTTGTTCTCCAGCAAGAAATTTCCAGAGAACAGGTAGCCAAGCTTCTTAACGAAGGCAAAACAGACTTGTTAACTAACTTTAAATCTAGTCGAACTGGACGAGGTTTTAAAGCTTACTTAGCACGTCAAGCCGATGGCAAGATTGGTTTTGAGTTTGAAACGCCAGCTAAAAAACGCGCTGGTAGCAAAGCCTCTGCTAAAACAGAATCTAAGCCTGCGGCAGCTAAGCGCGCACCCGCAAAAAAACGGGCGTCTAAAAAAGCTGAGTGATTTTTCTCATATGCCAGATGTTCGGTGAACATCTGGCTAGCTAACGCTGACCACATCACGCCGCGCGAACCTAGCGAGGTCAGAATATATAAACCTGGTTGAGACTTAACGGGGCCCATGATCGGCAAACGGTCACTTGCCACGCATCGAACACCCACAAAGGCATCTTTCACTTTTAACTCGTCATCATGCAGATCTTGGTTAAGCATCTCTTTAATTAAAGCTTTATTTTCTGCGTGACTGCTATCCCAAACATTTAGATCATCCACTTCCTCATCATAGGATGAGCCTACAACCCACTCGAACTCACCACCTTTTTCTTCGGGTGTTAAGCAATAGACTTTTCCAGATAAGGCATAACGAGGCAAATGTTGTGCCCATGTACTTTGCTTTGAAAACCTGAACTTAGATAACTGCCCTCTAACTGGTTTTAAAGGTAGCGAGATATCAATCGATTCGGCCAAGTCTTTAACACCCAAGCCATTAGCCAAAAACACTCGCTCGGTACTAGCAATGAGTTGATCTTGGTCATCCCAAAGCATCCATTGCCCATCAACCTTTTCTATCCTTCTAAGTTTTGTTGCCCATAACTTTCGCTCAGGCGCCATCTCATCAAAGACCTCATGACAAGCCTGCTCTAAATTCACCCAACCACCCTCAGGGAAAAAAGTGCCGCCGGACTGAACTCCAATTTTTTCATTTGCCTCTGCCTGATCCATGGGCATAGCCATATCGAAGTTGAATCCCTGAGAAAGCAAGCGCTCACTCATTATTTGTTTGGTAAAGCCTTCTTGAGTTCTAGGTAAATGAAAAACGCCATGCCCGCACCAATGTTTTCCCCAAACATCTCTGGCTTCTTTAAAGGCTAAAAAGGTTAAGCGCTGTAACCTTGAGGCTCCTCGACCAATATACGGATGGCATAAGGCATGCCCGTGTGCACTGGTGCCTGTAGCTGGACCCAAACCCTTATCCACCACCAAAAAATTATTTAAATTGTTATTTTTCAATGCCTTAGCAATAGCGGCACCAGCAATACCGGCACCAACAATCACCGCTTCGTAGGGGTTTTTAACGCTTGGCATCTCTGGGGTAGCCTTTATAATGGAGGATTGTCTTATTTTGAACTGTATTCATGCAATTAATGTGGGTTTCTGGTCCAACGGGCCGGGTTAGAAAAATTTCAATTACGTTGAGAACTGTCTCAATTGCAATCGCTATTTTTGCAGCCTTCCTCATTGCTATGGGTGGTATTTTGCACTTTGTTGGTTTGCGAATCGCTATTGAGGCGCGCCCAGAAATTGCTCGCGCCATGGGCGGAGTTTTAACTCAAGCCGAACAAGACAAAATTGAAGAGTCCTACAAAGCTCGTCTTGAATTAATTCAAGAAAAGCTGCAAGCCACATCACAAGAATTAATCGAAATCCAAAAGCTAAAAGATCGCTTTATGGAAATGGCAACACCAAGCGCCGTGAGGTCTCAGATCCCTAGCGGAAACGCAAAAGGCGGTCCACTTAGACCTGTTTCACTCAAAAGCAATAACAACGCAGACCTCATTAGTGCTTTAGATGACTCACTTCAGGATGTCACTGCATTTAAAAAGAGCGTTGAGGAAGTGAATGTCTTGTGGGCTAAGCAATTGGCTTGGTTACACACCCTGCCAACCGGCACCCCGATTAAAGGTAACTACAGCTTAAGCAGTGGCTATGGTTTAAGAATCGATCCATTTACTCAAGCGATGGCAAGACACGAAGGAACCGATTTTGCTGCGCCGGTAGGTACCCCCATCGTTGCCTCCGCAGGTGGCGTTGTTAGTCGTGCTGGATGGGACTCGCAATATGGCAACGTGGTTGAGATTAACCATGCTGAAGGCTTTAAGACCCGTTATGCTCATGCGAGTCAGATTGTTGTGAGAACAGGGCAAACAGTTAAAAGAGGTGATGTGATTGCCAAAGTCGGCAATACTGGTAGATCTTCAGGGCCTCACCTTCATTACGAAGTCATTAAAGCGGGCGCTCACCTCAACCCCGCAAACATGATGGTAAAAATTCGCTAAGGTCGATTGGCAACAATTGTTAACAAGCAGTCAAAATAAGCTGCGCAAATAAAAAACCCCTTTGACATGTCAAAGGGGTTTTGCTTTCTACATCTAGAACTTAATTTGCTAATCGAGCTTCTAGAGCATTTTTTGTTTCTACCAACTCTTTTGGTAAATGATATGAAAGCTGATCAAACAATTGATCATGAAGTTTCATTTCATCTTGCCAAGCTGCTTTATCAATAGAAGTTACTTTTTCAAATTGTTCAGCGCTAAAGTTCAAACCAGTCCAATTAAGGTCAGCATGCGTTGGCGTTGTACCAAAAATGTTTTCTTGACCCTTAGCCTTGCCTTCGATGCGCTCTAGCATCCAAGCTAAGACACGCATATTTTCACCGTAGCCTGGCCATACAAACTTACCAGCCTCGTCCTTGCGGAACCAGTTCACGCAATAGATGCTTGGCAATTTAGCACCTTCGGCTGCCAATTGTTTACCCATATCCAACCAGTGTTGGAAATAGTCGCTCATGTTGTAACCAGCAAATGGCAACATCGCAAATGGATCACGACGAACAACGCCTTGCTGACCAGCAGCTGCCGCAGTTGTTTCTGAACCCATTGTTGCAGCCATGTAAACGCCTTCAATCCAATTACGAGCTTCAGTAACTAGAGGCACTGTTGTTGAGCGACGACCACCGAAAATGAATGCATCAATTGCGACACCATCAGGATTGTTCCACTCAGGATCAATCACTGGGTTATTAGTGGCAGCTACTGTAAAGCGCGCGTTAGGATGAGATGCCTTGCGACCAGAAGCGCCATCTGCAGGCGTCCAATCTTTACCTTGCCAATCAATTAAATGATCAGGGGCTTTGTCAGTCATGCCTTCCCACCAAACATCACCATCATCAGTTAAAGCAACGTTTGTAAAGATAACGTTTTCATTTAACGATGCCATGCAATTGGCATTTGTTAGAGTATTCGTTCCTGGCGCAACGCCGAAATAACCAGCTTCAGGGTTAATCGCGAACAAACGTGTTTGACCTGATTTATCTTTACGAGGCTTGATCCAAGCAATGTCATCACCAATCGTAGTGACTTTCCAGCCCTGGAAACCTTGAGGCGGAATCAACATCGCAAAGTTTGTTTTGCCACAAGCTGATGGGAACGCTGCTGCCACGTGATACTTCTTACCTTCAGGTGACGTAACACCCAAAATCAACATGTGCTCTGCTAACCAGCCTTGGTCACGACCCATTGTTGAAGCAATACGCAAAGCAAAGCACTTCTTACCTAATAGGGCATTGCCACCATAACCTGAACCATATGACCAAATTTCACGAGTTTCTGGGTAATGCACAATGTACTTAGTTGCATTACATGGCCATGCAACATCTTTTTCACCTACAGCTAACGGTTTGCCTACTGTGTGAACACAAGGAACAAATGGACCATCGCTACCCAACACATCAAATACGCCTTTACCCATACGAGTCATAACGCGCATATTGATGGCAACATAAGGGCTATCTGATAACTCAACACCGATGTGAGCAATTGGTGAGCCTAATGGGCCCATTGAAAATGGCACCACATAAAGAGTTCTACCTTTCATACAACCTGTAAACAACGGTTGTAGAGTTTTTCTCATTTCAGCCGGGTCCATCCAGTTATTAGTAGGACCTGCATCTTCTTTTTTAGCTGAACAGATATATGTACGATCTTCAACACGAGCTACGTCGCTTGGATCTGAACACGCTAAATATGAATTCTTTCTCTTAGCTGGATTTAGCTTTTTAAGAGTTCCTGCCTCAACCATATTGGCACATAAACGGTCATATTCTTCTTGGGAACCGTCACACCAGTAAACGCTATCTGGCTGTGTAAGAGCAGCAATTTCAGCTACCCAATCAATTAATTTCTGATGTTTAACATAAGATGGCACATTAAGGGAGGCCACACCCTTCATCGTAGGTTGATTCATGGTTAGTCGTGAGTGATTGGAATACCGTAAGGATACCACTTGACGACTCTTTTAGCCTTACAAACGGGGTCCAAAAGCAGAATTGCTCAGAAATCATTTCCCAGGGAAAGTTAGCGAAAAAATGGTATTTTTGGCATCTTCACGCCCTTGCTCATAAGCCACTGGCATGAGGGAATATTGCGAGTAATCCCAGCTAGAGACAGCAACGGGCTGCCTAGGCTGAACATATGTGAGCCTTAAACCCGGCAATTCTCTAACAAAGAAGTCTGGATAAGGGTAGCGCCTTGTTAACAGCACCAAAACCTCATGAGGTCGCTCCCCTGGCGCTGCTGAAAGTAAGCCATCAATCGGAACGTTATCCACCAAGCCGCCATCTAAAACAGCGCGACCATCTCGGTACATCACTGGGGTAAATGGTGGGGTACAAGAAGATTGCAAAATCAGCTCCACCAAACTATCTATGTCTTTACACTCTTGAGCCGCCACAAAAATCCGCTTGAAGCCTAACTTTTTACCGAGCTCAGGATGCAGGTTTTTCTTGAAATATTTTTCCAGGTTATAGACCATCAAGCCCAAGGCAACGGCTGATTTAGGTCCCAACCATGCTGGGATCTGAGCAAGCCCCACCATAATTTCAGGTGCAGTTTGCAGCTGCTCAAAACCATCCTTCAACATATTCGTTAGAGCAGCTCTATAGATATGATGGTGTGGGAATAGCGGATCCTTGGAAAAAAGGTGTGACCAATTAATGTTTTGATGAACATTGGCTAGCGCCTTTGCGTAGTAGTTCAATCCCCAAAGTGCGCCATCTTTCCCAGGGCGCGCATAGAGCAAACAAGCGGTAGCTGCACCAGCACTAATAGCTACTATTCTTTTGGGCGCTTGCGGAAAGTGCTCGTTTAAGACGTGCCAAAAACCCGCCTGCCACCAACAGCGATTCCCACCCCCAGCCAACACCACTTGATCAAATTGCATCTTACTTATTTGCCAATGCAGAAGGTGCTAAAGATTTTTCCCAACAAATCATCTGGCAAGAACTGCCCCGTGATTTTGGATAAAGACTCCTGGGCTAATCTCATCTCCTCGGCGGCAAGCTCTACCGAAAATGACTGCTCTTTCAGCAAGCGCAAGGCAGCTTGGATATGACTTTCGGCGTCTAAAAGAGCCTCAATATGACGTTTTCTCGCCAAGATGCCACCCTCAGCTTCAGGCTGCCAACCAGCAACCAATAACAACTCTTTTTTAAGAGCGTCTAAACCCTGCCCAGTTTTTGCAGAAACATAAAAGTGTTCCCCGTCCGATACAGAGGTGTTTTTAGCCCGATCAATTTTGTTCCAAATCATCTTAATGGGCACTTGCTTAGCGGCAACCGCTTGAATTTTTTTGATCAACAATTCATCTGTATCAGAGATGCTTGAGCTTTGAGAGGCATCCATTAAGTGCAGCACTAAATCGGCTTGCTCAATTGATTTCCAGGTTCGTTCAATACCTATTTGTTCAACACTATCCGTGGTTTCTCTTAAACCAGCCGTATCTACAATATGTAATGGAATACCATCAATTTGGATGGTTTCTTTTAATCGATCGCGCGTTGTGCCAGCAACATCAGTCACGATGGCAACTTCTTCGCCGGCTAGCGCATTCATTAAAGAACTTTTTCCAACGTTAGGTTGGCCGACAAGAACGATGGTTAAACCATCTCTAATAATCGAGCCTTGTTGTGCGGCTTTTTTAACCTCTTGGATGTTCTCTAGAATTTTTTGCAGGCGATTGAATACATCATGCTGCTCAATAAAATCAATTTCCTCTTCAGGGAAGTCGAGGGTTGCCTCAGTTAGTGCTCGCAACTCAATGAGTGAGTGAAGAAACACATCAATCTTTTTAGAAAACTCCCCCTTCAAAGATTTTGCAGCTGACTTGGCTGCCAAAGCACTGCTGGCATCAATCAAATCGGCAATGGCTTCTGCTTGGGCTAAATCAATCTTGCCATTTAGGAAAGCACGTTCTGTAAATTCTCCTGGCTGGGCTAAGCGAAGTTGATAAGCCTGCCCCAACTCCAAACAACGGTCCATTAATAAACTTAGTCCCGCTGAACTGCCATGGCACTGAAGTTCTAAAACATCTTCTCCAGTATAGGAGTGTGGCCCTGGAAAAAAGATGGCTAAACCCTCATCAATTAACTCCCTAGCCCGATCTTCGAACTTAATCAGGGTGGCATAACGAGGACTTAATTCACATCGGCAAAGAAGTCGGCCGAGCTCTGAAACGCCTTTGCCGGATAAACGAAGAATTCCAACACTAGCGCGACCCTTCGCGGTTGCTAAAGCAATGATCGGGTCGCGTTGTGTGGACATAGTTAAGCGGTTTTTTTGTTGCCGCCGTAAATCTTATTAATTTGCCACTGTTGAGCAATAGATAAAACGTTATTCACGACCCAGTACAAAACTAAGCCCGATGGGAAGAAGAAGAACATGAATGAAAACGCCAATGGCATCAACATCATCAATTTAGCTTGCACAGGATCAGGCGGTGTTGGATTTAACTTTGTTTGAATAAACATGGACACCGCCATCAAAATAGGCAACAAGCCAATTGGCATGCCAAACCAAACGCCAAATAATGTGTCTGGTTTAGATAGGTCGCTGATCCAACCCACCCATGGCGCTGCACGCATTTCTACTGAAGCTAATAACACCCAATACAAAGCGATAAACACCGGAATCTGAATCAATACAGGGAAACAACCACCAAGAGGATTAATTTTCTCTTTGCGATACATTTCCATCATGGCTTGATTTAATTTTTGTGGCTCACCCTTATAGCGCTCTTTCATTTCTAAAAGACGTGGTTGAACTTCTTTCATTCTAGCCATTGATTTATAGCTGGCCGCTGAAAGCGGGAAGAAGACTAACTTGATCAGAACCGTTAACAAGATGATGGCCCATCCCCAGTTATTAACAAAACCGTGGATTTTTTCAAGTAACCAAAAAATTGGTTTTGCCAAAATGGTTAACCAGCCATAGTCTTTTACCAACTCAAGACCTGGGGCTACCGTTTCAAGCACTCGCTCCTCTTGTGGTCCCACATAAAGTCTAAGTGCCTCAGATTTTTCCTGACCAATCGCTAAAGCGTCTAACTTTGATTTAACACCGACGCGATATTGATTTTTTTCCAACATCTCAACATACAAATCTTTTTGTAAATTGCTTGTTGGTAACCAAGCAGTGACAAAATAATGTTGAATCATGGCAACCCATGCCCCTTGTCCTGGAGCCTGAGTTCCAGGAATCTTAGCCTTACCTTTTTCAATGTCAGAAAAATCTACTTTATGAAATTTTTCAGAGTCTGTATAAATCGCAGGCCCTGTGAAGGTGCTGTAAAAAGAACTCTCTTCAACCTTTCCATTGAACGATGGCTTACCACCATCACGAACAATTTCAGCATATAAGGTTGCATCTAAATTTTGTGCGCCGATGTTTTTAATCGTATGTTTTGCATCAACAACATAAGCGTCTTTAGCTAAAGTGTAGGTTTTTTCTAAGCGAACGCCGCCTTTTTCCGCAGTCAAGACGACTGAATTAGTCGCTGGATTTTTGCTAACCGAAAATACTTGCGTGTGGTTAGGAAGCTCAACGCCATTCGCTGATACCAAACCGCTTCTAGCGAAATATTGACGCTCTTTGCTACGGTCAAACAATAAAACAGCCGATTTATCTTCTTCTAAATGTTTGAGAAGTCGAGCTTTAACAATTGCGCCCCCTAGAGAGTCAATTTCAAGCTCAATCACTTCATTTTTTAATGTGATGATTTCGCCGCTCTTTTGTGCGCTAGCTGCGGCAATTGGAGTTGCAGCACTTGCGACCGGTTTCGGTAAATCTTTGTTTGTAGTAGTTGCAGGTGCAGTCGCCTCTTTAGCCGGTGGCTGAGAAAACAATGATGGTTGGCCATTTGTTTTTTGCCAGCTATCAAATAGCAAAACTGCTGAGATCGTAAAGATAGCCCAAAGAAGCGTTTTTCTAATATCCATTATTTGTTTTCTGTCGTAATTTACGTAAAACTAGATTGTAGTGTGAGAAGGTTATTTCTTGATGACCTTTTCAGGCACAGGATCAACACCGCCCTTTGCCCAAGGATGACATCTGCATAAGCGCCAAACGCTTAGATAACTTCCTTTAAGTGCGCCATGTTGCTTTAAAGCATCAATGGCATAACAAGAGCAGGTTGGATAAAACCGACATTGAGCACCCCAAAAAGGGCTCAAGGTTAATTGATATAGGCGAACGAAGCCCTGCAATAACTTTGAGATCATTTTTTTAGGAATAAGCTTTGCAATTCTGCTCGAATTTCAAGACGCTCTGCCTCTCTTAAACGATTCTTGGTTCTATCCCCAATTTTTTTTCTTAACCGCAATACAAGCAACTGCTCCTGGTTCGCGCCAGCCATAGGCGATGTACGGTAGATTTCTCGCATTAATCGTTTAATGCGATTGCGATCTACCGCTCGTTTGGCTAAGCGCTTAGGAACGGTTAATGCAAATCCCAAGCCTTTCTCGTTTAGAGAATGAGCCGCAATGTACTTAGTCGTTTGGGGTCTTTGGGCGAGAACCTGTCGAATAACGCCCGCATCAGAAAGACGTGTAGAGCGAGGCAAAGACATGCTCGCTCTACAGTTTTCTGTTTCTTGCTGTTGCTTAAACAGCGAGGCGTTTACGTCCTTTGGCACGGCGCGCATTCAAAACATGGCGTCCACCTTTAGTTTTCATGCGAACACGAAAACCATGGGTACGTTTACGACGAGTTACTGATGGTTGATATGTACGTTTCATAATTTTTTCCTAGCTAACCTTAGATTCTCGCCTTTTTGTACCTAGTCGTCAATAGATATTTACAGAATATATTTTTATTCACAGGATTATCTTATTGTTTTTAATAAAGATTCTTACTTATTAACAAGTTATCCACAGCTTATCCACGAACTTATCCTTTGTGGATAACTTTTAAGGAAGACTACAATCCGTTGGTGATTATGAATACTTTGACAAATTCCGATTTAACGGCAAAAAACAACCTTGAGACATTTTGGGAGTTTGTAACAACTTCTTTCTCTAAGGAGCTTTCTCCACAACAATTTAAAACGTGGATCAAGCCATTATTTGCTTTAAATTTTGATGATAAAGATGGCATTTTATCATTAGCTGCCCCCAATCGATTTAAGCTGGATTGGGCAAAAAATCAATTTAATCAAAGATTTATAGAGCTTTCTCAAACTCATTTTGGTCGCCCTATAGCCGTTGAGTGGGTTTTGGACCCCAAAATCAAAATGGTTAACACTTCTGATAACCAAACTGAGTTTTTAGTAGAGAATTTTGACAAAAATACAAATAATTTAGCTGCAGAAGTTGCAGATGAAATGAGTGAGCTACCCAGCATTGGAATTGATGGGCGCTCAAGATTGAACCCACATTTAACTTTTGATAGCTTTGTTACTGGTAAAGCCAATCAGTTAGCTCGTGCTGCAGCGATTCAGGTAGCAAATCACCCTGGCTCTTCCTATAACCCCATGTATTTATATGGTGGGGTAGGTCTTGGTAAGACACACCTAATTCATGCCATTGGCAATCACTTATTGCAAGAAAATCCAAAAGCCAAGATCCGCTACATTCATGCCGAGCAATATGTGTCTGATGTTGTTAAGGCTTATCAACAAAAGTCGTTTGATAAGTTCAAACAGTACTACCACTCATTAGATCTCTTATTAATTGACGATATTCAATTCTTTGCTGGTAAACCAAGGTCTCAAGAAGAGTTTTTCTATGCTTTTGAAGCCCTAACGGCAAATCGGTCTCAGGTCATCATGACCAGCGACACTTATCCCAAGGAGATCTCAGGAATTGATGATCGTTTGATTTCTCGTTTTGACTCTGGGTTAACCGTAGCTATTGAACCGCCAGAACTAGAAATGCGGGTTGCCATTTTGATGAAAAAAGCTTTGTCTGAGGGGCTTCCTCTAACAGAAGACGTTGCATTCTTTGTCGCTAAACACTTGCGCTCCAATGTTCGAGAGCTTGAAGGCGCCTTAAGAAAAATCTTGGCTTATGTTCGTTTTCATGGAAAAGAGATCACGATAGATGTTGCTAGAGAGGCGTTAAAAGACCTCTTGTCGGTTCAAAATCGTCAAATTTCTGTAGAAAATATCCAGAAAACTGTCGCTGATTTCTACAACATTAAAGTTGCAGATATGTACTCCAAAAAGCGACCTGCTAACATTGCAAGACCAAGACAAATTGCAATGTATATTGCTAAGGAATTGACTCAAAAAAGCTTGCCAGAAATTGGTGAACTTTTTGGGGGTAGAGACCATACAACCGTATTGCATGCTGTACGTAAAATTACTGAGGAAAGAGCTAGAGACAACCAACTAAACCATGAATTACATGTTTTAGAACAGTCTTTGAAGAACTAAAAAAGCTGTGGAAAACTTTGTTGATAGCTTATGTATAACTATGGGAATAAGTACTTGAATAGCTTGTTGATAGATTGTGAATAATTGCTCAATTGTGGAGAACTAAGAAAAGTTATTAAAGTTTATCCAAAGGCTATTCAAAAGATATCCACAAGGTTTTATTGAAGGTAAAATGCTGATTAATAAATGTTTTTTTAGTTATCCACAGAATTTTGTTGCTTTATTAACTACTACTATAAATATATATACATTTAAATAAATACAGGAATAAGAGCCATGGAACTGGTCAGTACATCAAGAGACAAACTTTTAAAACCACTTCAACTTGTCAGTGGTATTGTTGAACGTCGACACACACTTCCGATCTTGGCTAATTTATTGTTCAAGAAGAATGGCAATGCAGTTTCTTTGATCTCAACGGATATTGAAATTCAGATTACAACTCATGCAGATTTTGGAGTTGGTGCAGAGAACTTAAGCACGACGGTTGGTGCAAGAAAACTTGTTGATATCTTAAGAGCTCTACCAGAGGGTCCTTTGAGTCTTTCTCTTAAAGACAACAAGATGGTTGTTCAAAGTGGGAAGAGTCGTTTCACATTGCAAACATTGGCAGCCAATGAATTTCCAATCATGTCTGAAGCAACAGATGTTTTAGCAAGTTGGGAGATGTCTCAAAAATCATTGAAGCAATTGATCAGCCAAGTCCACTTTGCAATGGCACAACAAGACATTCGTTATTACTTAAACGGTATGTTGTTTGTTTTAGAAAATCAACGTGTGATGGCTGTTGCAACCGATGGTCACCGTTTGGCTTATAGCCATGTTGATTTGGATAAAGCGCCAACAGGTAATGGACAAAAACAAGAAGTCATTATTCCTAGAAAAACCATTTTGGAATTACAGCACTTGCTTGAAGACTCTGATGAAGCCGTGGTTGTTTCTTTAGCTAACAATCAAGTTAAATTTAATTTTGGTGATGTAGAACTACTTTCAAAATTAGTTGAAGGTAAGTTCCCTGACTTCCAAAGAGTGATTCCTAAAGGTCAAAACAATACGCTTGTAGTTAGTCGTGAGGCATTACAGGCCTCTTTACAACGTGCTGCCATTTTGACAACTGATAAGTTCAAGGGTGTACGTTGTGTCTTGTCAGAAAATTGTTTAACGATTCAATCTACCAATGCTGAGCAAGAAGAAGCTCAAGAAGATATTGAAACTCAATATGCTGGTGACAAGATTGATATTGGTTTCAACGTTTCATATTTGTTAGATGTTTTAGCTAACTTAAAAAATGAATCTATCCAGATCAGTTTGGGCGATTCAAACAGCAGTGCTGTCATAACCCTTCCTGAACAAGAAGGCTTTAAGTATGTAGTAATGCCAATGCGCATTTAATAGTTTTATTAGAAAAGATTAATCAATGACTGTTGAAGTAAAAGCTCAGGAACAACAATACGGCGCATCATCAATTCAGATTCTTGAAGGTCTTGAGGCGGTTAGAAAAAGACCTGGTATGTATATCGGTGATACATCCGATGGTACAGGTCTACATCATTTAGTTTTTGAAGTTCTTGATAACTCTATTGATGAAGCATTAGCTGGGCATTGTTCTGAGATTACAGTCACTATTCATACTGATAATTCCATTTCAATTATTGATAATGGACGTGGCGTTCCAACCGGTATTAAGTACGACGACAAACATGATCCAAAGCGAAGCGCTGCTGAAATCGTGATGACTGAACTTCATGCTGGTGGTAAGTTTGACCAAAACAGCTATAAAGTTTCTGGCGGTCTTCATGGTGTGGGCGTTAGTTGCGTTAATGCATTATCAAAGTGGTTACGTTTAACGGTTAAGCGCGATGGCAAAGTTCACTTCATGGAATTTGCTCGTGGCGTAGTTAGCCAGCGTGAGTTAATTGAAGAAAACGGTCAAATGACTTCACCAATTAAAGTGATTGGTGAAACAGATAAGCGTGGTACTGAAGTTCATTTCCTTGCCGATGCTGAAATTTTCGGTAATGTTGAATATCACTACGAAATTCTTTCCAAACGAATTCGTGAGCTTTCATTCTTAAACAATGGTGTTCACATTCGTCTAATTGACCAAAGATCTGGTAAAGAAGAAAACTTTGCTTTTTCAGGCGGCGTGAAAGGTTTCGTTGATTACATCAACAAGAGCAAAACAGTTTTACATCCTAATATTTTCTATGCAGAAGGTGAGCGCCCATCAGAATTAGGTGGCAGCATTACAGCTGAAGTTGCGATGCAGTGGAATGATGGATTTAATGAACAGGTATTGTGTTTCACAAATAACATTCCGCAAAGAGATGGTGGTACGCACTTAACAGGATTACGCGCTGCGATGACTCGCGTTATCAATAAATACATTGATGAAGAAGAGTTAGCCAAAAAAGCCAAAGTGGAAATAACTGGCGACGATATGCGCGAAGGATTGACCTGCGTTTTATCCGTTAAAGTCCCAGAGCCTAAGTTTTCAAGCCAGACTAAAGACAAATTAGTATCTAGTGAAGTTCGTGGTCCTGTTGAAGAAATTGTTAGTTCTTTATTGACTGATTATCTTCAAGAAAACCCACAAGACGCTAAAATTATTTGTGCCAAGATCATTGAAGCAGCAAGAGCGCGCGAAGCTGCGAGAAAAGCTCGCGACATGACTCGTCGCAAAGGCTTATTAGATGGCTTGGGCTTACCCGGTAAATTGGCTGATTGCCAAGAAAAAGATCCAGCCAACTCTGAACTGTTTATCGTCGAGGGTGACTCTGCGGGCGGTTCAGCTAAACAGGGTCGAGATAGAAAATTCCAAGCTATTTTGCCGCTTAAGGGAAAAATCTTAAACGTTGAAAAAGCGCGCTTTGACAAAATGTTAAGCAGCCAAGAAGTGGTCACTTTGATTACTGCTCTTGGAACGGGTATTGGTAAAGAAGAATACAACCCAGACAAGTTACGTTATCACCGCATCATTATCATGACCGATGCGGACGTTGACGGTAGCCACATCAGAACATTGTTGTTAACCTTCTTCTATCGCCAAATGCCTGAGTTGGTTGAGCGCGGACATATCTATATTGCACAGCCACCGCTCTATAAAGTTAAGCAAGGCAAAAATGAGCAGTACATCAAAGATGATGTTGCATTGAATGCTTACTTGCTTAACTTGGCACTAGAGAATGCATCCATCGTTTTAGCGGACGGAAAAGTTATCGACAACGATCGATTAACTAGTTTGTCGAATGATTATCAAACGATTCAAAATATTGTTGATCGTTTATCAAGAAGCATGGATGAGGGCTCTTTGCGAGCCATCGCTAATGGCGTTCGTCTAAATCTTGATACGGAGGCAGCTGCTAACCAATCTGCTGCTGATTTAAGTAAGTATTTTGTTGATCAAGTAGATAAGTTAGCCAAGCCAGAAATTATTGTTCAAAAAGATGAACGAACCGAGCGATATCGCTTACTGGTATCTCGCAAGGTTCACGGCAATACAAAGCTTTCTGTGATTGATTCTGACTTTGTTCATGGCGCGGATTATGAGGCTTTGGAAAAAGCTTCAACAGCCTTAACTAATGTCTTAGGATCGGGCGCAACTGTTAAGCGTGGCGACCCTGATAAGAATGTTAAAGAAGCCAATGTGAAGGACTTCAGAGAAGCTATGGAGTGGTTGCTAGCTGAAGCCGAGCGTGGTGTTAGCCGTCAACGCTATAAGGGTCTTGGTGAAATGAACCCAGAGCAGTTGTGGGAAACAACGATGGACGCTAACTCAAGAACCTTGTTAAAAGTGCAGATTGAAGACGCAATTGCAGCCGATCAAGTTTTCACAACCTTAATGGGTGATGAAGTTGAGCCACGTCGCGCCTTTATTGAAACAAATGCTTTAATCGCCAGAAATATTGATGTCTAAGAAAAAAGAAAAGAATGAATGGGTTGAGGTTAAGAACTCAACCATTCATGGCAAAGGTGTTTTTGCTCGCAAAGATATTCCAAAGGGTCAAAAAATCATTGAATATGTTGGCGAGCACATTAGTTGGAAAGAAGCGTTAAGACGTCATCCACACGACCCAAGCCAACCTAATCACACATTTTATTTTGGGCTTGAGGATGGGTCTGCGATTGATGCCAAATATGGTGGCAATGAATCAATGTGGATCAACCACTCATGTAGCCCTAACTGCCAATCTTTGGAAGAAGACGCTAGTAAGTCCACAAGAGTTTTTCTTTATGCCCGAAAGAATATTAAGGCGGGAGATGAACTTTTTTATGACTATGGCCTTCAACTAGAGGGAAAAATCACTAAAGAAATTAAGAAAGATTATGAGTGTCGCTGTGGCAGTAAAAAATGTCGTGGCACCATGCTAGCCTGTTAAGTTAATCAAATGCTGTTTATCTCTCTTCAAGAATTGGAAGCAGCCATTAATTATTGGCGCGAAAAGTCACCCTCTTCAGGGGAGTCTTTAGAGTTATGCAAAGAAGCATCATGTTTGGCTAGACCATATGCTTTGATGATTATTCAGTCTGCGCAAAGAATCCCCCTAGAGGGGCTTAATGAAAAAGAACGATTAGCCTGGAGTGGCTACTTATCAGATAGGGACCAGCATGACAGAACATAACAACATGATTGATCATGGCCAATATGACTATATTGTTGTTGGTGCCGGAAGCGCTGGGTGTGTTCTGGCTAATCGCTTAACGCAAAATCCTAAGAACAAAGTTTTACTAATTGATGCAGGTGCAAAAGACGATTACCTGTGGGTTCATGTACCTGTTGGATATCTTTACTGCATCAATAATCCTAAAACAGATTGGATGTTTAAAACAACATCGCAACCTAGCTTAAATGGCAAAAGCCTTATTTATCCTAGAGGAAAAATATTGGGTGGATCCTCTTCCATCAACGGCATGATTTATATGCGCGGCCAATCAGAGGACTATGATGCCTGGGCTGAGTCTGTTGGTGATGCCTCATGGCGATGGGAGGCGATGTTGCCACACTTCAAAAATATTGAAGACCATCATGGCGGCGCTAATCATTTTCATGGCGCTGGCGGCGAGTGGCGAGTTGAAAAACAGAGATTGAGCTGGAAGGTTTTGGACACATTTAGAACAGCGGCTGATCAAGCAGGCATTCCGCCAACTGATGACTTTAATCGCGGCAATAATTTTGGCGTTTCATATTTTGATGTGACACAAAAGAAGGGCTGGCGCTTAAATACTGCAAGAGCTTTTATTAAGCCGGCAGCACGAAGAGAAAACATCACCATCATTACTGGCGCAACGATTGATCATCTGACGTTTGATGGTTTGCGCTGTACAGGCATTAAATTTCATGGTGGTGGCAAGGAGCATACAGCAGCCGTTTCTAAAGAAGTTTTATTGTCAGCAGGCTCTATTGGCAGTGTTCAAATTTTGGAAAGATCTGGTGTTGGCAATCAAGAGCTTTTAAGCTCAATGGGCATTAACGTAGTGAAGCACCTTCCAGGCGTTGGTGAAAACCTTCAAGATCATTTGCAAATAAGAATGGTTTATAAGGTCAAAGGTTTTCATACGCTCAATAAAATTACCGCTCATTGGTGGGGTAAGCTTGCAATTGCTTTGCAATTTATTTTCACGCGCAAAGGCCCTATGGCGATGGCGCCGTCTCAGCTTGGTGCTTTTGCAAGCAGTTCAGACAAACACTCACGCCCGAATGTTCAATATCATGTGCAACCCCTTTCTTTAGAAAAGTTTGGCGAACCTTTGCATCGCTTCAATGCATTTACTGCCAGCGTTTGCAATTTACGCCCAAGCTCAAGAGGCTCGGTACATATTTCATCCCCCGATGTCGATGCTCCACCACTAATTAATCCTAATTACTTATCTACCGATGAAGATCGTCAGGTGGCGTTGGAGTCTGTTGCATTAACAAGAAAAATCTTGAGTCAGGATGCATTTAGCCAGGCAAGCGTTGAAGAGCATAAGCCTGGGTCGCAATACCAGAGCTCTGAAGAGCTTTTAAAGCAAATTGGCGAGATTGGCACAACGATTTTCCACCCCGTGGGCACTTGCAAAATGGGCTCAGCTAATGACCCGATGGCAGTGGTTGACTCAGATTTGAAGGTAATCGGCTTGCAAGGGTTGCGAGTGGTTGATGCTAGCGTAATGCCAACCATTACTTCTGGAAATACTGCTGCGCCAACTATGGCAATTGCTGAAAAGATCGCTCGACAAATTCTTCAGCAAGCATCTTGATCGAAGCTGATTTTTTTCATTGGACCACCGCCCTACTGCTAATAGCGGCAGCTGGCGCAGGTTTTGTTGATTCAGTGGCTGGCGGTGGTGGATTAATCCAGGTCCCCGCATTGTTTGCAATATATCCCAACGCCAACCCCGCTACATTGCTGGGAACAAACAAGCTGGCATCCATTGGCGGAACGCTAATTGCCGCTAAAAGGTATTTAAAATCAGTTAAATTACCTTATTTTGTGTTAATTCCAGCTATCTTGTCGGCATTCGTCGGCTCTTTTGCGGGCGCGGCGGTTGTGCGGGTTGTGTCCGTTGATGTGTTTAAAGTTTTGCTACCAATTATCTTATGCTTGCTTTGGGTTTACACCATCAGGCAGCATAGCCTTGGGGCACAGCATGTGCCGCCAGCAAGGGGTTGGCAAAAAATTGTTCAGGCTGTTTTATTGGGCGCAGGAATTGGTTTTTATGACGGATTTTTTGGGCCTGGCACAGGAAGCTTTTTATTAATTGGGTTTGTGCGCATTTTTGGTTTTGATTTCCTGCATGCCTCTGCCGCTACGAAGCTAGTCAATGCAACAACCAATCTGGCAGCCATTATCTTGTTTGCCTCATTTGGCCACGTTGATTGGGTCTTGGGCTTTGCGATGATGGGCATGAATATTTTGGGTAGCGTGATTGGTTCAGGATACGCCCTTCGTCATGGCAACGGTTTTGTACGAAGGGTTTTCTTGTGTGTTGTGGCAGCTTTGATTGTTAAAACAGGCGTAGATGCCCTCAAGTATTTCGGCGTGCTTTGGTCATAAGCATCCTTTTGGTTTCACGTGAAACAAATCTTTAAGGATTAACCATTGAGCCCTTCTCGTGGGGGTGATATCATCCCCGCCCTAGCTAGGTATTTTTCTATGGATTTTTCAGTCAAATTCGATGTCATTGTTATTGGTGGTGGACACGCCGGTTCTGAGGCTGCGTTGGCAGCGGCTCGGATGGGTTGCCGCACCCTTTTGTTAACACATAGCATTGAAACGCTGGGTGCCATGAGTTGCAACCCCTCAATTGGTGGCATTGGTAAGGGGCACCTTGTCAAAGAGCTAGACGCCTTGGGCGGGGCTATGGCAGAGGTCACCGACGCTGCAGGTATTCAGTTTAGAATTTTGAACTCAAGCAAAGGACCTGCGGTTAGAGCAACTAGAGCTCAGGCAGATCGCGCTTTATATAAGACAGCGATGCGCAGCAAGCTTGAGAATCAAGAAAACCTAACCATTTTCCAGGCGGCGGTTGATGATTTGATCGTCAATGGCGATGAAGTCTGCGGCGCAACTACTCAGCTGGGTTTAAGTTTCTATGCGCCCAAGATTGTTTTGACGGCAGGAACATTCTTGGATGGCAAAATTCATGTGGGACTGGATAATCACTCGGGCGGTCGCGCTGGCGATCCGGCCGCGATACGTCTTTCCGCAAGATTAAAAGAGCTCAAGCTGCCCCAGGGTCGATTAAAGACTGGCACTCCCCCAAGAATTGATGGGCGAACGATTGATTTTTCAGTCATGCAAGAGCAGCCGGGAGATTTAGATCCCTTGCCCGTGTTTTCTTATTTGGGGCGACCAGAGTTTCACCCTAAGCAACTGCCTTGTTGGATAACGCACACGAATAATCGTACGCACGACATTATTCGTGGTGGTTTGGACCGCTCTCCGATGTATACCGGAGTTATTGAGGGCGTGGGACCAAGGTACTGCCCTTCCATTGAAGACAAGATCCACCGATTTGCATCGAAGGAGAGCCATCAAATCTTCTTGGAGCCAGAGGGCTTAACAACTAATGAGTTTTATCCTAACGGCACCTCAACAAGCTTGCCGTTTGATGTTCAGTGGGATTTGGTGAGAAGTATTCGTGGTCTTGAAAATGCCATGATTGTTCGCCCTGGCTATGCTATTGAATATGACTATTTTGATCCACGCGGTCTTCATCCTAGCTTGGAAACGAAGGTTATCAAAGGTTTGTTCTTTGCTGGTCAAATTAACGGCACAACGGGGTATGAAGAGGCGGCGGCACAGGGTCTGCTAGCAGGCATGAATGCTGCTTTAAGCGCTCAAGGAAAGCCCGCCTGGTACCCTAAACGAGACCAGGCATATCTTGGGGTCTTGGTGGATGATTTGATCACCAAGGGTGTTTTAGAGCCTTATAGGATGTTTACCAGCCGAGCTGAATATCGCTTAAGCTTGAGAGAAGATAACGCCGATACCCGCCTAACAGAGATTGGGCGAGAGCTTGGTTTAGTGGATGACCATCGCTGGGAATTTTTCTGCAAAAAACAAGAGGCTGTTTCACGTGAAACAGAACGATTGAGAACTACATGGGTAAGTCCTAAGTTAATAACGCCAGAACAGTCTCAAGAGTTGTTGGGTCAAGTCATTACCCATGAATACAGCTTGGCTGATCTTTTACGTCGTCCAGAAATTAGCTATGAAAAAATCTGTAATTCCTTTGATGGGCGCTGGGGACCAGGCGTCTTAGCAGACGATGTTGTTTTAAGCGACCAAATTGCTGAACAAGTAGAAATTGGTATTAAATATCAAGGATATATTGATCGCCAAGCTGCTGAGATTGCAAGGCATGCCTACCATGAAGAGATGGCTCTACCTTCTGACATTGATTATTCTGAAGTACATGGTTTATCAACAGAGGCGCAACAAAAGCTTAATCTCCATAAACCATCTACTTTGGGGCAAGCATCAAGGGTGGCAGGTGTGACACCAGCAACCATTTCGATTTTGTTAATCCACTTGAAAAAAGGTCTGGGTCGTCGCCCAGCAGCTCGTTAATGGTTTTAGACCCTTCTCAAAAAGAGCTACTAGACCAATTAAATCAAGGGGTTGATGCTTTAGGTTTGGAGCTTTCTGAGGCTCAGATTAACCAACTTCTGGAATACATCTTAGAGTTTCAGCGATGGAATAAAACCCATAATCTTTCAGCGATACACGATCTAAAAGATTCAGTGGTTTTACATCTATTGGACTCTTTAGCGGTTCTTCCCTATTTAGATAAACTTTTAGCAACTCGTTTGCAGCCTGGACAGATTTTTAGTTTGGCAGACCTAGGAGCTGGCGGGGGCTTGCCGGGAATTCCATTGGCAATTTGTCGGCCACACTGGCAAATCCATTTGATGGAGGCGGTGCAGAAGAAAACCGTCTTTTTACAACATGTGGTCACAAAACTGCATTTAGATAATGCTAAGGTCCATGCCGGACGAATTGAGGATACCTCAAAACAGCTGAATTCTTCTTTAAGTGCTTGTATTTCCAGGGCTTTTTCTGATTTTGGCAAGTTTGTGACGCTTTCAGCCCCGATGCTGGTGCCTGATGGTTTTGTCTGGGCTATGAAGGCTAAGTTGTTAGAAGAGGATTTAAAAACCATTCCTACGGGATGGACGATTACTCAAAATTATCTTTTGGAGGTTCCTACTCTTAAGGCTGAAAGACGGCTTTTTGAGTTAGCCCCCGTGAGAGAATTACATGCTTAACTCGCTAATTTAAAAAAGAATCAAATGGCAAAAATTTTTTGTGTTGCAAACCAAAAAGGTGGCGTTGGAAAAACCACTACCACAGTCAATCTGGCAGCTAGTTTGGCAGCGCAGAAACAGCGTGTTTTGGTCATCGATTTAGACCCTCAAGGCAATGCTAGCATGGGTTCGGGCATCGATAAAATGGGTTTGGAGCAAACCGTCTATCACGTACTGATTGGCATGGCTGATATTCCTTCGGCGCGCATTAAATCAGAGACTGGTGGTTATGATGTGCTTCCGGCAAATCGTGAGTTGGCTGGTGCGGAAGTGGAGTTGGTTGAAATTGAGCGTCGCGAAGAACGCTTAAAGGATGCTCTAGCGCCGGTTTTAAATGAGTACGACTTCGTGCTGATTGATTGCCCGCCTGCCCTATCTTTATTAACGCTCAACGGCTTGTGTGCCGCTAATGGTGTGATTGTGCCGATGCAGTGCGAATACTTTGCACTAGAGGGCTTATCAGATTTAGTAAACACCATTAAACAGGTTCATGCGAACCTGAACCCTGATTTAACGATTATTGGTTTGTTGCGTGTGATGTTTGACCCTCGAACCACCTTGCAACAACAGGTATCTGAACAACTCACAGCGCATTTTGGCGATAAGGTTTTTTCAACCATTATTCCTAGAAATGTTCGCTTGGCTGAAGCGCCTTCTTATGGCATGCCGGGCGTTACTTTTGATAAAAGCTCCCGTGGCGCTCAAGCCTATATGCAATTTGGCGCCGAGATGATTGAGCGCATTAAAACAATGTAATGGATAACAAGATGAATGCAACAAAGAAAAAAGGCTTGGGCCGAGGTTTAGAGGCATTGTTGGGCGCGAAAGACGCTGGCACAACAAGCTCACAGGGCGTTGCCACGCTGAAGTTAAATCAGCTTCAGGCGGGTAAATATCAGCCGCGTAAAAATATGGTGGATGCTTCATTGCAAGAGTTAGCCCAAAGCATCAAAGAGCAAGGGGTTATGCAGCCATTGTTGGTGCGCCCTATCGCTGGCGGTAAGTATGAAATTATTGCTGGTGAGCGCCGCTACCGCGCCGCCACCATCGCGGGACTTCTTGAAGTTCCAGTCTTGATTAAGCAGGCGGATGATCAGTCAACAGCTGCTATGGCTTTAATTGAGAATATGCAGCGCGAAGATTTGAATGCGCTTGAAGAGGCGAACGGTCTTCAAAGACTTATCGAAGAGTTTGGCTATACCCATGACA
Organism: Polynucleobacter sp.; assembly: GCA_008015455.1. Classification (GTDB taxonomy): domain Bacteria; phylum Pseudomonadota; class Gammaproteobacteria; order Burkholderiales; family Burkholderiaceae; genus Polynucleobacter. The sequence goes on along the minus strand of SSFP01000059.1, from coordinate 4,574 downwards.
AGGCAGCCCAAGCGGTGGGCAAGTCAAGAAGTGCCGTTAGTAACCTTTTGAGATTGATTCAGCTGGCAAAGCCGGTTCAAGCGATGCTTATCAAGGGTGATATTGATATGGGGCATGCTAGAGCCCTGCTACCACTGGATAGTGCTCTTCAGGTTAGTTTGGCTCAAAAAATCGCCATCCAAAAGCTATCTGTGCGTGAAGCAGAAAAAATGGCGACCAAATTGGTCATCAATAAGAAGCCTAGCGCTGGAAAGCCAAAAACGACTGAAAAAGCTGATCCAGACTTAAAACGAATTCAGGATCGCTTGTCAGATGAATTTAATTTGGCGGTTGAGATCAAGCAAAAACGACAAGGCGGTGAAATAAAAATCAAATTTAGCCAATTTGATGAGTTAGATGCCTTGTTTAAGCGTTTAGCCATTGATTAAGCCGCTTTTACATGAATTACATTGACCCGGCACCTCAGGATTCTGTAAAATCTCGGGGCTTTAGTGTTGAAGATGCACAAAAAGTTAATGCTGTTAAAAAGTCTAATTGGGACAACGAGTTAGAAGAGTCTGAAGAGGCTCATACCCCGTTGACCCGGGCTCAAATGGAGTCCCTTTTGGGGGCGTCAGCTTTAAAGCCTAGTCGCGTAACAGTCAAGCGCTTATTGATTCTTCAGGGCTTGGTCACATTGATTTCTGCCTTGGCTTGGTCAGCAAGGGGTAAGCCGTTTGGCTTAGACTCCTCGGCCATATCAGCCATTCTTGGTGGATTGGCAGCTTTGTTGCCGGCAGTGTTGTTTGCAACTAGAGCAAAGGTGTTGACCGGTAGGGCAAATGTAGTTGGATCAACGATATTTGCATTAGTAACCGGAGAGTTATTAAAAATCATTGCAACTGTTGCAATGTTTGTTTTAGCGATAGTGTTTTATCCGGATTTGGATTGGCTACCGCTGTTGTTAACTTATGTCTTGGCGCTGAAGTGTTATTGGTTAGCCTGGATGTTTAAGTAAGCAACGGCATAAAAGGATAGAGGGAAGTAACGATGTCAACAGAAGTAGCAGGAAAGGCTTTAACGCCAACCGAGTATATTGCAGAGCATTTGCAAAATTTAAATACTTTGCATGCCAAGCAAGAAGCTATTGTTGATTTTTCAGTTGTTAACTTAGACACAGTATTTTGGTCTTTGTTGATGGGCTTAATTGTGGTTGCTTTCTTGTTAGTGGCAGCACGTCGCGCAACAGCAGGCGTTCCTGGTCGTTTTCAAGCATTAGTTGAAATGTTAGTTGAGATGGTTGAAGGCCAGTCAAAGAGCATTGTTCATGGCGATCGTAGCTTTATTGCTCCTTTAGCACTTTTTGTTTTCTGCTGGATCATTCTTTTAAATACGCTTGACTTGGTGCCTGTTGATTGGGTGCATGGTGTAAATGGTTTGTTGTCCAACTTCGGCGCTCACGTTCCACATCACAAGCTAGTTCCTACTACTGACTTAAATGGCACATTAGGTTTGTCAATGTCAGTATTAGTATTGATGATTTTTTATAGCTTCAAAGCAAAAGGCGTGGGCGGTTTCGTTCATGAGCTTTTATCAGCACCGTTTGGCGCTAAGTGGTATCTAGCCCCATTTAACTTGGTGTTGAACATCATCGAATTTATTGCCAAAGCTGTGTCATTAGGTATGCGGTTATTCGGCAACATGTATGCAGGCGAATTGGTGTTCTTGCTAATCGCCCTGTTAGGCGGCATCTGGCATTTTGGTGTCGACTTATCGTTCTTAGGTTTTGTCGGTCATGTTATTGCCGGCTCAGCTTGGGCGATTTTCCATATTTTGGTGATTTTGTTGCAAGCCTTCATCTTCATGATGTTGACTTTGGTTTATATCGGCCAAGCACATAGCCACCACTAATTTTTAATTAACTGTTTTTTTACTTAGGAGTCAACATGCAAGCATTTTTAGCTAACATTCAAGGTCTGACAGCAATCGGTATCGGCATCATTATTGGTTTAGGTGCTATCGGTGCCTGTTTAGGTATCGCATTGATGGGTGGTAAGTACATCGAAGCATGTGCACGTCAACCAGAATTGATGGAGCCACTACAAACTAAGATGTTCTTGTTAGCAGGTTTGATCGACGCTGCGTTCTTGATCGGTGTTGGTGTTGCGATGTTGTTTGCTTTCGCAAACCCATTACTTGCAGTAATCAAGTAATTAGTAGTTATTGACGGGCGCAAATTGCGCGCCCGTGGGTATTTGTCATCGTGACCGAAAGGAACAAACCGTGAACCTAAACGCGACATTATTCGCGCAGATGGTCGTCTTTTTTATCTTGTGGTGGGTTGTAGCCAAATTTGTATGGCCACCATTAGTTAAAGCTTTAGACGAACGCGCCACAAAAGTGGCTGATGGTTTAGCTGCCGCTGAACGCGGTAAGGCTGATCTTGAGTCTGCAAAAAAACGAGCTGAGCAAGCATTATCAGAAGCTCGCAACGAAGGTTCTCAGCGTATTGCTGAGGCTGAAAAGCGTGCTCAATTATCAGCTGAAGAAATCAAAGCAAATGCGCAAGCCGAAGCGGCTCGTATTATTGCTCAAGCTAAAGCTGAAGCTGAACAACAAGTATCACGTGCAAGAGATGCCTTGCGTAACGAAGTAGCTGCTTTGGCAGTGAAAGGTGCAGAGCAAATTTTACGTCGTGAAGTTGATGCTAAAGCACACGCTGGTTTATTGGATCAGTTAAAGGCAGAGCTTTAATATGGCAGATTTAGCTACTATTGCCCGCCCATATGCTGAGGCTCTTTTTAGAAGTGCAAAGCCTGCAGATTTATCTGCTTGGGCAGAGCAATTAGAGGAGTTAGCGCAAGTTGCTAGCAATCCAGATTTGCTAGCAGTAGCTAATGATCCAAAGTTAGCTGCAGCAGATTTGCTACAAATTTTGTTGGGTAGCATGAAGACAAAGCCTGCAGATGTGGTGAAAAATTTTGTGGAAGTTTTGACACAAAACCATCGCCTTCTTGCTTTGCCAGAAATTTCTGCTCAATTTACAGCTTTAAAAAATGCTCAAGAAGGTGCGGCTGAAGTTGTGATTACAAGCGCGTTCCCACTGCAAGGTGAAGAACTCAATAGCTTGTTATCTACATTGAAGAAGCGCTTTGGTGGAAGAGAGCTACGTCCTACAGTAAATGTAGACCCAGAATTGATTGGCGGTGTGTGCGTACAAGTTGGCGATGAAGTGTTAGACGCTTCAGTAAAAGCCCGCTTAGTGTCGATGCAAGCCGCTCTTAGCGCATAACCGAATAAGATCCCAGGAGTAAGCAAATGCAACTCAACCCATCAGAGATCAGTGAACTGATCAAGAGCCGAATTAGCGGTGTAGGCGCTGGCGCCGAAGTCCGTAATCAAGGCACAGTTATTTCCGTAACAGACGGTATTTGCCGCGTGCATGGCCTTTCAGGCGTGATGCAAGGTGAAATGCTTGAGTTCCCAAACAACACATTAGGTCTTGCTCTTAACTTAGAGCGTGATTCAGTTGGTGCTGTTATTTTGGGTGAATACGAGCACATTCGTGAAGGCGACGCTGTTAAATGTACAGGTCGTATTCTTGAAGTTCCAGTAGGTCCAGAATTGTTGGGTCGTGTTGTTAATGCTTTGGGTCAGCCAATTGATGGCAAAGGTCCAATCAACGCTAAATTAACAGACGTTATCGAAAAAGTTGCGCCAGGTGTTATTGATCGTCAATCAGTTAGCCAGCCAGTTCAAACTGGTTTGAAGTCTATTGATGCGATGGTACCTATTGGCCGCGGTCAACGTGAGTTGATCATTGGTGACCGTCAAACAGGTAAAACAGCCGTTGCGGTTGACGCGATCATTAACCAAAAAGGTAAAGGCGTTTATTGCGTTTACGTGGCGATCGGTCAAAAAGCTTCAACTATTGCAAACGTATTGCGTAAGTTAGAAGAGCACGGCGCTATGGAGTACACGGTGATTGTTGCCGCTTCTGCTTCTGAGTCAGCAGCGATGCAATATCTATCAGCTTATGCTGGTTGCACAATGGGTGAATACTTCCGCGATCGCGGTGAAGATGCATTGATTGTTTATGATGACTTAACCAAGCAAGCTTGGGCATATCGTCAAGTTTCATTGTTGTTACGCCGTCCACCAGGACGTGAAGCGTACCCAGGTGACGTGTTCTATTTACACTCACGTCTACTTGAGCGTGCAGCTCGCGTTAACGAAACTTATGTTGAGAAGTTTACAAATGGCGCCGTTAAAGGTAAGACGGGTTCACTAACAGCATTGCCTGTTATTGAGACTCAAGCCGGCGACGTTTCAGCATTCGTTCCAACAAACGTTATTTCTATTACTGACGGTCAAATCTTCTTGGAAACAGACTTGTTTAACGCGGGTGTTCGCCCAGCGATTAACGCGGGTATTTCTGTTTCTCGTGTGGGTGGTGCTGCTCAGACTAAAGTTATTAAGAAGTTGTCAGGCGGTATTCGTACCGACTTAGCGCAGTATCGTGAATTAGCAGCGTTTGCTCAGTTTGCTTCTGACTTGGATGAAGCAACACGTAAACAGCTAGAGCGTGGTCGTCG
>SSFP01000083.1 GCA_008015455.1 Polynucleobacter sp. | reverse complement strand
TCACAATTTAGCATAAATTTCCGATTTCCTCTTGCATCAATTTGAATAGTACAGTATCTATTAAAGCATACAATCTAAGCGTGTGCCCGCTTGGTGGAATCGGTAGACACAACAGACTTAAAATCTGTCGCTTGTGATGGGCGTGCCAGTTCGATTCTGGCCAGAGACACCAACCCAAACATCCGGAAACTTGGCCGAGTGGTTTAAGGCAACGGTCTTGAAAACCGTCGACGGTTAACGCCGTCCGTGAGTTCGAATCTCACAGTTTCCGCCACACTTTATTCCTCAATAGCTCAGTCGGTAGAGCAACGGACTGTTAATCCGTAGGTCCCTGGATCGTACCCAGGTTGAGGAGCCAGTTTTCTAATAGCGGAATTGTTCACCTACAATTCGTTTAATGCTGGACTAGTAAATCCTGCATGATCTCTTGCAGGTTTCCGTCTATTAGAAATTCAATCAAGAGTATTCTCCCTAGTGGTTACGGCCACTAGGGAGTTTATGACTCAACCATTCAAAAGGAAAGAAGAGTATATCATGATTTTTTCAAACAAAACAGAACTGGGCAAACAGGCAGCCAGCTTGTTCCTTCGGTCCAATGGGCACTATGCCCCCGAGGGGATGGTGGCTGACACCATTCGGTCTGTCCCGACGGGGGCATTCAGGCTAGCGTCCAGCATGGTCAAGCGTGTGGTTAAAAACGCACCTGACGACCTAGACGTTCTTGTGGTCCGCTTGAAGGATTACAAAAAGCTCACAGGTGCTGCGCCGCTTATGAGTGCGGCTGTTATCCCAACTGTCAGTATACCGTCCATGGTGGAACCGGTATTGACAGTGGTGCTGGAACATGTGCCCCTGCAGCCTGGGTTAATAGCCCACGAGTTTGTCCACTTCGAACAGATGCAGGACGGGCGACTGGTTCTGGACGGCCCTGTTATGCACTGGACAGTGCCAGGAGAGGAATTTACCTGGACACCGGAGGATACACAGACGCAGTTAGACAAGCTGGTTGGTGTCAAAAACAAACGCCAACGGCTGGCGGCGCACCTGATGGCGGAGTTAGAAAAGCCATGGGAAGCCGAAGCCTATGGCAAAACCACCAGCTTCTTACAAGCGTTATTGCTGCCCAAAGCAGTCCGTAATAAAATCTTCGAATTAAAACGTATCCATTCTAAATAAAGGAGATTAACATGGATCAATATAGTAAAAACCTTTGCGTTTACAACAATGTCAACGCGGTAAGTTTCCAATTGAAAGGGTTATTAGAGGGGTACAACCCCAACCAACAACAATGGCAGCCCCAACCGGATTTGTCGTGTCCCGGTTTTGGGGACAACCTGGCTGCGGCTAGGAACGCTTCCTTCGTAGAAACAGCGAAGGTTTTGCACCAGGAGCTATCCGGTTACTTGGGCATTAACACCCCCGTAAGTTGTGCTGGAAAAGCACCAGTTGTTCTCGAATCCGTGTGTGTTATTTGAATAGGATATCAAACGTGAGGGTTAATAAAGAATGGACGCCTACAAACATTACATTAAACTAAAGGAGGTGGTTCGCAACCACCCCGGCGTAATGGAGGACGTTGAGGCTTACAGCCTTAACCCTCTTTATCCTGGGGGTTATAGTGATACGCGAGAGATTGTCAGTATGAACTTAAATAGTCTCATCCGTAGCCACACCCTTAAAACAATACAGAGCTGTGACTCTAAAATCGCAGCCTCTGAGGATTATCTTCGAAAGATCGATGATCTCACACATAAAGAACACAGTTTGTTTGAGTTCTTTAATCCCATCACCATGACCCAGTACGCTTGTTTGAGAAAGAAATGTTCAACAAGTAAGTACCGGTATGGCCGAGTTTCTCAAATGGCGATTGATTCTAATTCGTTAGATCAAATTGAGAAAGAGTTTAGTAAAGCTTATAGCAAGATTACTGAACTCTACGCCAGTCACAACCGTTTATTTTAACCTTAAAGGAGTTAGTTGTGATTTCAGCAGAAGAAGCGCGGAAGATGTCCCGTGGGCATTCACAGGCAGATTTCGAGGCTGTAATGGCCCGCGTTGAAGTGGCCATCGTGGAAGCCGCCGAGAAGGGTCGCCAGTCCACGGAAGTAGAGATGACGGAACGCGAGACGGCGGTCATACGCGACGTGATGGGAGCGATCAAAAACCAGGGTTACAATGTGGCCACGGTGACAAAACGTTCCGGCCCGCAGTCACTGAATCCGTTCTGTTATCAACCCACACCCCCCCAACAGCGTGTTGTTCAAGAGGGGACACTTTGCATAAGCTGGGGTGCCATGCCGAAGGTGGAGAGGGACGGCCTGAGTCTGGGTTCGATGCTAGCGGACTGCTTTAAATCGCTACCTTTCAACGGGTACGGTGAACCTCTCTGATGTTAACCGTCGTTCTCTACGGTGTCGGGGCTATATGTTTCTGCATTTGCATGTATGAAATATTTTACGCCCCTGACCCCAGAAATGGGGATAGCTACATCTTCGATGATGACGACTACGATCCACTGCCATGAAAAAGGAATTACTCTTAGAGTACTATGACCAGTGGCTACTCAACGCCTTTCTATACTACCACACAGACACCACCATGCACCAATCATCAATGGATGATGGCACATGGGATGCGTTTGCGCGTGAGTATGCTGGGTTAGCTAAAAAACCAAGAGCAGGAGCCAGTCTTGTGGAACTGAGAAAATATCCTCAGTATGAAGGAGGCTCGCTTTTCTTCTTACCAAAAGAAGAATACAAACGTGTTCTATCCAAGTATAACTTGTTACACCTATTTAAATAAAGGAATTAACCATGTCAGTAGTAAACGCTTTGTGCGTATTGTTTATCTTCTCTTCCCCTATCATCATTGGTTACTTGTGGAAACTCCACAATAAGACCAAGAGAGAACTGAACATATCTAAAATCAAAAACCAAGCCTTGGAGGCTGAGGTACTGGAGTGTCGTACCAATAAACAGTTCCTTTTTGAACTATTGGCCCAGTCCCCACTTAAAGATAGTGATCTAGCTTTTGTGGTCAGCTCGGCACTGAACCAAACCCCGGTTGTATCTGAGAACAGCACCACTATTCTGTTACAGCTATTTGGCGATCGTCGCCAGACGCTGGTGGACTGGTGTAGTGTCAATAAAATCGGGGAACCATCTCTAGACGTTATTGACGTAAAGAAGACTAACATGTTGACTTAAGTCGTCGTCAAAAGAACCACCCAGTAATGGTGGTTCTTTTTTTTTGTTTCTAGGAATACAAATGCAACACGAGACAGTTTGGGTTATCTTTATATCTTTAGTTATTATTTTGATTTTAGCTTATTTCTTAGAGATGAGGCAACATGACCTTAAATACCTAAAGAGAAAGAATGAATGGCTCATTACATGCCTGGAGGCTAAGTCGGCAATGGTAGACGATCTGTACGACGAGGCTGCCCATGTGAAAACATTAATTGGTGAAACTGAGTCTGTCAATACACCATTGGGTAGATTGTTGCTGTACGCAGCTAACAATGGAGACTGTGACCCAGTAGAATTGAAAAGACTCAAAGCTTTGGTGCTTAAGCATAACAAAGCAAAGAAATAGTTCTTATTTTTTCTCTTTATAAGTTTTTTTTTCAACTAACCAACAGAAAGGTTTAAGCAATGGGCAATCGAGATTTCGAGGAACGTCTAATGGATGTAGCACAAATATTACTATTAGTGTTAGCTATTATATTTGCTACGTCATTTACTGTATTTGCCCTAGTGCAAGTGTGGTATTTATTCTTCCCTAAATAACTGTATTCAAAAAGATAATAAACACTTATCACGAACATGAGTAGGATGAAAAACTATTCCGCAATACTGTCTCACGAGGATGGTATTGTGGGAGTAGTCTTTTATGCCGCCTCACCCTTCAATCGACCCAACCATTTAATAAAGGAAAAAGAAATGGAATTATTAGATCCACGAGTGGTGGTGATCACCAACAACATGTTGTCCAGGACCATCCTGGCACTCAATCAAAATTCCCGCCCAGAGGTGGACGGGCGGCGAGGAACAAGAGGCGTGGCCGATGCGGCCATCTACATACCGGCCACCAGCGATATCCGGTTCCCGCTGGTATGGAAAGACATCACCTACATGGTGACCGTCGCCAGAGGTGGCGCAGGGTGGTATATTGTATCATCGGTCCCTGTGGCCGACGAACGCAAAGGAAAGAAAAAAAAACGGGGTCTAGTCAACACGGCTAGCCCAACTACATCCCAGTAACCACTGGGAGACTCTACCGGCTACGGGACATACCCCAGTAACGTAGTCGGGTTCAAAACGTTGTAACCTATCCCACAAGGAACTAAAGGTGAAAAAAACGCAAAAAAGATATCCACGACACTCTCACTAAATTCAACGAGAGCGCAGTTACCCGTCTGATCGATGGTCGACCCGGTCGTGTGATCTTCCTCGTGCATCTCGCACAAACCCTCTTATTTTAAGGAACCATCATGGAAAACATAATCATCGCAATCGTCGTATCTTCTTTTTTCTTAGTCGGGATAAGATCCCTGGTGAAGAATAGAGGGAAGGAGGTAAAGGAGGCCCTTCAATAGAAAAACACAGCATGGATAAATTATAAGCCCCATGCAAGTGTAACTGACCCGCCATGCTTCTGTTTATCGCTAACATCCTAGATAAGCACGCACACTTTGGCGAACCAACACAGTACCAAAGTAGTGTTTCTGAATCATCTTAATTCAGGAAAACTGGTATTGTGGTGGTTGAAAATTCCCATGTGTTTAACAACGCACAGGTGGAAGGTCTTTTTTAGTTGTTAGTGATTGTCGTCACTGATACAAATTTGTACTGTTTGTATTCGAAGACAAGTTCCTCTTTGGGTGGATACCATTAGGGACTTTGCGTTTTTAGTTTAAGGGTAAAACAGACAGCTAGAAGAAAGCTTTCGATGCCGATAGTTCGAGTCCGGCAAAACGCTAAAGATTTTATATCCACTTTTATCACCAACCATTAGGAGAAACACGTTAATGTGTTTCTCTTATTTATGCCGTATTTAGGCGAAGGAGTATTTAAAATGAGTATTTATGAACAAGTCATTATGGCCGCTTTGGCCACTCTCTCAATAGGCCTATTGGGTCTAGTCTGGCACCTCAAGACTGAGGTGCTACGCGTCGAGCACCAGCTAGAGACCCGTGTGAGGGGTCTCAGTATTGACTTTCACAATTCCGTTGGGATTGTGGAGGACATTCGCACGACCCTGGAGATCGTGAGGAACGATTTAACACAGACAATGCAGTCGGTATTGCCAACCGAGACTGTTGTCAAATCTGACCACAATGGTGGGCAGCGGCCACACCAGATGACACACAAGGTGCACGCCTTGCTCATAGACATCGCAAACGGGATGGATCTGGACACAGCTGAGGAGAAATACAAAATCTCCAAAAGCCGTTTTCGGGCTATCCTCCGTTACGAGGAGGAGAGCATGGGTATGCCTGAGCAATTAGGTATCCGGGACCGCTCTCGCGATATCCTTGCGCGGTTCCAAGAGAACCCCGAAAACCAACTGGTTGAGGTTATTGGAAAATAATCAAACTAGTTATGTTATGCTAAAGTAGAAACTATTACTCTGGCATAACGTCATGCCCTGTCACTTCCTATCGATATAAAACATCGAAGGGGTGACAGAGCTAGTCTTTTTCACACTTTTTCTATAGGAAGAAAAAATGGTAAGTTTAATTAAGAAAATGTTGTTTGTCTTATTCATCGCGCTGTCATTTAACGTGACAGCAAATGCACCCGACACTGGTTGGGTGATGGAGAGGGATGAGGCTAACACTATTGACTGGATGGTGGACGCCAGTTACGGGAAGAAACTCAGCCGTAATAAGGCGGCTAAAATCCTCCAGCAGGTTAACATCATGTCTAACCAGAAGTTGTTAGACAGAAACATGGTGTTGGCTGTTATGGCGACAGAGTCTGGTTTCAGACAGAACGTCAGGTCCAGTGGTAACGCTAAGGGTCTCATGCAAGTAATCGAGTACTGGCATCGTGATAAGATCAAAGGTAGGAACATCTACGCTCTTGATGTTAACATCGATGTAGGTACATCCATCCTAGCCGAGTATCGCCACCGTGCCAAGGGCGATGAGCGTAGAGCGCTTAAGATGTACCGCGGTTGGGTAGATACCAAAAGGTACATTAGGAAGATAGAGTCCAAGAAAGAGGTATTGGACTTTATAGCCTTATCCTGAAAGGTGTAACATGTCTGTGAGAAAAGACACCTATTCGCTAATTAAGCACACCAGAGGCGTCATACCTTTAGTCCGGTCTGACGCTGTAAACCATAAAGACCTCACAGAGATCATCCAGATGGTGGAGAAGTGTTTAGATATAAATACCATTTTGTCCAGATCGCTGGCGCATGAAATGGGTAGATGGGTGTTGATTATGGAAGTTAAATCCAGAAAGTCATCTTTCTTCGGTAAGTTCTTTTGGCCGTGGATCTCGGCTAGGGTATCTAAAGGCTTCCGTTACACCATAGAAGACCTAAAGGTCAATCGTGTTTTATTAACAGGTTTGATATCTGAGGCACAGAATCGTTTATTAACAATTGATCATTATAGGAGAAATCAATGAGCAAACCATATAACGAGGAAAAGCAGCTGGCGGCCGAGAAGGAGGCGCACGGACGCTATCGCCGGGCAACCCTGGCACTCCTGAATGGGGAATACGCCCCAGGTGCCAGAGACATAGCCAAAGCGCAGGCTGACAAAGCCAAGGCTGCGTGGGAACGCATAGTGAAAGTGCGCACCAGCCGCCCCGAGTACAAGTCTCTGGACGACCGTTTATTCGAAGCAATCTTCGGGTAACACTGTTTAAAAAACCACTAACATCCGTCTAGAGGTTTTTATGGGGACCGGACCGTTTTACTCTCCTTTGGGTTCGGTCCTCTTTTTTTTTCAATAGCTTACTTAGGGAAAGGAGATGCCGCATGAAACAAAATGAAGTGTACTCACTTTTCTTTAGTGAGAAACACAAACCAGATAAATTTTTACCATTATCTGTGTTACACATAGGTAACAAAGAACAATACGGTTTGCTCTGCCTAAAGAGTCCCAGTGTTGGAATAACATTCACTACACCGCTGTATGTTGTAAACAGAATAAGGGATATATTTAACACAGTAACCGAGAGGGGGTTACCTGTGTACCTATTCCTAGATACCGATGTATCTGCTGACAACAACATAGGGCATCCAGTATCCTGGCTGACTGCAGATGGCATAGCTAAAAGGTTACTGAGGACAACAAAAAAACACGACATGTTCCCCCACATAGACCTTGATGCCGGTTCCTTATGTACCGATGTCTTGGATGAGATAGCAAATAACGGAAACACAGAAAAACTTATTCTAGGAGTAATGAATGAATGTAAACAAAGTACCTAAACTTAAATCAATCGATTTTAAAGTAAAGAAAGAAGAAACAATAGAAACGTCTGAAGTGGATTGCTATTCGGCAGTCTATAGTTTCACCCCGCGCACCCTGAAGGATGACCATAGTGATGACAAGCACACACTGATCCATAGTGATGACAAGCACACACTGATAGCATTGTTTGATGGCGATATCTTCAATGAGCGACTGGGTCTTTACAAGCAACCACTGAAGCAATCAGTAGTTAGACTTATAAACGATGTGGCTGAGGCTGTCAATCGATCCGTGTGTGACAGACTGTGTGTATCCCCCGGTAAAGATTTCCCGAAGGTCGAAATTGAGGATATCGATGCATTACTGAAGACATTAGATGCCCTGGGCTCTAATAATATCCACGGACGTGAATCCGTGTTTGTGACTATGGACATAAGAACAACAGTTGACTTTATATCTAACCAACCCTACTGTATTGGGAAACAAGTACTAGTTGTTTCCTTTAGTGCCGCATCTGTAGTGAGGAGTGAGAATGTTATCGGCAGATCGAAAGAGTGGAATGTCCGTGTCGAGATAGACAGACTCACAACCGTCACCTATAGTCAACTCTAACAGAACCCAGCGGCGATACTATGACTATTTTAAGTATGAAAGGACTAGTCAGTATGAATTACGCTGTTGAGTTTCAGAAAATGCTTTCTGATTTTGGTTTCGTACTTTCATTTAAGACCGTAATGTTTATCATGTTTGGTAACCTAGGCATGGTTGGGCATTGGTTCTCTAAATGGAAGAAAGGTGAGATTGATATAGGGCTATACAGTTGGGTAATGAAGAACCCCAGAGCGAGTCTAACAGCATTCACTAGCTTCATTGCTGCAGCACTAACAATGGCTGCAGCCGGTCAACTAGATACGCTTGATTATGTATCATTGCTTTCTCTGTCGTTTACAACAGCTTGGACTTTTGATTCAATGCTCAATAAACTAGATGAAGCAAATGGTGCAGTAGTACAAGCTGAGCCACAAGCTCAATAATAAATCTTTTCCCTCTTATACCAAGCATCATCACTTACCTACTGTAAATCAGTAAGGAGGGTGTTGGTGTTTGGTATTTCTTTTTATGTCGTTATTTTTTTTGGAGTAAAACGATGGTTGAGAAAAACTTAGTGAACCAAGCTGTCCCTTATGGCATGCCTGGACACGTTAAGGTACCTACTGGTTTCTTTATGGCCTGCTATAAAGACCCTGGTGAGATTGGTGATAAACTGATACGCATAGCTGAGCATGGTGACTATTCACATACTGAACTAGTATTCAGTGACGGCATAGCCGCATCTGCTTCCCTGCGTGATGGAAATGTTCGTTTTAAAAGGATAGATCTATCAACAGGTAAGTGGGATTTCTATGCACTACCGCAACACGCAGAACCGGCAGCTAGGCAATGGTTCCAGGAGCACGTTGGTGTTAAGTATGACTTACTTGGCGTAGCTACTTTTCCATTCATGTATCTGGTTCCTCACTGGAGGGGTTCTAAGAAGAGTGTATTCTGCTCTGAAGCTTGTTCTAGAGCTTTAGGTATGGATGACAGAACTGAGAGGGTCGGCCCAAGCATGCTAGCTTCCATAGTTAGCATGATAGCCGACCTAGAAGGCAATATACTATCATACCCAGCATAACCCCTTAGTAACGGCATAAGAAGCTCCTAGAGGCCCTTTAAAGGCCTCTGGGAGTGTATGCCGCTATATCTAATAACATCTAACTTCCAATAGGACTGTTAAATAAATTAGTCTAGAGATATTAGGGCATAAAGCCACTCCTGGCCCGCACCCTCATCTGTTCCCACACTAAAGTAGGATACAGACTTAAGCGAAGACCAGGAGGACCCTATACCGAATTCCCCAATTCTATCAAGTATCGTTCGGTTTCCCAAACAATAATGATTACATAGCTTTCCAGTTGCTTGTAACTTTCTTAGCAACAACGTTGCTGATACCAGTTACAGTCATTTGTGCCAAGATAGGTTGGTTCACAAAGTGCTGGAAGCGGGGTTGTACGCGCATTTCACGTACAGTGGTTTGGCTGCGGGAGATAGGCAGGTTTACTACCAACTCAGGGCACCAAGCCATGTTACCGAAGTGCATTGGGTTAGCTACGTTTTCGTTGTTACCGGTAGGGTCACCGAAAGCAACGAAGATTTTGCCAGACATTTTCAGGTTAGGTGTAGAAACTACAACAACATCAAAGTCATTACCCAAAGTACGGATGTCGCCTTCTACCAGCAACCATTGTGCCAAGTAGATGTCGCAACCGATGATCACTGTTGGTTTAACAGTTTGACCTTCGTACTTAGATTGCAGAACAGCCATGTAACCAGTTTCTTGGTACATGCGGTAGACCAAGTCACGCAGTTTGTTAACCAATACGGCACGCATATCAGCAGAACGCTCATGTGACTTAACGCTGTCCAGATCGGTAGCCATGTTGATGGATACGTTTTCGTAGAAAGGTTTGAAGTAATGACGGCCTACGCCCAGCAATGCTGGCAGCTTCTCAAATGTGTCGAGGTTAGTTACAACTTCAGACAACAGATTAGAAGTTTCCAACAGTTTCTCAACTGCTTGTGCGCTAGTGTAGTAACGAGTAGCGGTAACCAAAGCTTCAACGCCGTTAGCGTCTTCGCTGTCTGACTGTTGTACAGGACGCAGTGCGGTGATAGGACCACGCAGAGGAACTGGATATTGGTCACGTTGGTAAGTTACGTCGAGCAACTGGCCACGTTGTACGTGGTTAGAGTTAGTCAAACGAGCATCCAAGTCGTAGCTAGACAATACTGCATTAGCATACAGAGCAGCAGTAGTAGCACCAGCACCAGTAGTCAGATCCAATTCAGCACCAGTAGTAGTGTCTTTAACAGACATTACAGTTACTTCACCAGCTGTCAAGCTTGTGTTACCCAATTCGAGGTTAACAGTACCAAACACCTTCAATTTCAGACGTACAGCGTGGTTAGCTGGTTGTGCAGAAATAGGAGCAGGAGCTGCGCCGTTCAAAGCCAATGTAGTAGAACGAACATGAACGTATTCAGTTTCGAACACCAATGACATTACGCGATAGTTAGATTGTTGCGAGAAAACGAAGTTTGAAGTAGGCAGACTCTTAACGTTGAACTTAATCAAATTGTTATTGGTAGGAGTAGCGTCAGCTGGATCCAGGTTCAAGTACAGGTTATCAAGATAAACAGTAGGTTCGATGGCGGCAGTGCTGTCGAGCAAACCACTTTGAATCAGGCTGTCACGCTGAGCCAAGCCCAACAGTGAGAACTCTTTACCGAAGGCCAAAGGAGCAGTAGTTACGCTTTCACCTTTGAACACGATAGTTTGTGGGCCAACAACAGCGTCAAAGAACTGAGCATTGGCGTTAGGGTTAGCCACACCGCCAACGAGTGCTGGTTGCAGTACTGGAATGATCTTGTTGTCATCCAATTGCAGGATGCTAGGATCAATCGTAGCGTGCATCAAGTTACGCTTTTTGAAGTCTTCGATCTTACCGCTGACATTACGTTTGATGTCTTGGTAAATCATGATCAAGCGGGCTACTACTTCGAAACCTATTTGGTCAGGAGCAACAGTGATTGTTGGGAAGAAAGCTTCACCGAATTGGTCTTGACGAGCTGCTTGAATGTTGTAAGCTACAGCAAATACAGGAGCGTTACGGTTTTCGCGTTCGTCAAAGGCTTCCTCAGAATAGTTGCCACGGTTGAAATAAGATTCAGTTGTAGGAACCATTGTGTTGCCTTCTACGGCAGCCATGGCGCTCATGTCACGACCCAAGAAGGCTTGTGGGTTAGAACCCATAACAGCAGCCCACTGACCAGCCGCTTGCTGGGCTTTAGAAATGCCGCTACCCATACCAACGTCGCCACCGAAGTGTTCGATGCTCAGACGTTTGAGTGATGCGTCAATGTCTTGCAGTGCAGAAGCACCACGTTCAGCTTCAGCGTTGTCTAAAGACTCGAAGCTGGCTACACGGCCAGCAGTGGTCTTGTCGAACCAGCGACCGCCGTTCTTGTTAGCAGTATCAGTCAGTGACTGAATCAAACCTGCGGTACTGCCAGCAGGGGCAGCTTTTTTTGACAGGATGTCGGAAATTTTCATTTGTTAGTCCTCTAGAGTTAATGAAAAAAATAAAAACGTTTTACCACTTTTTGAGAAGATAAATGGTGCTCATATATTCACGGAATACACTACCGCTGGCGACAGCTTCGTGATAAGTATATCGATTAAAAATCTCTACACAACTCCGCAGAATAGACAGACGGCCATTCAGCATCTCAAACTCTCTCTCCACGCCGGCGGTTACCGCGGCAGCTTGGTTGTCATCGTCACCTTCTTCTGTGTCGATGTCTCTAATTCTTGCCAGTTGCGCCAGTCTGGCACGCTCTGTACCAAAGAGTCCGGCTTTAATAATTAAACCGGCAGTAGTGGTGCTGACAGCATTCGTCAAAGCACAGTCTGTCGGGTAAACACTAGTGGCTGGTGCGGCACGATGTTTAGATGTTTGATTTGGATTAGTCAAATCTACAACTGTGATACCTTCAGATAACTGGCAGCCGCTGTAACTAGAGTAGTGTGATTTCTCAACTATCTCCTTAATGTAGGTCTGTTGTGACAGAGTGATGCAGTTTTCTAACTCTTCCATTTCTTCCATGGAAGAAGCACTCTCTCTCCAGAATTCTAACAACCTACCAACCAGTATCATCTTACCAAAGTATTCATCTTTCGGCTGAACCATGTGGCACGCCACACGAACACTTAAATCACCGAAGAAGCAGTTGGCGGTGTTTTGGAAAGCTAATAGCTCTGCTTTCTTATTAACCGGCAACAGATCTTTAATTTTAGTGTAATCTAAAACATCACTTATCGTTATTTGGTTTCTGTTTAGAATAGGGACTATCCAGTCCGGTAAGAAAACCAAACTAGTCTCACGGCGGAACAGTCCATCCTTGATAGTTCTGCCTGCAGAACCGTGGTTATAAAAATCGTTACTCATCTATTGCCTGCCAGTTTAAATGTTTGATTTATCAAGAGAAAATGTTTGTCAATAAAATTAGGGTATGTAGTTTGCCTAGCTTTCTGATTATTAATAACTTAGGGATTTGTATTATTTTTCACCGCAACCACTAAGGATATAGTGACTAAACATAAAATCAACATAAGGAAGAACATAAGTGGCTATTCTAAAACCAAAAGACGTACTGATTAAGTCGATCACATTATTGTACAGGCAAGCATTGCTGGGATCTGATAAATCCTCAGACTTAGTCAGAGTTGCTATGGAAACAGTTAAGGTTCCGGAAGTTGACATTATTGGTGATTCGGACAGAGAGGTTCTTAGTAACCTAAAAAACAGGGTGCTCTCTATGTGCGCCGCCCCACCAGACACCGTATACGAACAAACAGAATTGCTGCAAGGTATCAGGTTAGACAGCGCGGCTGATATGAGTGTGTACGACGTTATTAAGGACGGCATATCTGCAGAGATGTCGGATGCCTCCCTTAAACGATCAGTAATTAGTGTCGAGCGTCAATTGTTGCAACACAACAAAATGACTCAATTGAAAAAGATAGTGAGTGACGCTTCTACTGAATTGAACTTTAAAGCAAACAATATTAAAGATTGGAAACTTTGGATTAACACACTGGCGGCGCAATTAGAACCTTTCCAAACAGAGTCAGGCAGGAAAGATCCAGCTATTGTGGATGAGGTGGATGTAGGCTCACAAGACGACATGACTCGTGTGTTCACTAAGGTTAAGAAACAAGAAGACTCTACTTCTATTTTCACAACAGGCTGGCAGGGTCTCAACCGCATGCTCCAGGGTGGGTTCCGTAGAGGTAAGACTGTGGTTATTGGTGCACTACAGCACAAGTTCAAAACAGGTTTTACATTGTCTCTTTTTAGGGACTTCTGCACACTCAATACACCAGTACTGATGGACCCTAATAGGAAGCCACTCTTAATCAGGATTTCATTTGAAGATGAGATACAGACTAACATCGAGTTTCTGTATCAACTATTTAAGGAATCAGAAACTGGTAAGTTTGAGAAGATCAAACCAGATACCCCACCAGAGGAACTTAGTAAGTACGTAATGGACAGACTCAGTGTAAATGGTTTCCACGTTAAGTTACTACGTGTTGATCCGTCACAGTGGTCCTATAAAGACGTATTTAACAAGATTGTAGAATATGAAACTCAGGGCTATGAGGTGCAGCTGTGCATGCTGGATTATCTAGCTATGTTACCAACGACAGGGTGTGACCAAGGTGCTATGGGTTGGGATGTTCGTGATCTATATCGCAGAACACGTAACTTCATGGCGGCTAGGAATATTCTTTTCATTACACCCCATCAGTTATCCACAGAAGCTAAGGCTTTGAAGCGTGCCGGGGTGCCTAACTTTGTGAAAGAGATTGCGGAGAAAGGTTACTGGGATAAATGTAAGACTGTAGACAACGAGGTTGACTTAGAGTTGTATATTGACTTAGAGAAAATCAACAACGAAACGTTCCTAGCTATTCAGCGCGGTAAACACCGCGGCATGATGGAGCAGCTATCAGAAGAACACAAATACTTCTGCCTGAAGTTCAATAAGCAAGGCGCGATACCACAGGACACAGGTAAACCTGATTCCAGTAGACGCAAGCCAGGAGGACAACCTCTTGGGGATTCCACAGGGGAACAACGTGCCCATTGGGATTTTGGTGATGATCTAGTATAGAGCAATTCCTCTAGACACAGGAATCGTTCCTGTGTCTAGAGGCCTTATGCCGCAATATGTGGAAAATAATTGAATTACTTATCATAACCGTGAGGGTAGGAATAATAAAAACTCCCTTTTTACAAGAGTATTACATTTTAAGATATCGGTTTCGTGTCTTTGATTGTAATGGCTCAGTACTCATTCTTGCAGAGTTACAAAGGACAATAAAAATGAGATACGTGAAGGTGGCACCCGAAGTTGGCATTAGTGATTTATCGGCTGATAATCCTAGTTTGGGTGTGAATTATCAATACTACAATTATACCGGCAGATCAATAGCGGTAGCTTTGAGACAGGGACTCACTGTTGACTTACCACAGCTGCAGCACAGAACCCATACAGGGATTATAGTTAGGATGACATTCACTATGTCACCCATAACGCTTAATAGTGCAGCACGGTGGATAAACTCAATACCTGAGAATGATTTAAGCCTGATACAGCGGGCTATAAAGGATAAGATTAAAAACGCATCCTATCATTCCAGCATGGTAATCTATTTTGATTACAAGATACCACTGACACTCCTGACTGCGTCTGACGGCGTCATGTACGTTAAAGACATTGATGTTCTTTTCTTTAATGGCTCCGCACTAGACGCTCCTTATCATCCCCACACACCACATGGTGAGTTAGTCTCACAGGCAACAGCCACTGAGGAAGATAAAAACAATTTCTTCTTCAAGGTGGACCTTGTGGATAATGAGAATAAGGTTGGTGATAGGTATATCTACATACAGGGTAAAGTCTACAAGGTTGTTGCTAGGAAAGACCCCCAGCGTGAGGACGGTGTTTACTTTGTCAGAAGAGGTAGCACCAATGAGGTTAATAAAGCTGATTACTACAGAGACTATTGGGCATTCAATATTCCATTAGAAGAACTTGGTTTATACAGAACCGAGGTTGAAGCCCTAGACCATGGAAATAGTGAACTGACTAAGAAGTTAGAATTAACTGAGTTAGAACACAACATAGCTTTAGAGAAGAAAGCAGCCGAGTTGGACAAAATCAAAGCCGACAGCGAGAAAAGAAAACAAGAACTCGAGCACTCCAAGATGGACTTTGAAGAACAGTTAAAGCGAATCAAAGAGAAACACCAAGGTGAACTAGAACACCTTAAGAAAGAAAAAGAACTAGAGTTAGAGAAACTCAGGACTAAAGAGTATTATGAAAATCGCTCTTATGACCGTAAGGATAGTTCAGAGACTATGAAATTTTTACCCTCATTCATTTTGGGTGTGGGCGCTGTATTCCTTGCGCTAAAAGGAATTGTTTAATAAGTTTTGTAAAGAGAGAGAGACAAAAATGGGAATGGATTCGATACTCTTCGATTGCGTCAAAGAAGTCACACCTAAGCTTAACCCGCTATTGGCTGACGGCTTTGCATATGAGCAAATGAAAATGACCGAACACTACATCGATAGGGTGTGGAAATCGGTAGCTGAGAGTTTTGTTCCTGGGTTAGAATATTGCGGGTATCGCAGACTAGAGCCCTGGGAAGAATTTGACATTAGTGTCTCTAAGAAAACGGCTAACAGTAAGAACAACAAAGCCAGTTTTGATATTGCAAGAAGTGACTTCTACATGGTGGAGTACATCTTCAAGTACAATGGTGTTAAGCTAAAACCAAGACATGTGCTGCTACCGTTTGTTGAGCCAGGTGGCTATATCACGATAGGTGGCGGTAAGTTTGTTATAGCACCAGTATTGGCCGATAAGGTATTCTCTATCGGACTTGATAACATCTTCACTAAACTACTCAGAGATAAGATCATCTTTAAGAAAGTAGATTACCAAATTGTGGTAAACGGTGAGAAAACGGTAGCTACAGTTATACACTCTAGAATCTACAACGTACCGGCCACAAAGAAAGTAAAAGCCACTGTCAGGTGTGAGCCGACTATAGCGCATTACTTGTTTTGTAAATACGGAGTCACTAAAACGTTTGAACTCTTCTGTGGGTTCACGCCAGTAATCGGTGACCACACATTGGAAGCTAATATACCCGATAAAGACAACTGGGTAATCTGTAAGACTACAGGTGTCAAACCAAGAACTTATGGTAAACGGATGCATGAGACCCCCAATGTATATCTGGCTGTACCTAAGGATAAATGGACTAATGAGGTTCGTGATATAGTGGCTGGTTTCTTCTACGTTGTGGATCACTTTCCAACACGTATTAAGCATACGCCTAACTATTACGACGACACTAAGCTTTGGATAATATTGCTTGGTTCTATTTATCTCTCAGAGAACGTGGCCACCGGAAATCTCTACAATGATTTCCAACCACACATAGAGAGTTTGGATAGCTACATAGACACAATAGTGGCAGAGGACTTAGGTGATTTAGGTTACCACATTAAAGACGTGTATCAGTTGTTCTTCTTGATGATACAGATGTACACGAAGTGGATGATCAATAACTCTGATGACTTAGCCACAATGTACGGTAAGCAGTTACAGGTTCTCTATTACGTGCTGATGGATATAACAAAAGCCATATTCACCACACACTTCTCTATTAAGGCTACACTCAAAAACAGAGGTATACTTACAGAGAGACTGATAGAGGATGCACTCAAGCGTGGTATAAGGACAGGCCTCATCTATGGGTTAAATAGTTCCCATGGTGAGGTAATGAGTGTCTCTAGCCCTGGTGACAATAAGGCGTTTAAAGTAACGTCAATGTTGGTACCGCAGCAAAAGAGTACTAAGGGTCCACGGGGTAAAGATCGTGGGCCGGTTGATGATCCCACCAAGGTTCTACATGCTAGTATAGCTGAGGTGGGCGGTTATGTTAACATAACTAAGAAAGAGGCAACCGGTCGTAGTCGATTAAATTTGTGTGTGAAGTTAGACCCAAAAGGTTCAATACTGAGAGACCCAAGGTTTGTTGACATGATCGATAAAGCCCAAGAGCTTATTAAGTAATTAGAAAAAACAACAGTTACTTATCATTTTCTTGGCAACACTCTGTTAGGCCAACAGAGTGTTTTTTTAACCATGGTAAAAAAAGGAAGAAAGACAATCATGCAGAATCTAAACATGTACCAATACGTGGCGGAGACGTTAGTCAATAGACTGCGGTACACAGCTAACCAATCGCAATTGAGGAATAATTTCCTTAATGCGGTTATGCAGAACAACGGCATCATCCAAGAGGGTGTTGGTGCCATACTCGACATTATGGCCTGTAAGGGTAACGATGTTAACGTGATGAACCAAGAGATAGAAGTAGCTATCCCACCCATGGTCGCTAATTGGGCCTTAGCCTGTGGCGCGCTCCAACCAAACACACAGCAGGCTAACGAAGCCTTTAATCTGGTACGTAGTTATCAACATTACTACAACCAGGCAAAGTCAGGCATGGGAATGAATACCGGCATGGGCATGGGCATGAGTACTGGTGGTTTGACTGGTGGCGCTGGTATGGGTAACGGCATCATAGGCTCTACCTTTAACAATAACGGCCAAGGTCAGAACAATACATCTTACGCACGTAAACTGGGTAATGACACAGGTGGTGCTGTGCCTGTGACGACCAACTACGATAACGAAAACAAAAGAGCGGAAGTAACTCAGGTTAATTCGGTAAACACAGTCAAGGAAGTGGCCGAAGTTAAAGCTTCCATACTGTTCGAACCTTCTAAGTATAAATACAAAGAAGGTCAAGAATTACCCAAGGCTCTCAGGCGTGGTGGTAAGCAAGAATTATTCGAAGGTAAATTTAAGGAGATATTAACAATGGATTATAATGATCATTTGGTGCCAGGGTACGCTCTGAATGGCGACATCAACGCATACAAGGCTGTCACCAACAACAGGGACGTAACTAACACACTACTAGCCCCACCACCGGTTCAACTCACATCTGATGAACCGCCAGAGGACGACGGTATTAGCATCATCATCGATGATTTGTTTGTATCGTCTTCTGTGTCTGATGTGCGTAACGCGCTCACGTTCGAATTGGCTAAAGTCAATCTGGCTCGCCAAGAAAAGCTATATGCTGTACAACACAATGCGGTAGTGCAGTTGACGGGCATTAAGAATGTTGATGGGGTTGTGAAACGTCTTGGTGAACAAACCTCACTGAGACAGTTCGCGGAGGTCGGTTTGACTCTTGGTGAAATCAGTCCTGAGGCGCGACGCATTGTTGTGATGCTAGATCGCCTACTGGCAGAGGAATCACTTCGTGTTCTGCGTCTCAATTTTGGTTTTAATAAAGCCATGATGGACTACGACACTTTAATTGGTACAACACCAAAAGAGGGAACATTGGCGCAACAGGTTAATGAGCATTTCTCTAAGCATCTTGGTGACAAAGTACTCACCGCGTGGCTACAGAGTCAGACCGATATGATCAAGCGGGTTGTCAACAAGGCAAGCGGCGAGCGTACCTCTGATATCCTGTTTGGTGATCAATGTGAATTCTTCCATGCCAATAGTGACATCAATACAACACTGCTGGCCGTCACCAGAGGCAGTATAGAGATCGTCGTTGACTTTACTTATGATCAATTAGACATTGGTCTGAATAAAGAAATCGGCATGGTGCTGCCAGAAGGTCCAGTTAGCATCCTCTACTACCTAGCTAAACGTTACACAACCATACCAGGTTTGATGTTTAACTATATCCCACATGTGAACGTTACAACGGCTGATGGCGTTGTAATCGCATTAGGCAGATCAGCGCTTGCGCCTATGTCTTATACCGCGATGCTGGTTTAAAGTATCAACAAGACGGCTAACTGGGCAATAGTGCTCAGTTAGCTTTTTATGCCATCCCATTTAATAAAGGAAAAAGAAATGGAACAAGTATCTGACAACCCGAACATCGAAGAAGTAACTGTGGACGCTGCGGCAGCGGCTGAGAAAGAGAAAAACGAAAAGGCAGGCTCTGTCAAGGTCCTCTCAAACTGGATCAAGCAGATTCCGTTTGTGTCTAACTTGCAAGAAATCATGGGTACTGACGTGCCAAACATCGTGAGTATTGCTGTAGGTCTAGACCCAACAGAAGAAGACGATTTGATATTGATGGAATTACTCCATGAAATGAAATGGACGTCTGACCTCAGTGCTGGCGATATCAATACGCGGCGTCGTAAAGATCTGGCACTGCTGTGTGACTTTATGGTCAACACTACGATCTACGCTCTCGAGGTGCAAGCCAGCCTAAAATAAAAGCTGGCGCAGAAAGCACAGCCCAAGCAGGAAAGCGCGTTTCATTCAGAAAACACCCACTAGCGCCCATCTTGGCGTCCCATTTGAGACCCGCTGACCACCAGCCCTGTCGCTACCAACGGCAGGGCTTTTGTTTTATCTATTTTTAAAGGAGTATGACCATGCCAAATTGGTGCCAAAACGAATTGCAGATCAGCGCCAGCGCTGAGACCATCCAAGCCATCAAAACCCTAACGGGTTTGGATAAACAAGCCTTCTCATTCCAAGCAATACACCCCATGCCCTCAGCACTCGATATCCCCAAAAGCAGCGCCGCCAGCTGGGGAGCCGATGTGCTGGCTGGAGATTGGCAGGGCTTTGTGGAGAGGTTTAAGGAGTCTTTGCTGGAAATTAGCCCTGAGCTGCCCAAAACCCGCGAGGTCTTGATCAGCCTGATTCAAGCGCATGCACAGCAGTTCGATGGGGTGAGCCTTGCCCTGGGAGAGCAAGCCCTTAAAAACCGTACCGAATACGGCTTTGATGATTGGTACGACTGGCGTATTGCCAACTGGGGCTGTAAGTGGGACATCGGGGAGGATGTGCAAGTCATCAGTTTGGAAGAAACCGCCATCCATATCGGCTTTGATACGCCGTGGTCGCCGCCTGTCGGGGTGATGCAAAAGCTTTGTGAACGCTTCCCAGACATTGAGCTGAGCTTGAGCTATGCAGAAACGGGGTGTTGGTTTGCAGGGCAAGTGCTCGGTAGTAGCGGGCAGGCTGAGGATTGCCCCGTCCTAGAAGAGGAAGTTAAAAGCTTTTGTACGCAGCACTTCGGGACGGAGTTTGATGATGAGGAGGATTGCGAAGAAGAGAGAGAAGAGTCTCAAAAAAATGCTGATGCGGCGCCAGTGAAAACGCACTAAGCGCTGCTTATATAGCCAGCTCACGCTGGCTATTTTTTTTGCCCTGCAAGAGACTATTTCGGATGCATCAGGCGTGTGATGACTGCAAAGCTATCGCAGATGCTGGCGCAGTTTTCTAAACTGCGCCAAAATAGCGCCAATTTCCTGAAGAACTGTGCCAACCGCGCCAATCACTATGTCTTCCACTGCCCAAATACTCCGCTGCATTCAAGAGGCTCAAGATGGGCTGGCGCTTGCAGAATTATTGAGCCAATTCCCCGCTCTAGCCCGAAGAAGCGCCCAGCGCAGCATCGCCAAGCTGATTGAAGAGGGAAAAGTCACAGCGCAGGGGCAAGGGCGGGCAAGGCGCTATTTTGCGGCGCAGCCCCACGCTGCCGCTAGCCCGACACGGGCGCAGGAGTTGAAGACGGATGCTTTCCCCTCATTCATTCCCTTGTCTGCCGATAGCCAAGATGTGCTGGCCTACATTAACCAGCCTTTGCAAGCGCGTAAGCCCGTGGGCTATCAGCGCGATTTTCTGGATAGCTATCGACCAAACAAAACTTGGTATTTGCCTGCCACCTTGCGCCGCCAATTGCACCAGATGGGTAAAACGGCTGCGGTGGGCGAAGCTGCGGGCACTTACAGCCGAGCCATCCTAGGCCGCTTGCTGATTGATTTGTCTTGGGCGTCCAGCCATTTGGAAGGGAACACTTATTCTAGGTTGGATACGCTGGAATTGATAGAGCACGGTAAAGCCGCTAAAGGCAAGGCGGCCATGGAAACGCAGATGATTTTGAACCACAAGACAGCGATAGAGCTGCTGGTGGCCAATATCGACAGCGCCCAATTCAACCGCTACACGCTGATGAATCTGCACAGCGCCTTGGCAGAGAACTTGCTGCCCAACCCCGCCGATGAGGGGCGCATACGCCAGCATGCGGTGGATATAGGACGGAGTGTGTATCGCCCGCTCTCTACGCCACAGCAAATTGAGGAAGCCTTGGATGTGCTTTTGAGCAAAGCCGCCCAAATCCAAGACCCGTTTGAGCAGTCTTTTTTCATGATGGTGCATCTGCCCTATCTGCAAGCCTTTGCCGATATGAACAAGCGCACCTCACGATTGGCTGCCAATTTGCCCTTGTTTCACGCCAATCTCTGTCCTTTGACCTTTTTAGATGTGCCTGAGCAGGCCTATAGCCGAGCGATATTGGGCGTGTATGAGATGACGCGGATAGAGCTGCTGCGTGATCTTTTTGTGTGGGCTTACGAGCGATCCACACAAGAGTATTTGGCCATCAAGCAAGAGCTGGCTGAGCCTGACCC
>SSFP01000146.1 GCA_008015455.1 Polynucleobacter sp. | reverse complement strand
GTGCTAGATGATGACCCCAAGCCCTGCTTTGCCAAAGACTGCCAGATTATTGGAGAGCGCCAATTAGATATGACAATTGTTGAAGGCCGCTACCACCAGGTCAAACGCATGATGGCAGCAGTGGGCAACCATGTAGCCGTATTGCACCGCACAACAATTGGCAACTATGTGATGCCGACTGACTTACCTGAAGGTGAGTGGCGTTGGCTTTACCCCCAAGACCTCACCGAACTTGGTAAAAGCGTAGAAGCTTGATACCTAAAACCCCTCAATAATTGGGGTTTTATGGTTTTTCTTGAGGTAAATCAAAGAAAACATTCCCAGCCTCCCCTAAAGTCAAATGTATACACAGGAGGAAATATGTTGAATGAACTTTTTGGGTCTTTTGCAGGCCAACTCAGCTTAGCAGTTATTTTATTTATGATTGTTGCCAGCTATGTGGCTGTCAAAACAGTATTAAAGAAAATGAACGAAGAGCCTAAACAATAAAGCGCTTCCAGAATTCAAAAGGCTGGCTAAATAGTCATTTAGTCAGCCTTTTTCTTTGGGTGCTCATTAGTCGAATATGAGCGCTTGTTAGTTACTTAATCAGCTCCAAACCAGCTTTAAAGTCAGGATGCTCACAAGTTCTTAAGAGCTCAAAGACCGCCATTTCTGTGGTCACTAATTCCGCACCATTACCCGCTAACCGATCAAATGCGGCATCACGACTAGCTTCCGTTCTAGAGCTGCAAGCATCTGTAACCACCCAAACATCAAACTCTTCCTCAAGTAAACCAAGAGCTGTTTGTAAAAGACAAACATGCGCTTCACAACCAGCGATAAGAATCGTATTGCGCTCTTCGCGCCCCTCTTGTTGACGCTGAATATGCTTAGGCAAACTGCGCGCATTACCCATCGGTTTAGCTGGCGCTCTTAAGACCTCCACTAAGCCATCTTCACAAGCTCCAAAATGCATTTTAGCTAGCGTCTTCTGACACAAGCTTTTAATAGCAGGATCATTTTCACCAAGCTTAGTAGGATTTTGTTCCGTACCAATAATCGGCAACTTCAATAACTTAGCGATCTTTGCCAAACGAACGGCATTCGCTAATACTTGATCACCTTGATAGATGACGGGCATTAACTTAGCCTGGTAATCAACTAAAACTAACTGGGTATCTTCTGCACTGAGGAGAATAGACATACTGATGGATCTCTCTATTTATAGCGATATGAATATATGGTATTTTCGTCTAAAAATACGATAGAGGAGCAATTATTTCATGCTAGCCTTTTTAATCATCATCCCTCTCATTGCTTTTAGCTTTTACATTCAGGGAATCAGCAAAACTTTGGCAGCGATAGACCCCAACTGCAGAACTCAAAAACCAGCGATGGCGTGGTTACTACTCATCCCTATTTTTAATGTGATTTGGTTCTTCTTTTTATTAAAAAATATACAAGAAAGCTTTCAAAAGATGTTTCACCAACAACTGATTGAGAAACCTATTGATACGGGCTACAACTATGGCATCGCGATGGGTTGTTGCTGGGTCGCTTCCTTTATCCCTAGTTTATTTTTTATTGCCCTGATTCCGATGTTTGTCTTCTCCATCCTTCATTGGAATAAATTGAGCTTAGCCAGAAGAAGCTTAAGCAGACAATCTTCCTAAAAATGATAGCTTGCTAGATGTCTTCTGAACGCAATGCAGTTTGATACTCTTCAGTTAAGAGTTTCATCATGTCAGCTACTGAGCCGATTCGTGCTCGTTGATACTCGCTACCTAGCCAGAGACTTTGATAATCCCCTTGGTTAGCTTTAACAGCCCACTGCCTGAGTGGTCCCGTCAGAGTGTTCTGTATTGGAAATGGTAAATAAGTTTTATCTGCCATTTTTTTGATAAATTCGTTTTCTAAGCCACGCGCTAATCGCCCTGAGAATGCTCTCGTGAACACTGTAGGAGCAGTTTTTACTTGAGCCATACTGGTCCCTAAGGCTTGTCGATGTGCAGGGCTCGCACCCGATTCAGTCGTTCCAATAAATGCTGTACCCATTTGAGCTGCCACAGCACCTCTTTGAATCACCCGCCGAATATCACCACCCGTCATCAAACCACCAGCAGCGACGATCGGCAAGCTGATTACTGGCTTTAATGCCTTCACTAAATCATCGATACCCAGCATGTCATCATGAAGTGCTTGAGCATCAAAAGTTCCTCGATGACCTCCAGCCTCTATCCCTTGAGCCACAACAAAATCAGCTCCAGCATCTTGGATGAGTAGAGCTTCTCTCACGGAAGTGGCTGTGACCCCAACGCAAATACCCAAGTCATGAGCCTTCTTCATCACAGATACTAGCGGCAAACCAAAATGAAATGTGAGAACTCCTGGACGATGACGCCAAATAGGTTCTAACAAAACTTCTAAATCTGGGAAATAGGGAGCTTGAGGAATCGTTAAATTAAAGTCAGCATCCAAATTC
The DNA here is from genome assembly GCA_008015455.1 of Polynucleobacter sp. Taxonomy (GTDB): domain Bacteria; phylum Pseudomonadota; class Gammaproteobacteria; order Burkholderiales; family Burkholderiaceae; genus Polynucleobacter. The sequence goes on along the minus strand of SSFP01000146.1, from coordinate 4,322 downwards.
AAAGACTTTAAATCTCGGATAGCTACATCCACTATCTCTTTGGCAGGCAGCTGTACTGGTTCAAACACAAAGAAATTAGCATTGATACGAGAAAGTCCATCACCCGCAGCACCACTCTGCTCTAGTAAGTTTCTTGTTTGAGTTAAATCGGCATCTATTTTTTCAGGGCTGGAGTAGGCAAAGCCAAAGCTAGCTAAACCACCCGCTTGAACAACAGCGGCTGCTAGCTCGGGAGTATTAATCCCACCCGCCATTGGCGCTTGAACCACAGGAAGTTGCAGATCTGAAAACTTAAACATGCAAAAACTAAGTTAATGATTGAGTGATGCTTTGATAATACCTTTATCCAATAAAAAAGGCTTCCCGAAGGAAGCCTTTTTGTACGTTAAGCCTAATTAAGCTTTAACTGTTTCAGCTACTTCACTGAAATCTTTGATTTGATCAAAGTTCATGTACTTGTAGATCTCAGCACTGCTTGCATTGATCACGCCGATGTCAGCCATGTACTCTTCTTTCGTTGGAATGCGACCCAACTTAGAACAAATAGAAGCCAACTCTGCAGAACCAAGGTAAACAAATGTGTTCTTACCTAAGCGGTTCGGGAAGTTACGTGTTGATGTTGACATCACAGTAGCACCTTCACGTACTTGCGCTTGGTTACCCATACAGAGTGAGCAACCAGGCATTTCCATACGAGCACCTGCGCTACCTAAAACACCATAGTGACCTTCTTCAGATAGTTGCTTAGCATCCATCTTCGTTGGAGGAGCTACCCATAACTTCACAGGCATATCACGCTTACCTTCTAACAATTTAGAAGCCGCACGGAAGTGGCCAATGTTAGTCATGCATGAACCGATAAATACTTCATCGATCTTCGCACCAGCTACTTCAGACAATGTCTTCACATCATCTGGGTCGTTCGGGCAAGCCACTAGTGGCTCTTTAATATCCGCAAGATCAATCTCAATCACAGCTGCATACTCAGCATCTGGATCTGCCTTGAGCAATTCAGGCTTAGCCAACCATGCTTCCATCGCTTTGATACGACGAGCTAATGTACGTGCATCTTGGTAACCTTGAGCAATCATCCACTTCATCAAAGTGATGTTACTGTTCATGTACTCAATGATCGGTTCTTTGTTCAAGTGAACTGTACAGCCAGCTGCTGAACGCTCTGCTGAAGAGTCTGATAACTCAAAAGCTTGTTCAACTTTTAGATCTGGCAAACCTTCAATCTCAACAATACGACCTGAGAAAATGTTTTTCTTACCCTTCTTCTCAACAGTCAACAAGCCCTGCTTGATCGCATACAAAGGAATTGCGCTCACCAAGTCACGCAAAGTGATACCAGGCTGCATTTTGCCTTTGAAGCGAACCAATACAGACTCAGGCATATCCAAAGGCATCACACCCGTTGCAGCCGCAAAAGCCACCAAGCCTGAACCCGCTGGGAATGAAATACCGATTGGGAAACGAGTATGTGAGTCACCACCAGTACCTACTGTGTCTGGCAACAATAAACGGTTCAACCATGAGTGGATCACACCGTCACCTGGACGCAATGAAACACCACCACGTGTGCTGATGAACTCAGGTAATTCGTGATGTGTTTTAACGTCCACTGGTTTTGGATAAGCCGCTGTATGACAGAAAGACTGCATCACCATATCTGATGAGAAACCTAAACATGCCAAATCTTTCAATTCGTCACGAGTCATTGGACCTGTGGTGTCTTGAGAACCAACGGTTGTCATCTTAGGCTCACAGTAGGTGCCAGGACGAACGCCCTTACCTTCTGGCAAGCCACATGCACGACCCACCATCTTCTGAGCCAATGAGAAGCCTTTACCTGAATCAGATGGATTCACTGGTAAACGGAATAATGTAGAAGCTGGCAAGCCAAGTGCTTCACGAGCTTTTGATGTCAAACCACGACCGATGATCAAAGGAATACGACCGCCAGCACGTACTTCGTCAAACAATACTTCTGAACGTACCTTGAACTCAGCAATCACTTTGCCGTCTTTTAATGCTTTACCTTCGTATGGGCGTAATTCAACAACATCACCCATCGCCATCGCTGAAACATCCAACTCGATTGGCAAGGCACCAGCATCTTCCATCGTGTTGTAGAAAATCGGAGCAATTTTGCTACCTAAACAAACACCACCAAAGCGCTTATTAGGCACAAATCGAATGTCTTTACCTGTAAACCACAATACTGAATTAGTGGCTGACTTACGTGATGAACCAGTACCTACAACGTCACCCACATAAGCCACTAAATTACCTTTAGCTTGCAACTCAGCCAATTGCTTAACAGGACCAATCTTGCCTGGCTCTTGAGGCTCAATGCCTTCGCGAGGATTCTTGTGCATCGCTAATGCGTGCAATGGAATGTCAGGACGGCTCCAAGCGTCTGGCGCTGGAGACAAGTCGTCCGTATTTGTTTCGCCAGTTACTTTGAAAACTGTAATTGTGAGGCTTTCTGGAACTTCAGGACGGCTTGTGAACCACTCACCATCTGCCCAGCTTTGCATCACAGCTTTAGCGTTTGCATTACCCTTTTCAGCCTTTTCCTTCACGTCATGGAATTGGTCGAACATCAATAAAGTCTTTTTCAAACCTTCAGCGGCGATAGCGCCAACTGCTGCATCGTCCAACAAATCAATGAGAGGAGAAATGTTGTAACCACCTAACATCGTGCCCAACAATTCTGTTGCTGACTCACGAGTAATCAATGGTGTTTTTTCTGTACCAAATGCAACTGCTGCTAAATAAGAGGCTTTTACTTTAGCCGCATCATCCACACCTGCAGGAACGCGATGAGTGATCAAGTCTACTAATGTAGCTTCCTCACCTTTTGGTGGGTTTTTTAACATTTCAATCACATCAGCAGTTTGCTGTGCAGATAACGGTAATGGTGGAATACCAAGTGCTGCACGCTCAGCAACGTGTTCACGATAGGCTTTTAACATAGTCTTTTCCTCTCAATTTAGACAATTAGATCAACCAATATTTCAAGACTTATATCTTATATAAGACTTGATCAAGTGGCAAGCTTGAACCTTACTTTAGTTAACAAATTAGCCTAAATTGATTGCCCTTACCTGACAAAAATATTAAGAATAAAAATATCTTTTAAATCAATGATGTAAAGTATCGACTTATGAAGAAAACAGACCTTTACAAGAACGCGGGATTGGCTGTCGCCAACCAAATGAAGAATTCAGCCCAAAAACCCAAGGGCAAGACGGCTAATCAGGCCAATCAAGGCAAAAAACTCAATCCCCTGCTCGCTTCCTTACTCAAAAAGCCCGAATAAGCTAGATAGGCTTCTAGAGCTTTCTTAGCTTTTGGGCTAGATCTGCAACTTAGCTTTCAAGTCAGCAGGCCAAGAAGCTGCTTTTTGAGCCTTAAAGTCGACCCAAACAATCGTTGCCCCAGAAGTTGCATAAATGGTGTCAGGGTCTTTGGTCAAAGACATCACATTAAAAGTGTCTAAACCCACTCTCGTTGGATTGGCAATATAAGTTTTGACTAAGAGATCTGCTGGATATTCGATTTGCTTCACAAAGTTACAAAACGCATTAACCACTACCACGCCCTGGTCTTGTTGAGCAAAAGACAAACCCAAGCTATCTAACCAATTAATACGAGCTTGCTCGATGTATCTGAAGTAAACGGCATTATTCACATGCCCAAAGGCATCCATATCACCCCATCGAATCGGAATAATCGATTCATGAACAAAGGTCTTTTCTTCGGGAATAGGGATGCGCATGAATCAGATCCTTGGGGATATTGAATTAAGGTGTATTTCTATCAATTTTGAACCATGCAGCATACATAGCTGGTAAAGCTAGCAATGTCAGCGCGGTTGCAACGATCAAACCACCCATGATGGCAACAGCCATCGGTCCCCAGAAGACACTGCGCGAGAGTGGAATCATCGCTAATACGGCTGCAGCCGCTGTCAAGATAATCGGACGATAACGTGACACACAAGCATGAATAATGGCATCCCGTGCTTTCAGTCCTGCCGCACGCCCCTGCTCAATTTGATCAATCAAAATGACGGAATTACGCATGATCATGCCCAATAGCGCAATAAAGCCTAAAAGTGCCACGAAACCAAAAGGACGATTGAATAGCAATAAAGTAAGCGCCACCCCAGAAATACCTAAGGGCCCAGTCAACACCACTAAGAAAGCACGTGAACTGCTCTTTAACTGAATCACCAATAATGTAAAGGTGATAAAGAGCATGATAGGTACACCCGCATTAATCGACTCTTGACCCCGCGAACTCTCTTCTAC
>SSFP01000110.1 GCA_008015455.1 Polynucleobacter sp. | reverse complement strand
GGCTTTAGAGTGTTCTATATTTACGTTAAAGATAATCGTCTTTTTTCCAAAACAAAATCTGAAGTAATAATCTACGGTATTTATTATGTGCCTTGGCTGCTTGTATTCCTCGGCCATCTGAGACTCGTTGTACTCGCCCTTCCTTCTGTCAATATCAAACTTGGTTGCATCAACTACGACTTTTGGACAACGTGTAATATTTTGTGCAAGATAGCCATCACGAATAAGCTCTTTTATCTGAGGGCCAACTATTATCGACTGATAGTATTTGTTCAACGGCTCTTTCTTTGAAGAGCTTATCGGAGTTGCACTAAATCCAAGTATCTTTTCAGATATGAATATGTTGTGAATCTTGTTAAAGTTGGCGATGTGGCTCTCGTCAATTATAACAAGTCCTATTTCATTAAACAGATTGAGTCTCTTTACAGTTGACTCTACCATACCGATATATATCCTTGATAGATGCCACTTGTTAGTTTTGCTTGTTATAAGGTGAGGCTTTATTCCAGTGACATTATAGATTGTCTTTGCAGCCTGCTTCATTAATTCTTGTCTGTGAACAAGAATCAATACAGATTTATCGCTCGAGCGAATGTATCTTTGAGCAATCATACAGAACTCTACGGTCTTTCCTCCTCCTGTTGGAAGCTGTATTAGAACTCTGTCTTTTATTAAAAGCTCTTTTGAACACTCGTTTATTTGAAGTTCTTGATATAGCCTATTGTCCATTATTGTAAATTTACGGTAAAAATACCATGCAACGAAATATAAAAAGTGCCCGTGAAACAAACGGAAAGGCATGTTTCACGGCATTTAATACGGTTTATGTGTGTTTGTATGTAACGACATAAAAGGCCCGTAAATGGCCTTAAAATGCGTCACATCTTGAAACAATATCTAAACGCATTCAAAAATGCAGCTTCGGATACATCAAAGCTTGTGTAAACTGGTCTTTTGCGTCCTATGACATACTCCTCCCATTCTATTTCAAGCATAATCTTATCTATCTTTTTTATAGAATCATTCATTGGCCAGTTGAATCCAAGAGCTTCAGATATTACGCACATCAGCCTTGATTCAAGTTCATAGTAATTTGGAATCATTGCTTTTACTGGACTTGGAACATCAACAAGATATGCTTCGCTTGCATCGTGCATTAGCGCTTGGAATTTATCTACCTCGTTTGCCTGCTTAAAACACATTACAGAATGCTCCGCAACAGAAATGAAATGCTCTGTATGTCCTGCAAATCTTGGCATTCTTGAAAGCGAATGAGCAATATCCAGTATGTCTATATCTGTTGGCTTTGGGTTTGATATATTTATGTACTTTCCAGTATATGTTCTTATGCAGCCTTCTGTATATAAGTTTTCCATTATTTACTAATATTATATTCTGATGTGAGCTTTACTTCAATATACGTTTTCATGGAATATTAGCATTATAAAATTTGCAATCCAGTTAAATTATATAAGTAGCTCGGTCTTTACATTCAAAAATGAATGTCGCATGTAGCTCGATTGTATCGAGTTGCCGAGGCCCATGCACGCTTTCTACTTACTCATAACACCACAGCCCTAAAACGGAAGGTCATCTGTCTCAACAGGAGACGCGAGTTTTCCAGACTCTTTTCCAGGAGTCATTTCGTCATTAGGAGCAGGCTTGTCAAAGCTTTTCGCATTGCCAAGAATCGGGCCTTTCTGGCTTCTGTCCTGCTTGTAAATCTCGTTTGGTACGTCTTGAACAACCATACCGTTGTTACCGTACTTGTCTTGCTCTTCGTTGTAAAGGAGCGTAACGTTCAAGTAGACGCCTTTCTCGCCAACGTGGAGCCACTCCTTCATGATTTTCTTCACGTCGATTTTTACTTTAATAACTCTGTCTGCCATAACACATGGTTTTTTGGTTTGAAAAGATTTTTTTATATATTGCAAGTAATACCTGCCAACAGACCTTGCCAGAATTAAGTTCTTAGCGTCATCCTCTGGCACAGAGACGTAAGTAAGCTTGTCAACATAATATTTTCTAAAATAGACAGTAAGCTCTTGCGTATCAATGTCGTATTCTATAGACGATATTAATGAAGAATAGCCATCTGGAAACTCTACTCTCAATCGAAAAGCAGTCTACCTTTTGAAGTGGAATCTTGATACGCCTTGATTCCGCTGTCAAAGTAGCTCTTATTCATGTCGATGATAGTAAGATTAACGTTATTCTTGTGTGCAGCTATTGCATGGGTAAAGCTTCCGCCATGAGTATCAAGAACACGCTCTCCTTTGTTTACGAAGTTAAGATGGAGATAATCGTACAGGTAAACCGGCTTTTGAGTTGGATGTCTTCTTTCGCCATCGTTATCTGACGAAGATGCGTTTCTTGGCCTCCTGATGATAACTGCATTCTTGTCGAATGTTGTTATTGCAAGTTCTCCGGCAGCAAAGCTCATCTTGTCGTTCATCTTGTCCCAAGTAATAAAACACCTTCCAGAGCGAATGCCACGCTTGAACTCGATTGAGCTTACATTAGCATAGTCAATGTCTTCAAATGTCTTTTCATTATGGACAGTATAAACCTTGTTCTCGTCCTCTGTAACAAAGAAGCGACCAAAGTCCTCTGTAAAGTAATTGCCTCCCCAGATTATGAGGTTTCTGCAGCAATAATTGAGAAGATACCAGTACTCGAGAGTTGGAACTGAATTATCCCAATCGCCCATATCATAGTTTCTTGGCTTTGAATCTTTGGTTGCTCCAAGATTCATATTGCCTACGGAAATTCCATATGGAGGGTCTACTATTCCAACATGAAAGTACTTGTACATCATGTTTTTGTGCATCCATCTTAAAAGAGCCATGTTGTCTCCGTTGATGAAAGTTACAGGATTAAGCTTTTTTACTTCGCTTATTCCTTCGATTTGTTGAAGCTGGTTTTCTTCCATATTATTAGTATTTGAATTCGATACCAAGTTTTTTCATCTCGAAAAAGCACCTTGCAGTTGCACGTACATCTTCGAGAGCGTCGTGGGCTCCATCAAACGAGCATCCAAACAGGTGAGTGTGAAGCTCCTCCAATTTTGGAAACTTGAAGCTTCCAAATCTAACTGGAAGAAGCTTGCAAAGGTCAATGCTCGACTTCATGGTGCATATCTTTTCTAATTTTGGGCCACTTCGCTTGTACCTAATCATTTCAGCTCCAACAACATTATAGTCAAAGCTCATGTTATGTGCAACGATGGCCTTAGATTTTTCAAGACAGTCTATGAAATCGTCAAACACCCAGTCAAGAGATACGCCTTCTTCGGCATTCTTTTGAGTAGAGTATCCATTGTCTTGCCAAAACTTTTCTTCAGGAATTACCCACCCATCAGGAGTTATAAGCCTGCAATCTTGCGAGATTACATTCTGCTTTTCATCCATGAGTATGTATGCGAACTGTATAATTCGAGGCCAGTTGTCTACATCTGTCATTGGGGCTTTCCAACTCTTTGGAAGACCGTTTGTTTCTGTGTCGAAAAATAAGTAGTTCAATTTACGCTGTTTTAAGGTTATACTTGTCAATTATTCGCTCAAACTCTTTTGATGCTGCACGTGGCTTGTGTGTTCCGGAGTTTATGTTCTCCACAAAAGAAATGACTGCATCCGCCATTTCTCCTGACGACTCGAGCACACTTCGCTCTTCGTCTGTAGCGTCCTCGAATACAGAACCGATGGCTATATCAAACTCATTGTATATAAGGCCATCCTTAATCTTCATCTTCATCTTGCTCGATTTTATTTACGTTAGAAATATTGTTTAAGAACCAGCGGCACTCTTGTACACGCTTTTTAATCTTCTCGATGCGCTCTTCGCTATATTCAACATCGAAGACCCTGAGCCTTTCTTCAATAGGAATATCATCGTAGATATGATTACGCCTAAGCTCTTTGCACGCCTCCTTGTAATCTTCTTCGCTTCCTACGAAATCGTAAAGAAGGTTTTTCTCTTCACGACGTATAAGGTGCTCTGGAGTGTTTATGAGAGCGTATGCGAGCTTTGCTTTTTTTCTACCCCAAAGCCACATATAACCATCGAGCTGCCAATGGTAAAGAGGCTTTATAGGACGTGCAGCAGTTCTTGTAAACTGAAATACGCTCCAGTTTACTTTTGTATCAACCACTTTTATTTCGTCTATGAAGTCAAGCGTGCCTTGTATAAAGTCGTTGCTTTTTTCCTCAGTATTCTTTTTGTGGAACTCTCTCGTAACCATAGAGTAAAGAGTGATTGCGTCCTCTTCTACTGTAAGTCCCTTTTCGAGATACTTGGACTTTATATCCTCGGTTCTTTCGTACTTTACCCTTGTGTACACATCGCATAGATGCGTTTTACAAGTATCTGAAAGATGAGGTATATCTTTCTTTAATTCGAGAGACTTGCGCTTTTCAATCATACGCTCCATTCTCTCGAGAACTTTTTGAGCGGCCTTTGTGTCTTTGTTCATTCCGCTGTACTGTGCAATGAGCTCGGTTGATATTGTGTGAGCTTCATCATACATCTCCCTGTACGACTTTCCTTTTGCATCTCCCATAATGTGCCCGAGAGAAGAGCATCTGAATTTGTGATTTGAGAAGTCCATATTACTTGGAGTTTAGTTTTTTGAACGCTTCGTCATACGCAAGCCTTGCCTCGTTTGACTTTACCTCTTTTTCAAGAGCGGACAATTCTTTTAAGCTTTTTGCGCTATTGATAAGCAGAATGAGTCGCTCTCCAGACTTGTCTTTTGGAACTGGATTTTCTCTGTTTATCTGAGGTCTGAATATCTCTTCTGGAGTTTGCTCTCCGCCCTTGATTGAGTTTTCAAGACCAATGAGAGATATGATGTCGTCAGCATTTATGTGAGCAACAGAGTTCTTTCCGATTGCCTTGCAGATGTCTTCGTCTGTAAGATTAAGCTGATGATAGTTTTCTTTGAAACCGTCGAACACCTTTTTTCTTCTTGCAAGCAATGATGCCTCGGTTGATACATCTCCAGCAATAACGTTCTTCGCTGCACTCATCACCTTTTTAACTATAGCAGCATCAATAACAGAAAATACAGCATTTCTGTATGCAACGGCATTGCAAGCATTAGCTGTTATTACCTGCATGTCTTCAGAGTACCTTCCGTTCGAGCCGATAATTGACTTGCGTATCTGTGTTCTTACAGCAAAGTTTCTTTCCAAGTCAAAACAAACAGCTTCGCAAGTAACATGCGTAGAATCAAATCCTACTACACGATTTTCTACACGCATGTTTCCCATCTGCTGCGCAAGTATCCTTGCCAAGTGTACACTTGGGCCAGTAATCACTTTGCCCTTCTTGAGAGTATAGAAACACGAATCGGCAGTCTCAGCATCAAGGGATACTATTGCTATGGCATTCTCGATTGCCTTTTTCAAGTTCCGTGGATACTGCTTTGCAGTCGCAATCTGCATATCAATAAGAGCTTTGTCTTGCTGATAAATCTGCATATTGTTCATTCCAACTTCAGTTACTTCAATTTCTTCTGCTTGCATTTTCTTCAATTTTTTTGGTGATAATTTCTTTTACCTGCTCGTATGATTCAGTTACCCTGAATACGTCTTCTTCTCCGTTTTGACAAACAACAACTACATTATCCCTTGACTCGAAAAAGTTGTTTATCTGGTTTACGTTTATGAAGATTCTTTTTCCAGTTGATAGGTTAAGTTCTACAAACATTGCTATGATTTTTATCGTGAAAGATGAATTTGAAACTTTATGTCTTCGAGCTGTGCATTAAGCTTTTTAATCTTTCCCTGAATTGGATACGGGTTCTTTGCTTTTGCTACCAGCTTTTCAAGAGCTTTGATTTGCCATTCAATAGAGTTGGCTGTCTCTTCTGGAGTCTTTACTCTTTCGAGCGTGCTTGTTGTTTTTGTCATTTTGCGTATTTTTTGATGAGTACAAATGTACATAATAGCTTGCAAAAAAAACGTTAATGAAACGTTAATGAAACGTTAAAACGAAAATGCACATATATATAGTACACGCAGGCACGTGCAGGCACGTACATATATATATGTGCAATAGCTTTACAAAGGAATTTTAGACTTAGCGAACAGCTTAAACCCAATATAAACTCCTGCAAGAGTAGACATTCCTACAATAATCCAGATTAAAATCCTTTTAGAACTCTTCTCAGCATCTACAGCTAATTGAAGTTCCGTGACTTTGTCTTCGAGCGTTTTATTCTTGTGTTGAGTTTCAGACATTGCGTTAGAAAAAACCTTGATTATACTATCTATTTTATTAGAATTTTCATATGAAATCCTTTTTATAGTATTTTCAAGTTCTATTTCACGTCTTCTGTCTGTTATGTTATTGGTTATTACCTTAGACTGAACGTAAAGATACTTTTTACCTGCGCTATCAACTATCCATGAACCATAAGGAAGAACAACATTGCTCCAGTCAATTTCCTTCAAAACTTCAACTGGATACGGTTTTTCTACTTCTTCGGTAATTGTATCGTTTGCGCAAGGGTTTACATCTCTGTACTTTTCTCCAACCTCCACAAGAAGATTGTATTTTGACATAACCCTGCTAACGGCAGCAGCATCTTCAGCCCTTTCCTTTTCTTTAAGGCGGTTAGCCTTTTTCTCGTAGCCGCACCCAACAAGTGCGACCACGAGAATAAGTACTAGTTTTTTCAAAGCTTGTACTCCTTTTTGGCTTTGTTCTTGTAATTGATTTGCTGGATAGTCTTGTTGAGGTCTGCAGGGTCTTTAACTACAGACTTTGCGGTGAACGCAGCAATAAATGCTCCGAAAAAAAGACCCCAGCTTACAATTTTGTCAATCAAAACTGGAAACTGAATTTCCGGAAACTGCTCTTTCGCAATCAGGTATGCTGCTGACATTGCTGACAGTGTTCCTGCAATCCAGTAGATGATTTTGAAGAAATGCGGAGTCTCGGCTTTTAATCTTACGATTAACTTTTCAAGTGTGCTCATTTTGTTTTGTTTTTATTGTTTAAGAAAAAATGCTAATCTCGGTTTTTTGATTGTGATTTCCTTAGCTGGGATGGCATCAACAAAAACAAAAGTAGTGTCTCTTTCAGGCTCTTCGCTACCTGGGCTTAGCTCATGCTTTCCTATGAGTATATCCAAGTACATATCCTCATCTATTCCTACCTTTATTCCTATCTTCCTTAAATAAGAAGCCATCTTATTTTGGTTGTTTGCCATTATGGCTTGATTGTTAGCTAACCTCTCTATCTTTTGTTCGAGTGATTTGTTAACAGCTTCAATACCTTTCATCTGCTGATTCCAAACCATATTTCCAAGATAGGAAACTATTGATATTAATGTTAGAGTAACAAAAACAAAGATGCCTGCTACATTCTTTGAAACAACTATTGTTTGCTCTTTTGCTTGAATTTGTGACATTTCCTTCCGTTTGTCTTGTGGATAACCGTGTTAGATAATTGGGTATTCAGTACCAACTATAACATTCCCAGATCTCTTTAATTCGAGAAGGTTTTTCCAAGTCCTCCCAAACGTTATCTGAAAGTGAGGAGCATCGTATAGCTTTCCTTTCCAATCTCCTCCCCATTCTGCGTTTATCTTCTTGAAGCATCTTGCAACTTCAAGCCAATCTGAAACGCCGTCTTTATCAAAATCAACAGCAGTCTCGTAAACGGCTGATTGCTTTCCTTGGACATTCCTTATTAATACTATGTCCCATGCAAGTCCATAGTTGTGAAAAGACTGTCCTGCTTTTGCATTTGTAACTATTCCAAGCCTTTTTCCATTTGGAGAGAAAAGCTTCGTTCTCCCTAATGAGTATAGCTCGTTCTGCTCTTTGAATGTTCTGAGTCCATATGCTATTCTGCAAAATGTATCTACGCCAAGCACTTTTGATACTTCGTCTACGTAGATGTTACCTACAATATCCCTTATCTTAGGGTGTAGGCTGTTTATCCTTTCGATAGAAATTTTGTCAATCATAGTAATTGGTTTTTATAGTGGAGGACATGGGTTTATATAGCTGATAGGAGAACTGTTTGGCGTTGGGTTAAGTCCGTTTATAAGCACTTTTGAGCAATACAATGGGTAAGTTGGTGCAGTTGTAATCCACCAACGATTAAGCAATGGAGTTGGAGAGAATGAAGTTAGATTTATGTAGAGATTATTGTAATCAGCGGTTCCAGAAAATCCTGCAACGACATTGTTTCCTGTTATGTTACCGACCCAACTTCCTGTAGATATAGGAGTACCCATATTCATTGCAGTATCTGCTGTTGTACGGTTAGAAAGTGTTATTGCTTGTTCATAACTAAATCCTGCTGCACCGCCAATGAATGTGAAGTTGTCCATTAATATGCGACTATTAGGGCCATACGGATGAACAGTAAGTCCATTATTGATATACCTGAAAGTTGAATTTCTCAAATCCATTGTATCTCCTTCTGGAATAGTAACACGAATATCGCAAAGTAATTCAGCACCGTTGCCATCATGAACAAACCCATGACTAAACATTGGTATTGCATTTGATGGGGCAAGAGGAGATGAATAAACTAAGGTGTTGCCACCACCAATCTTAGGTTTGTTTAAGTATCTAACACGACTTGCTCCGCCTCCATTCACACCTTTCATCCATCCGCCATCAATTTCATAATAAGTTCTCACGCCTGAAACAGCTTCTCTTCTCCAAAATGATTTACCTGAAACATTACCGTACCAATCAGCAGAACGATATTCAAACACATTTTTCATCTTTTGAATCTTTGGCATCTTCCATAGTTGCTGGTTATGAGATACGTGTTCTCCAAACTCTGTTCCGTAGCGCAAGTTTCCCCATTTTCTCATATTAGCAAAGTCGTGATTTACCTCGCTATCTCCATAGTTCATCTCTCCTCCATCAACAATCAAATCTGGCGAGTTCCATGCATCGGTTCCAGTTTGCCTTGGATAATCTATTATCACACCTGCATACCAGTTATCCAAATAGTTTCTTGCTTTAGCAGTGTTGAATGTAATATCTAAAACTTGATTTGTCGCAGTAGACAAAGCAGGTGCTCCGTCTAATGGAACTAAATCAAGACCCTGCGCATAGTTTATCACAGAACTTATTGTATAGACAAACTTGCTTGACGATACTCTGTACTTGTCGCCTGTTGATGTAACTGTTATCGTGTCTCCCTTTACTGCCAAGTGAGGCCAAATACTGAAGTTCTTTGGGTCTAATGCAGTCTGTATGTAGAGTTTGCTGTTTGTCCCAACACTCGGTAGTGTATGCGCCATAAGTGTGCTTCTTACGTTTTGAACAACAAAGTTTTTGCTGTCGTTTAGTCCAACTGGCGGTCTCGCCTGTTCACTACCTGCACTTGCTAATGGTATTGTCAATGTATCTCCATCTACAATTATTCTTGCACGAATCTTTGCGTATGTGGCTGAACCGACCATACCAGCGCTCCAGTCATAGTAAGTTTGAATACTCCAAACAGTCCAAGAGCTATCTGGACTACCATCCATTACAAGTCTTTGCTCTCCATTAACTGTTACCTCTTTTAGCATTGCACGAGTTCTCATGGAATTAACTCTTGTATTTGGAGAAATGTCAAGTCCGATATCTGCAAGCAATGTATCAATTGTATAATCAACAGAAGTGTCTCTCCCTATTCCTTTAAGAGTGAACTTGTTTCCAGCAATACCATAACCACCAGTTCCGTCTCCAACTGCTATTGTTGATAAAGCAGTTTTTACCTTGTTCTTTATATTTGCAAAGTTTGCATTTGACAGCCACGTTGAATTAGCTGTATTAGCTGGATTTGGACGTAATCTGTAGTCCATGAACTCTACAATATCAACCTTGTCTCCAGTTGGATATGACACAGTTCCAGACTTTCCTCCGCCATTGCTGTATGCAAATCCAAATGGAAGTATGAATGAAGGAGTATCTGGGAAATTTATATTTGAGTATCTCCTCCTTTCAAACCTGCTATCGCTTCCTGCGATGTCAACTACTCCCCAGTGTTGATATGTATTTGAACCGTTTACAGAACCAGACGCTACGAAGTAACTTCCCAATGAACTTCCCTGCTGCCAGCGATTGCTGTAATGCGGAGGAAGCATCCGAATATTAGAAAATCTGATAGTGTACTCTCCTCCAACGACATTTTGCTTTATTATGAAAGGAACAATCCTGCTTCCAAATTCATTTGAATAGCTCGTTGGAACAGAAGTCCCTTCATTCCATCCTCCCCAAAGCTGCTTGCCATTTGCTGTCCACTCGTCTTCGATAGAGTATTTAATATTCGCAGGAACTGAAGAGTTAGTGTCTCTTGCTACAAATATTATAGGATTCTCTGTTGAAAGGTAATCATCTCCAAACAAGCCCTTTACTGCGTAAGTTGAGCCATTCTTCAAAGAAATTGGCTTTGTCCTTGCACTGCTTAAAGCTGAATTAAAAGCTGCCCTGTTGTCATAGAAAAAGTATCCGTATGCACCCGTTGTAACTTGTGGAGATGACTCGTTGTTTCCGTTATACTTAAAGTTTACACGAACGTTTTTTCCATCTACAATTCTGATAACCTTACTGTAAACGCAACTACTTACTCCAGGAATCCAGTTTTTTGTTGTTGGAAAAGAGTCTGTTCTATGAGCTCTAAATGCAACAAATTCTTTATCAAGATAATCTGATGTAAACGGAGAGTCTGCTCCAGTGTACGTTATCAACGAGCTGTCGCCTGTTGCGTATGGAGTAATAGTCATTGTACCGTAGAACTTGTCCTCTGTATAAAACGGAACAGCTCCAAATGCTTCGATACTATCATAAGACGGAGTGGCCTGAACTGTAAAGTTTGTGTAAGCTATGCCACCGTAACCACTTGCAATAGCCCTTACAGTGCTCGGCTCCGAGTAATTTGTTCCGTATATCTTATTTGTAAACCCGTTTTTATTGAGGAGTCTTCCAGAGCCAGATAACATTTGCCAAGATACGCTTGTTGTATTTGATGTTGAAACAGCTACATCGACAGTGTCTGTTGCAGTTGTTATAAAGCCTGATGTCGTAGGAGTTATTGTTGGCGGAGCTATTATTTCGCTTTGACCAAATTTTGAAGTTGAAAACTGCATTGGATTATTAACAGATGACATTTTGTTACTTGACGCAACTCCACAATCAAAAGAGGTTGAATGATTCGAGCCAGTTGTCAAAGATGTTCCGTAACCAGTTATATCTGTATTACAACGAACTACTGAAACTGCGTTATCGTTTCTTACTCCTTCCGCAGCACTTCCTGTCATTACACCATTAGATATTTTTGCAGACAACGTTGGGCCAACTATTACATTTTTCCTGTTCAAATAAATACCAGATTCACCTGCTGAGGTTGCTCCATTTGTAAATCTGAAATTATTTACAGTACTATAACCATCACCAAAAAACATTAGATATGTTCCAGTTCCACTATCTGCAACTATGTTTTCAAGACTGCCTTGCGATGCTCCGCCCATCAAGTACGCAGTTCTTTGCTGGTTGATGTTTTTTCTTCCCCAGTTTGTAACTATACAATCCATTATTACTATGTTTCTTCCACGAGTAATCTGGATTCCATCTCCATCTACGTTTCTTATCCTTATGTTAATAAGATATAAACTATCAAACCAGCTTGTTCCAGTAGTGTCATTTGAGCCAGTGTTTCCAAGATATGCAGCTTCAGATGTACCAAGACCTTCGCCTAATCCTGTTTGTATATCTTGAATAGCTATATTCTCGATAGTGATATTTGGTCTGCGAGTTCCAGGAAGCGGATTTGATAGTATACCTACTTTTGCATACTCAATGGAAATTCCATTTATTTTGCAATTGTAGCTACTGTTTAATGCTATCCCGTTATTCATCAATACTCCTGACTGGTTCATTACCTTGAACTTCATATCCCATCCAGTGGTATTTGAAGTATCCATCAAGAACTCGTACCAGTATCCGTCTAATGTAATTCCGTATCCATTAGTTGTATTACAACCAACAAGAGCAGAATCTCTCAAAACAAACACTATCGGGTTCTCCCTTGTTCCACGTATATTCTGAAGATTTATCAGCTTGTATTTCTTGCTGATAAATACAGTATCTCCAGGAGACAGAGAAAGGTTTACGTTTAGGTTATAAAGTTCTACTGCTGTTTCGCACGTATTACCTCCATACCAATTATAGTTGGTAGAGTAAGACGATATAAACGCAAGAACAAACGATAAAAGTAGTATTGTCTTTTTCATATTATACTGGGTCTTGGTCAACACGAGGAGTTGAAAATTCTTGAATAAAGTTAATCCAGTCAACATAAACACTTCTTGCAGTTGTTCCTGCGCTTTTAAGTATAGATGTTTGTATGCCTGTTTGACGTGTAGAAGGAGTGAGTCCGCTTGTAGACATTGTAGTTCCTCTTGCGGTTCCGTTTACATAGAATGTTGCAGTGGAACCGTCTGATGTAGTTTCAAATCCAAGAGTAGTCCATCCAGCTTGAATGACATCTATGCCAAGTGTTTGGTATGTTCTTGTTCCGTTTATAGATACGCAGGCCTGCCACTGACTTGATGCGGTTCCGGTAATTGCTCCACCTTCGTCATAGAAAAAACTTATTCCGTCTGTCTGGGCAAGACCGCTGTTATTATCCCCAAGTCCTATGTGAAATGCGTATCTTTCTGTTGATGTTGAAAGCGTTGGAACATAAACCCTCATGCTGATAAATATCTTTCCAGCTCCTACGCTAATTGCGCTCGTAGTGGAATGAAGTAAAGCCCTTCCGGTAGCGGATGTACTTGTCCCCAAAGAAACAACGCCCATAGAGTTTTCTACAGTCGACTGCTCGACGACACCGCCACCAGATACCGAAGCCCTGAATGCTCCGTCTGTACCAGTCGTAGATGTATTTTGCCAAAAGTCGCTAAATATTCTTGCTATCTGAGTTGGCTCGTTTTTGTAAACATCAAACAAAGAACTTTTCCATGAGTAGTCTCCATCTGTACTCGAGTTTTTTACCAAAATCTGGTTTGCAGTTCCTCCGCTAATTGAACCAGAGCCAGATGATACGGTTGCCCAAGATGTATTAGTTCCATCTGTAGTTAAAAACTTTGTAGCATTTCCAGTTTGCGATGGCAATATATTGTTTGCTGCAGCATTTGCAGTTGTAGCACCAGTTCCTCCATTTGCTATTGGAAGTGTACCTGTTATTCTCGTTGAAGCGATATTATCAGTTTTCAGGTCATAACGAGCGTCATTAGCATCTCTTGGTAACAGTGAATTATTAGCCCAAGTAACACCCCCGTAGTTTGAAAGAGTAAGTCCATTTGTAATTCCAGTTAAGTCAAAGTTACTTCCCAAGAAACTGTTTATCCAGTTTGTACCATTGTAAAAAAGATATTGACCATTTAATGGAGATGTGATGCTTATGCCAGATACTTTTGAAAGAGCTACGTTTGAAATTTTTGCGTCATTAACAGCACCATTATCAATACTCCAAGTTGCACCGCTTCCTGAAACTGTTATATCTCCTTTATCACCATCTGTAATTCCAGTGCCACTTCCAGAGCCTTCATCTGTATATCTAATTCCCCTCCATAAGCTACTGCGATAAATCATAACTCGGTTGGAGTCTGTATTATAGTATGCTAAACCATTAATAGGAGCTGTCATAGAAGATGTTGCTGTTGCAGTGTTCATTGATGGCATTAAAAATCCAAGATTAGAACTTATATGCAATGCTGCATTGGAGTTTGGTGAGTTGGTGAACATACCGATGTTGGTATTGTTCATAGACAACATTGGATTCACTTTAGTTGCAGCAGTACCTCTTTCAAATCTTAGCTGTCCTGCTTTTGCGGTAATAAAATGGTTTGATAAGTTGTTGTAAAGAGCCAACTGAGAGCTATCTCTCCCAGAAGTTGATACACGAATTTCATCTTCACCTTGAAGTCTAACTTTTGACTGAACAACATCTGCGATGTAAAGGCGACTCGCATTACCAGCAGTAATGTCGAAGTAGCCAAAGTTGGAGTTAGCACGAATAAAATTCTGAGTTGTATTGAAATACATATTTACATCATTGCTGTTTGCAAACATTGGATTTCCACCAACTACATGCAATCGGTAAGATGGAGTTGCTGTCCCTACACCTAATCTGTTGTTGGTTGCATCCCAAAACAAATTAGCAGTTCCAGCTAAAGTTGTTCCATTTGAGTATGGAATATGACCAGAAGAAAGCGTTGGGAGCTCCTTTAACTCTGACATGGCCATCCTGTACGTCTCTCTTGTTGTAGGGTCTATAGTTAAAATCTCCTTTCCGATTCTTCCTGATGAAGTAAGATTGTATATACTAATCACTTTGTTATTATCTCTCCACATCTCAAAGCCTGATGAACCAAGAAATAT